>CAMCBT010000059.1 GCA_945873115.1 uncultured Mitsuokella sp.
ATGCCTTCCTCTCGTCTTCTCTGACGGGCGGCATGTCTCTATCAGAAATGACGATTTCCGGCACTTCGGACGAGGGCACGGAGACGGGCGGCGAACCGCCGCCTGCGCCGCCCGACGAATCGCCTGCTGACAAGTCGTAAACCTCGACCTCTGCGGGATCCGTATCCGTCACGCGATGCACAAAAGTGAAGAATCCGCCAAGCGCCGCGATGAGGAAGAGCAGGACATGGACGAGGATGGCACCGAGCAGTGCCTGCGCCTCCCGCTTCTTCCGAGTCCGCATCACTTCGCCCCCGTTTCTGCCGCAAGACCGAACCGCATGATTCCAGCGCCCTTGAACTTGTCAAGGAGCGCGATGACCATGCCGTAATCCATCTCCTTATCCGCGCGGACGACGACGGAAAACTTCCCGTTCCTCGCTTGTTCCTCCCTCGCGCGCGCGAGAAGAACATCTTCCGTGATCGGCTGATCTTCCAAAAAGAGGCTGCCGTCTTTCCGAAGCGTGACGAGATAGGTGACGGAAAGCTGCGTCGTCGCGCTTGCCGCCTTCGGCATATGGACATCGACGGTCTTCAGGTTCACCATGTAGAGCGTGCTGAGCATGAAGAAGACGAGCAGGAAGAACATGATGTCGATCATCGGGATGATGATGATGTCAGGCTTTTGAAAAGATCTGCGGTCGCGAAGGCGCATTACGCTCCCTCCCCTTCTGGAGAAGGCGAAAAGCGCCCCGCCGCCCCTTCAAGCATCGAGAAGCACTGCTCCATATCCGTGACGATGTTTTCCAGCCGCTGCGCGAAGTAGGCATGGACGGCGAGCGCGACGATGGCGACGCACAGCCCCATCGCCGTCGCGATGAGCGCCTCGCCGACGCCTCCCGTGATGGCCGTCGCCTCGCCCGATTCGAGGTTGAATACGGAAAAGGCGGTGATCATGCCGCTGATCGTCCCGAGAAGCCCGAGCAGCGGCGCCATCGTGACGGTGACGGAAAGATAGTAAAGCCGCTTCCTGAACTTGGAGAGGGCGACGCCCGACTGGACCTCCATATAGCTTTCCGCATCCTTCTCGCCGCGCTCGTATTTTTTCATCGCCGCAAAGAGGATGTCCGCCGTCGCGCCGCGCGCATCCTCCGCCAGTTTCCTCGCCCCCGAAAGATCGCCGTTCGCCATGCGCAAACAGAACGCCTCTGCAAAGGCGCGCCCCGAATCCTCCGAGCGAAAATAGAGAAATCGTTCCATGCCGATTGCCACGACGAAGATCGATGCCGCGAGCAGCACATACATGATACATCCGCCCTTTTGAAAGAAGGCGATGCCCGACAAAATAGATTCCATAAGCTTCCATCTCCCTCCCCGCAAGGATGCGTCCGTCAATCGATCCGAATGCCGTGAATCTCCTCCGCCAGCCGCTTGAGCGCCGCGACGGTGCGGACGCCCGGCGTGATCTCAGAGAGACGGACGCGTACGAAATGATTCTCTTTCACCGCGCTGATGTTCTGAAGCTGCGGATTGTTCTTGAACGCATCCACCTTTTTCTGGAAGTCGTCCTCGTTTCGGAATCCGACGTATTCCGTGATGATGATATAGTCGGGATCGGCCGCCACAATGCTTTCCCAGCTCGTCGTCGCCCATGTCTTGTCGACGCCCGCATCCGCCATGACGTTTTCCGCGCCGATGAGCTTCAGGATGTTCGTCGTGTAGCCCTTGAACACGGTGAAGGGCTGTCCATCCGACGAATCATAGACGAACACGCGCTTTTTCGGAAGATCTCCAATCTTCCCTTGGACGGTGGCGAGTTCCTTTTTCTGCTCATCCACCCACTTCGCCGCCCTGTCCTCCACATGAAAGATCGCGCCGAGCTTTTCCATATCCGCAAAGAGCGTATCGAGATCGGCATCCGTCTTCTCCATGGATGCGGGGACGAAGATGGGGATGTTCTGCGCCTGAATCTTGTCGGCGGGGATGACGCGCTTCGTGAAGTCGACGCCCCATCCCGTGACGAAATCCGGTTCAGCGGCCATGAATGTCTCAAAGGACGGTTCTTTCTCCGCAAGCACCGGCACCTTTGCGTATGCCGCTTCAAGCGGCTCGTAGATCGGCTCTTCCTTCATCGCGGTTCCGACCATGCTGCCTTCGAGTCCGAGCTGGAGGAGCATCTCCGACGTTGCCTGCGAAAGCGATACGGCGTGCTTCGGCGCGCTCTCGACGCTCTGCTCGACGGTCTGACCATCGAGCGTTTCCGACCATGCGACGGGATAGCCCGACGATTCCTGCTTTGCCTGCGGAGCCGTCCCGCAGCCGGCCGCCCCCAGGAGAAGCGTGCCGCAGAGAAGAATCGTTATCCCCGTTTTTTCCGCATTTCTTAGATTCAAAATCATCATTCCCCTTTCAGTAATTCCAATACGAGATGCCGCCCGATTGAAAGGAAACGAACGGCACTTCGAATACGTCTTCCAGAAGCGCGCCGCTCAGCACACTCCGCGTCGGTCCTTTTGCCACACACCTTCCCGCCTTCATCACGACAAGAAACTCCGAAAAACGCGCTGCGAGCGATATGTCGTGCAGCACGCATATGGATGTGGCAGACTCTTCCTTCAGCCGATTCAGGAAAAAAAGCTTGTGCTTCACATCGAGATGGTTCGTCGGCTCATCAAAGAGCATGACAGACGCTCTCTGCGCAAAGGCGCGTGCGATTCGGACGCGTTGCAGCTCCCCGCCGGAGAGCGCGAGAAGAGAGCGATCCTTCAAGGCGAGGATGCCTGCCGCCGCCATGCTCTCCCCCGCGATGCGGACATCCTCTTCGCTGTAATCGTCATAGCGCCCCTTGCAGGGGAAGCGCCCCATCAAGACAGCATGCGAAACGCGAAAATCCGCCGTGCCTTCCTGCCGCTGCGTCATCATGGAGACGAGCCTTGCATAGGCGGGATCCGGAATCTCCGCGACATCACGCCCCGCGAGAAAAACACGATGGCTACAAATGCGCTCCCTGCCCAAAAAGGAGAGAAGCGTGCTCTTCCCGCTGCCGTTCGGTCCGAGAATCACCGACAGCTTTCCCTGCGGAAACGATACGGAAACATCTCGCAAGATTTTCTTTCCATGCACGGCGAAGGAGAGATTCTTGACCTCCAGCAATCTCAATCCCTCCCATACCGCTTGGCGACAATCCAAAGAAAAACAGGCGCGCCGACAAGCGCCGTCAAAATCCCGATGGGGACTTCCTCCGGACGGAAAATGGTGCGCGAGATCGCATCCGCCCAGACGAGCGTCAGCGCGCCCAGAAGTGCCGCAAACCAGAGGGCGACGGCGTGGCGCGTTTCGCCGAGACGGCGCGCGATATGCGGCACGACCAGCCCGACAAAGCCGATCAGCCCGGAAAGGGCGACCGTGACGGCAACGGCAAGGGAAGCGATGAGGACGGCGCTGTTCTGAAGCGAAGCGACGGAAAGCCCGAGATGACGCGCCTCCTTGCGCCCCAGAAGCAAGAGATCGAGCGCGTGGCGCTGCCGCCAAAGGTAGAACAGCAGCAAGACGCACACGAAGACGGCAATCGGCAGGGCGCGCCAACCGATCCCCGTCAGACTCCCGAGCAGCCAGAACATCGCGCTGCGCACCTGCGCCTCATCCTTTGCACCATAGACGAGCATCATCGTGACGGCTGAAAAGAGCGCGGCGATCCCCGTCCCCATCAGGACGAGGCGGACAGAACTTGCACCGCCCCCCGCGAAGCGAACGACGAGCAGCGTCGCCAGAGCCGCGCCGAGAAAAGCACCCGCATACGTCATGAAGCCGCCGAAAAGTCCTGCCATGCCGCTTACGATGACGAACACGGCGCCCGCGCTCGCTCCCGATGAAACGCCGAGAAGATACGGATCGGCAAGATCATTTTGCGCGATCGTCTGCATCAGCAGACCGACAAGCGCCAGCGTCGCACCGGTGACCGCCGCAAAGAGGACGCGCGGCAGCCGTATGGAAAAGAGAATCCTCGCCTCCTTGTCCGGCGTGCCGAAAGCGTACGACATTCCCTTTGCGACGATGTCGTCAGGAGCGACGGATACCGCGCCCACACCCGCGGCGACGATGATGCTCAGAAGGAGCAGGACGAGCAGCAGCCCTCCCCGCATGAGATTGCTTCCTCGCTTCAAACCGCTATGACCTTCAGCACATCGGCGGAAAACACCGACTTGAGTGTTGCGGCGCATTCCTTTAGAAGCATCGTCCGCGCCGCTGCGCTCCGAACCGTCACGAGAAGGACGCTCCCGCTCTTCGCGATATTCTGGACGGGCGCGATGTGCGCATCATAGCGCGGCGCACCGAGGATGTCGCGAAGGCGCATGAGCGCGGAGAGCATTTCCTTCCGCTCCGGTGCGATGCGTCGCTCGATTGGACTGCTCTCTTCCGCATGAAGATGCGGATTGCCAACGAGCCATTCTTTTTCCATCATAGAAAATCCCCCCTAAAAAGGATTCGTCAAATCCGATATACATAGCGGCGCAAGAGAAAGAGGAAGTACGGCGCGCCGAGAAAGGCCGTCATGATGCCGACGCGGATCTCTCCTGTCGGCAGGAGGATGCGGCCGGCCGCATCGCAAAAGACAAGGAAAGCTCCGCCTGCAAGGAAGCTGGCGGGCAGGAGGCGGCGATACCCAGGACCCAGCAAAAGGCGCACGGCGTGCGGAACGACAAGCCCGACGAAGCCAATGCTCCCGCTGATGCAGACAGCTGTCGCTGTCGATAGGGCGGCGAGCGCGAGGAAGATCGCACGGTATGCCGTCACGCGCATTCCGACAGCGCGCGCCTCCGCCTCGCCGAGCGCGAGGATATCAAGGTGGCGCGAAAGTGCCATCATCAGGAGTGCGGAAATGAGGATGGGGAACAGTCCGAGAAGCACATGATCCCATCTGCGATAATCCAGCGACCCGATCGTCCAGAAAAGATACTGCTGCATCTTCGAAGCATCGAGCGAGGTGAGGACGGCCGCCGTCACCGCCGCAAGGAACATCCCGACGACGACGCCTGAGAGAAGAAGTGCGAGCGTTCCAATGCGCCCGTGCCGCATGGCAAGCGCGACAGCGAGCAAAGCGGCAAAAATTGCGCCGAGAAAGGCGGCGACAGGAAGTGCAAGAAGCATCCCTGACGCAAGACCCATCCCGATCGCGAGGCAGGCGCCGAGGGAGGCGCCCGCCGTCGCGCCGATGATGCCGGGATCGGCCAGCGGATTGCGAAAAATCCCCTGCAGCACGGCACCGGATACGGCGAGCCCGGCGCCCGCGAGGAAGCCGACAAGCGTGCGCGGCGCCCGTATATGGAGGAGGACGGCCTCCTGCTCCGCCGTGAGCGGTGCGCCAGAGCGTACAGGAATGCCGAGCATCTCCATCGCCTTTTCCAGAATGGCGAGCGGATCGATGTCGTACTGTCCCGCGCACAAGGAGAAGAAGAAGGCAAGAAGGATGGCGAGCACGAGCACGGGAAATGCGCCGTGCGCCGCCTTCCCCCGCCTACCAACGCCCATGGAATCCCTCCTCTCCGAGCAATATGCGAAGGCATGCCTGCTCTTCCGCAGGTGGCTGCACCTTCGTATAAATGTCATAATGATGCGTGACGGGATGCGTCCCGACGCACACATCTGTGTCGTACGCCTCGCTCAAGATCTTCGGACGGAGTACCTCGTCCGGTGTGCCGTCTGCCATGCATCGCCCCTTCCCGATGAGGATGAGGCGCGAGCAGAATCGCGCGGCGAGGGAAAGCTCATGGACAACGACGAGAATCGTCTTCCCTGCAGCGGCAAGCGCACGAGAGAAGCGGAAGAGCTCCTCCTGATACATGAGATCGAGTCCCGTCGCAGGCTCGTCGAGCAGGAGGACGGGCGTCTGCTGTGCGAGCACCTTCGCAAGGAGGACACGCTGAAGCTGCCCGCCTGAAATCTGATCGATCGATGCATCCGCAAGTGCGCGGATGCCTGTATACGCCATCGCTGCCTCCGCGACCTCTCTGTCCGCCCTGCCCTCGCCTTGCCACCAGGAAAGATACGGATAGCGTCCCGCGAGGACGATCTCCCGCACCGTATAGGAAAAGGTCGGCTCCGTCCGCTGCGGCAGATATGCGACGCGCCTTGCAAACGCCTTTGCGGAAAACGCATCCAGCGGACGTCCTTCGAGGAAGGCGGTGCCCGAAAGTGGTGTGAGTGCACGGCCGAGTGTCTTCATGAGCGTACTCTTCCCCGCCCCGTTCGGTCCGATAAGGCCGATAAGCTCGCCCCGCGCTGCCCCAAAGGAAATCTTGTCGAGCACGCGACGCCTCTCGTATCCGACAGAAAGCGATCGCGCTTCCAAGAGAGGCGGATCGGGCGAAGTAGGCGGGGCAGAATGCAAAAACATATCGCGTTCCATCATTTCTCCACTGCGCTCAGATGCTCGTTTCGCCCGAGCGCGAAATCCGCTCCATAAACGCAATACGCGATTTCCTGCACCGCGAAAACGAAGTCCTGCGAATTGTTGTAAAGGTATCCCTCGAACGGTTCCTTGAACGCATTCGTGCGGATCGCCTGCATCGTCCGAAGCGCAGGATCGTCAAGGTACTGCCGCCGAAAGGCATCGACATCGTAACGGCCGTGGTCCGTATAGGTCGGCAGAAAGAGGATGTCTGGGTTGATTCGGAGGAGATCCTCCTTCGTCATCACCTGTCCGTCCGCGATGCCGATTGCGGCGCGTCCGTTGATGACGCCCGCCAGGCGGCACGCTTCGTCGAACGAAGAGCCGGAGCCGCCGTACGTCTGCATGAGGGAGAGCAGTACGACGGACTTCCGATCCGCCTCGGGGATCTGCGCGACCTTCTCCTCGATGCTGCGAAGGCGCACATCCATCTTTTCGATGAGCGCGTCACCTCGTGCAGGAACGCCTGCCGCCGCCGCGAGAAGGCGTATCGTCTCCTTGATGTCCGAAAGACTCTTCGCGCCCTTGCAGACGACGACGGGAATTCCCGCATCGCGCAGCGATGGCACGAGAGAAGTATCGCCCCAGTCCGGCACGATGATGAGATCCGGCCGCATGGCGAGGATTTCCTCCAACGAAGGATCCTTCACCTTCCCATCGATTGCGCCTGCAAGCTCCGTGATGTTGGAGCTTGCAGGATCATCAAGCAATGCGTTGACGGCCGCCATATCGCTCGGCGCGACGAGGCCGAGCATGATCTCGTCCGTCCCCATAGAGAGCGTCAAAATACGATGCGGTCGTTTCGGAAGGACGACCTCCGTCCCCTCCGCATCCGTGACCGTGTACGCCCCCGTGCCGCCCCCCCTCTCGCCGCCGCAGCCGAAGGCGAGAAGCGCGAACGAGAGAAGTGCGAGAAGAAGCGCGGCGCGCGCGAAATACTCAGAACGCATAATTCATACCGATCTGGATAAAGCGGCCTGTTCCGGGGTAGTATCCATAGCTGTTTTTGTAGACATAATATTCCGCATCCGTCAGGTTGTTGATGCGCAGATACGTTGTCCAGTTCGGCAAAATATCGTAGCTTACATTCAAATCCCAAATGCCTGCGCTGGAATTATGATAGACGCCCGTGTCCAGTCCCGTCGCATAGCGTCCGAAGAGATTTGCCTTCCAAGGGCCTTTTGCGTAATGCACGCCGATGCGATAGCCGTTCGGCTGAAGGTTGCCGTTATCCCATGTATAGCCATTTCCGTCTCGCGCATCCTTCTCGGTATACACATAGGAATAGCCAAGCTCATAGCTCCATGCAGGACTGAGCGTCTGGCGGTAGGAAAGCTCCAGCCCGCGCTTGCGCTCGTCTTCGTTTGCTGCGACAAAGCTTTGATACGTTGCACGATCGAACACCCAGGAAATCTTGTCTTTCATCTCGGATTGGAAGTAAGAAAGATCGACCTCCGCATGCCGTCCGACTTTCTGACGAACACCGATCGTTGCCGTCCATCCCGTCTCGGGATCGAGATTCGGATTGCCGTACATGCCCCATGCCACATTGTTGTAATAGAGATCGTCAAGCGTCGGTGCCTTGAAGACGCGTCCCCATGAAGCATAGACCTGCGTATCCTCTGCCGGGCGATAGTTCAGGGCAATTTTCGGCGTAACATGCGTGCCGAACTTGCTATGGTGATCCATGCGAATCCCGGGAATCAGCGTCACATTGCCGCCGAGCTCCCAAGTATCCTGCACGTAGAGTGCCGTATTCGTCACGCCCTCTCCATCGTAGCCTCCGCCGCTGATGTTCGTGCCGACGCCCCTGTGGTACGAGAGCCCCGCGATCAGGCGATGCGCACCGCCCAGCGTCCATCCGTTTTGATAGTCCGCGCCGTAATACGTCGTATCGAAATTCCCCTGATTGTCAATCGTCTTTCCATTGTGGAACACGCGCAAGAAACCGGGCGTCGCCGTACCCTCCTTGAAGCGATACGTGAGCGCATAGTCGTTGAATACTTCACGGAGTCTCCCGTTCGCGCGAGAGCTTACGTTGTCAAACGATGTGCCCGAGATGTTGTACGCGCCCGCATCAAGGGAACGGTGTGCAAACGAAAATCCGAGTGACGAGCGATCATCAAACCTTCCATCGAGACGTGCGGCAAAACCATTTCCCGTGGAGTCGCTGTTTTCAATCGTCAGATCACCGAGCGACGAATTGAGATAGCCCTGCCGCGATAGGCTTCCCGTGACAAACCACGAAAGCGTGCCGTCACTTCCCTGATTCGTAACCTCCATATTGTGCGTGCGCCACGAACCCGTGTTGAGATCGATGCGCGTCTCGTTTTGAATCCCCTTCTTCGTGATGATGTTGATGACGCCGCCGACAGCATCCGAGCCGTAGAGCGCCGACGCACCGCCCTTTACGACTTCGATACGCTGGATGTTTTTCACCGAGGGCAGCATATTGAGATCGACGCTCGCGCGCCCTGCCGACGCGCCCATCGCATCGTTCATCCGCACCCCGTCGACAAGCAGCACGACGCGCTCATCCCCATTCAAGTAGACATAGTCCTGCTTCCCGCCGCCCATGTGCCGAATTACGACACCGTTGATGTTTTCGATGGCTTCGGCGACCGTTGCATAATGGTTCGCTGCGATCTCTTTCGCCGTGACGACGGCCATATTCGCCGGCGTATCCATGCGCTTCGAAGGGATCCGCTCCGCTGTCACAACGGTCTCGCCGAGATCGGTCGCATCCTGAACCTCCGCCGCAGAAACGGGAGCAGCGCAGACAGAAGCGGCGACCGCACCTGCGAGCGCAGCAAAGCAGGAACGTTTCTTCCAGTTTCTCCCGGCTTGTTCTTGACACTGCATCGTTCTCTCTCCTTTACTTCTTCTGTCACACCCGCAAAAAATGCTTCTACGAGAAAGGTCGAACGGAAAACATCGAGAAATCCCCATGAAAAAAAGCTTTTCCGATGCGGAAAAGCTTCTCGTTGCAACATGATGCATACGCTACAGACGCACTGCTCTGGCTGCCGCACAAAACGACGCGCAATAAAATATGCGCACCTGCGGCAATCTGCCAAGAGAATCCCCTCCCCATCGCTCGCGGGTATGGCGGTGATTGATAAGCAGGCAGTTCTCCTGGCTCGGTTCATCGCTTCGCTGCGCCTTCCCAAAGGAACTTTGCTTCCTTCAGTGACATCTTTGCAGCGTCGCTCCCCTCACAGTGGCGGGACCGCTCCGGCTTTGACCGGATTCTCTGTTATGCCTTTCGGCACCTGCTCCTTCGATATGAAATTATAATTCTTTTTTAGAGTAGCACGTTTCTATGATTTGTCAATCGTTTTCTGAAGTATTGAAACAAAATTGTTTGGGATGCAGCCTCGCTACCTCCCCGCATTGCTTGCAAGGCATAGGATGCTCACACTTGCCGCACCGCCTTTTTTTAGTGCGGATAATGCAGCTTCCGCCGTGGCGCCGGTGGTGAAGATGTCGTCTAGGAGCAGCACCCGCGCCCCCTTGACGCTCGCGCCCTCCACGAGGGCGAGGGCCCCCTTCATATTCTCCTGCCGCTCCTTCTTTGTGAGGCCGTACATAGGTCTCGTCTCCCGGGTGCGGCGGATCACCTGCCGGAGGGGAATGCCCTGCTCCTTCAGCCAGGGACGGAAGATTTCCTCCGCCTGGTTAAAGCCCCGGGCCTTCTGCCGCTTTGGCGCGAGCGGCACACAGGTGGCAAAATCAAAGGGCCCCTTCGCGCAGACCGGCACTGCCCAGAGGAACGTGGCAATCGCCGGCAGCACGCTCCTTTTCCCGTGGTACTTCAGCTCCTTTACCATGCGGGAAAGGGGCTCCTCATAGGCTCCGAGAGCCCAGGCCTCAAAGGCCCCCGAAACCTGCAGCCTCACCGGCGCAATCGCAGCCGCCAGACACCTCTCGCACCAGCCTCCGCGGCTAGGCACATAGGCATCGCAGGCCGGACAATGGGGCGGAAACAGAAAATCCAGCAGAGCGGAAAACATAGCATCACCGCCTTTCTCCGGATAGATTTTTCACGGGCGACTCATGGAAAAACAGTGCCCATCGTGCTACAATAGGCTTGTCTTGTTGTTGGGAGGAATCCTTTTGAACTGGAAAATCGTACTGGCTGTGCTCGTGGTGAACATCCTCTTCATGTCCTCGAGCTACACCATGCTCATCCCTTTTTTGCCCATGTACCTGACCATGGAGCTGGGCGTCGCCGACAGCTCCGTCCATATGTGGTCGGGCATCGTCTTTTCCGCCACCTTCCTCGTCTCCGCCATCATGGCCCCCATCTGGGGGCGCATGGCCGACACGAAGGGCAAGCGGGCCATGGCCCTCCGGGCAAGCCTTCTGCTCTCCGTCAGCTATTTCCTCGGGGGCATCGTCCAGTCGCCAGAGCAGCTCACCCTCATGCGCCTCTTCCAGGGTTTTGCCTCAGGGCTATGGCCTATGGATCTGGCCATCATGAGCCTCTATGCCCCCAGGGAAAAGCTCGGCTTCTCCCTGGGGGTCATGCAGGGAGTCCTGACGGCCGGCGGCGTGGTAGGGCCGCTCCTGGGCGGGGTTCTCGCCGAGGCTGTGGGCATGCGCTACTCCTTCTTCGTGGCCGCCGTCGCCCTCTTTCTGAACTTCCTCGTCTTCCTCTTCGTCATAAAGGAGCCCCCGGCCCCGAAGGTGGAGAAAAAGCAGGACGAGCCGGAGGTCAATCTCTGGAAGATCCCCATCATCCGCAACATGCTCCTCTGTGGCACCCTCGTCCAGATGGTCATCCTCATCCTCCAGCCCGTCATCACCACCTATATCGCAGAGCTGGCCGGGCCTATCGACAATCTCGTCCTCGTGGCAGGCGCCGTCTTCTCCCTGGGGGGCATCGCAGGAGCCATGGCGGCCCCCTTCTGGGGCGGCTTCGGCCAGAGCCGGGGCTTCTTCCTCTCCATGACGCTAGGCCTCGGGGGCGCAGGCACCATCATGCTCCTCCAGAGCCTCCCGAGAAGCCTCCCTCTCTTCGCCCTCTGCCAGTTTGCCGGCGGCCTCTTCTTCTGCGCCATCCACCCCTCCATCAACGCCATCCTCGCCCAGGAGACCCCCGCCTCCCACAAGGGCCGCATCTTCGGCCTCCTCTTCGCCGCCCAGCAAGTAGGCTCCATGACGGGCCCCCTCCTCGGCGGCCTCGTGGCCACTTACCTCGGCATGCCCTACGTCTTCGTCGTCTCCGGCCTCCTGCTTCTGGCCCTTTCCCTCTTTATCACGAAGACCTATCCCCTTCGCAGGGCAGTATGATTTTCGAGAGGAGCCCCCTTATGCAGCGCTTTCTTCGTGGCAAGACCGCCACCTTCCTCGTGGCCCTGGCCATCTACCTCATCCTCCGGGCCCTATCGGGCCTCGGCCCCTACTCCCTTACCCAGGTCACGCTCTACCTCGCCATCGCCCTATCGCTTCTGGCCAGCAACGTACCCCGCATCATGGACATCCCCCTCCACTACGTCTACCCCATCCGCATCGTGGAGCTCTTCTCCTTCGCCGTCGCCATCGCCTGCTTCGCCCTCCTCTTCGTCCGCCGCTTCCTCGGTGCGTAGCGTCCCATTCGTCCGGCATGTCCCGAAAAATCCAGCCCTACGCCCCTTTCGCTGCACGCAAGACTCTTCACCCCCTTCCGAAGGGAAATGTCCCCGGGGCACTCGCCACAAGCCCATAAAATACAAATGACCGCTATCGGCTTTCTCGTCACCTGATAGCGGTCATTTCACGTCGTGATGTTCTTTGTTTGGATTTTGTGTAGTCATGAACAGATCCGGGCAAGCTGACCTAGCCCATCGGACTCTCCTCCCTTCGGTCAAATCATGTCGACAATTGTCTTTTGTAAGGCTGAACACCTTTTTCCTTTGACCTGTCTATATCGTACCATCTCCCCCTCTCCCTGTCAAGAACTTTTTGAAAATTTCCGCGAATAATTTTCTATCCCTTGATTTCACCCGCACGATTCTATACGACAAAGCCTTCCCGCAAAGACGGCTCTTGTACCCATCCGCAAAATCTGCTACAATGACCTCAGTTTCAGAATTCACGAAATGAGGTGTCGTTTATGAAAAAGAAAGCATGGATCCTCGGGCTCGCAGTTGCCGCCTGCAGCGTGACGGCCTTTGCCGCGCCAGTCAACCAGATGGAGAGCGGCGATACGGCGGCAGGCGTCGCCACGGACGGGGCCTATGTGGAGCACAAGACAGGAAAGACAACCATCGGCTATACCTACATGGCGCGTGACGAGTACGCCAACCAGGATGCGGTCTACCTCCAGTACGATGCCGTCGGCACGACCCTCAAGGGCATCGCCGGCTATCGCTGGAATATGCACAATGTGAAGGGGGACGGCGAGGACAAGGCGAACCCCTACATCGGCGCCGCGGTAAGCACGCCGAAGATCTTCGGCTTCGACGGCTACGCCTCCTTCGTGGCCGGCAAAAACTTCAACGAGGTGCAAATTGGCGTCAACAAGAACCTCATCGCCAACGTGGATCTCAATGTGAGCTACCACAACTTCAAGCCGGACGAGGGCGACCGGGAAAACGGC
>CAMCBT010000060.1 GCA_945873115.1 uncultured Mitsuokella sp.
TTTGCATTCATTATAGCCTGTTTGGTTTACGATGTAAAGCAAATATTTATCAAAAGGGGAGGGGAAGACAAAATCTCTGCAACCCTGCCGAAGCACGACCGGCATGGGGGCTCACGCACAAAAAAGACGGTTCAAACGGGGTATTAACCACGGGGAGGTGAAAATGTGGCGAAAGACGGAACAAACAGAGGCGGCAGGCGTGTACGCGCCGGGGATAAGCCGGATGCTCTGGCAGAAAAGATTGCAAACGGACGTGAGGCATCGGTTATGGAGTTCCCCATGACGGAACTGAACGGCGCAGAGCTGGGGAGTGCCGCAGATCTTTGCGGTGAGGAGATGCCGCAGCCAAGCGAATACCTCTCGGCAAAGCAAAGGGACGGAAGACCCTTGGGAGCGGACGAGATTTTTCGTGAGACTTGGATCTGGCTCAAGGAGCGAGGCTGTGAGAAACTGGTCAATCCCCGGCTCATCGAAAGCTATGCTCAGTCTTTCGCCCGCTTCATCCAATGCGACGAGGCTGTGAGTTCCTACGGTCTGCTCGGCAAGCACCCCACCACGGGAGGCGCGATTTCCTCTCCCTTCGTCCAGATGGCGAACGCCTACCAGAAACAGGCCAATCTGCTGTGGTACGAGATTTTTGAAATCGTCAAGCAGAACTGCACCACCACATTCGAGGGATTGCCCCAAGTTGACAAGATGGAACAACTGCTCCGTTATAGCGCAAATAAACGTGAGAATCGTCAATGATTCTCACGTTTATTTGTTAGCAAGTTTCACTATATATTGGTTATTGCTGCGTTGCTTCAAGAAAAACCTCATTCTTTTTAATGTAAGATTCATATATAGAACGTAAAGCGGAATTCTTCTCCAATTGACTCAGTACCATGCGGTTTGCTTCATTCGCTTCAATTGTTACTTCGCGAGCTTTCTCGGCTAGAGGTTTGATATACCCGACAGGTTTTTCCTCGATATAGAGGAAAACCGCTTCTGCTTGAAGTTCCTCCGCTTCTTTACTCTTCTTTCTAGCTTCTTTGGCCATATTTAGCACTGTTGCCAATATAAACGCCTCCTTTAGTCATCACGTATACGCATTAACTTTACGGCGTACCACTCTCTGACATTTTAAGACACATCATCTTTTAGGGGATGATCACCTAGCAGGAACAGTTTTCCTTTTACGAGCATAGAAATCAAATCACACAGATAATGTATTCATGTTTATATAATCAACACTTATTTTCCCGAAACATCTTTAATATTTCGGGTGGTACTTCAGATTCATCAATTTGTCTAATAGTTGTTTTTTTAACCCACCCATTATTGTTTGAAACCAAATTTTCGCCATTTCTACACCATCTTGCAAAATGTTCACAGTTATTCCACAAAAGGTTATAGCTCCTCTCACCAAGTCGCGAACAAGCTCTTTTCCATATTTTCTCAGGTGAATAAATGCTTTCGCTCTCGACTTTGTATAATGTCACATCATCACCTATAAATTTTTCTAAGTTAGATTGAATTATCTCACCGTCATCATACTCTATTACGCGACCCTTTCCGCCGTATATTGCATGATGAGTGTAATTGGAAAATCTATCGACAGCTATATGATCTCCAATATTCAATTTTTTCTTTGCTTCATCCAAAAATTCCTTTTTTGTAAAGAATCTATATGCTTGTGATATTGGGTTAGCATCAACCACATTCAGCGCACTGCTTTCCAAGTTATTGCTTACATCCATCATATCGCCTAATATATCATGACCATTTTCTTTGAGTTTCCTTGCATACGAGCGTAGACGTGCTTGACGTTGTTCCTTTCCCTCTACAACATTACCAAGTGCAATGCCCGCAAGTCCTGCTCCTACCACATACAGCACAAACGGTAACATAACACACCACTTCCCTTCAAAGATAATAAATAATCCAGCACACGTTAACCCGTGAAGCCTTATATCTTTACATTATCTAAATATCGCATTGCAATCTCATGCGTTGAGTGTTCTACATAAAAAATTGTTTTCCTGCTTGGATTAAAAATATTTTTCAGGAGGTGTACATCTTTGGAAAAAACTACATCCGAAATGCAACTTGTCCCCATCGGCAAGCTCGTACCTTACGCCAACAATGCCCGGACACATTCGCCGGAGCAAGTCACGAAACTTCGCTCTTCCCTTCGGGAGTTCGGATTTATCAATCCCGTCATCATCGACCGTGACTACGGCATCATAGCCGGACACGGGCGTGTGCTTGCCGCTAAAGCGGAAGGCATCGCCGATGTCCCCTGCGTTTTCGTTGACCATCTGACCGAGGCTCAGAAGAAAGCCTACATATTGGCGGACAACCGCTATGCGATGGACGCAGGCTGGGACGAGGAAATGCTCCGTGTCGAGATTGAAGCCTTGCAGGGCATGGACTTCAACATTGATTTGACAGGCTTCGATGAAGCGGAAATCGCTGACCTCTTTACCGTCGATGACGGGGATGGCAAGGAAGATGATTTTGATGTGGATGCAGAACTGGAAAAACCATGTATCTCCCAGCCGGGAGATGTGTGGCACCTGGGCACGCACAGAGTCATCTGCGGAGATTCCACTCTGCCGGAGACATACAGCAGATTGCTCGGCAACGAGAAGGTGAATCTGGTCTGCACCGATCCCCCGTATATGGTCAAGCTCGAAAGCACCTCCGGAAAAATCAAGAATGATGACCTGTCCGACAAAGAGGCCTATGAGTTCCTGACGAAAGCCTTTGGTTGTTTTCATGAAGCAATGGCCAAGGATGCCTCCAGCTATGTGTTCTACGCAACGGCAAAAGCCCGCATCTTTCATGACGCTTATGAAGATGCGGGCTTTAAAGTTGGGGCAGGTCTGGTTTGGAAGAAGAACCGCCGAGTACTCACCCGCACTGATTGGAAGTACATCCATGAGCCGATTATCTGGGGCTGGCGAAAGGATGGCAAGCATACTTGGTACGGCGACCAAAAACAGACCACGGTGTTCGAGTTTGACCGCATCAAGGATTCCAGGAAGGACGGATGTGGGCATCCCTCCAGCAAGCCGGTGCCGCTCATTGCCTATCTCATCAAGCAATGCACACAGACGAACGGCCTTGTGCTGGACGGCTTCCTCGGCTCGGCATCCACCCTCATCGCTTGCGACCAGTTGGGGCGCGTCTGCTATGGCGTGGAGCTGGAGCCGAAGTTTGTAGACGTGGCTGTGGCGAGGTACCTTCAAGCCCATGACGGAAATTTTGATGATGTATTTGTGGAGCGTGGCGGGGAGAAGATTCCCTATGCCGATGTTCCGAAACCGAAGGAGGAATGATTATGCGTGTGTTCATCAATCCTGGACATGCCCCAAACGGCATCCCCGACCCAGGGGCATCGAATCCCGCCACGGGGCTTAGGGAGTGTGACGTGGCAAAGAGCATCGCCGATTTGGTGGAGAAATATCTCGTTGCTGCCGGAGTGGAAGTTATCGGCAATCTGCAATCGGACGACCTCTATGAGATAGTCAGCACATCCAACAATCTGGATGCGAACGTGTTCATCTCTATCCACTGCAATGCATTCAATACCTGTGCCAATGGCACGGAGGTATGGCATTACCACACGAGCAGGAACGGCAAGCGGCTCGCCGAGTGCATCCAGCGGCAGATTGTGGATTCCCTCGGCACGACCGACCGTGGAGCCAAGGGAGCCGTGCCACATACCGACACCAGTCTCTATGTGCTGAACAACACCGATGCCGTGAGCGTTCTGGTAGAAACTGCGTTCGTGGACAATCCCTACGATGAAGAACTGCTCCGTACCCGGCAGGATGATTTCGCCCGTGCGATTGCCCGTGGCGTAACGGACTATGAATTGGAGGTTGGCTGATTATGAAGATTGACATTCTGAAGAACGAACTGAAAAACCATGTAGCGGATTTCGTAGGGACGGAGGCAAAAGAAGCCTCCGTTTTTTGGCTCAAGAATGAGGCTCTGCCCGCTGTGAAGGAAGTGGCTGCTGTCTATACTGCAGCTCTCCGGGAGTCCTCGGCAAAGGAAATGGGCTGGTGCAAGTTCCGCGACCGTGTATTCCTGCCCTGCGCAGTGGACAGTGCTTTGTGGCTTGTCGGCAAAGCTCTGGACGGGATGGCGGCAAAACAGGGAGGCTGACCTATGGATGGTGAGAAATTGACATTGGGCAGTCTCTTTGACGGGAGCGGTGGTTTCCCTCTTGGCGGCTTGCTTGTCGGAGTGCAGCCGATATGGGCGAGTGAAATTGAGCCGTTCGCCATCCGCGTCACCACCAAGCGGCTGCCCTTCGTCAAGCACTACGGGGATATACACGAACTGGATGGCGACAAAATTGAGCCGGTGGACATCATCACCTTCGGCAGTCCGTGCCAAGATATTTCACTAAGCGGCGCACGCCGGGGCTTGCATGGCAGCCGTTCTTCCCTGTTTTTCGAGGCTATCCGAGTCATAAAAGAAATGAAGTGTGCAACCAATGGCAGATACCCAAGATTCATCGTGTGGGAGAATGTCGCTGGGATTTTCTCCTCCGGCAAGGACGGCAACAACGACTTCCAGACCGTCCTCACGGAAATCGTCCACATCAAAGTGCCGCAGGCTCCCGAGGTGCCTTTGCCTGATAAAAACGGATGGGCTTACGCCGACATTCTCATGGGGGACGGATGGTCGATTGCGTACAGGTGCATGGATTCGCAGGGCTGGGGAGTTCCACAGCGGCGGCGCCGTTGCTATGTTGTCGCAGATTTTGGAGGCCGATGTGCCGGAAAAATACTATTTGACACCGAGAGCCTGTTTGGGGATTCTCCGGCGTGCTTCCGCTCGTGGCAAATCCCTGCTGGAAGTCTTGCGTCTGGCCTTGGAGCGGCAAGCGGAGCTGTGACGGCGGGATTCTGCACGGAACACTCCGCAAAGAGCCGGGGCATTGGTTACGAGGTGGAGAAATCTCTCACGCTTCGAGCGGGAGTAATTCCCGCAGTCCTCAACGACCAAGGCGGCAACCGCATGGACGTGACGGAGGAGCGCACCAACACCCTCGGCGCCGAAGCCCGTCACTCTCCTTTGATTTTTGAGAGCCATGCCCAAGATGCCCGGTACAACGGATCTCTCGATGTTGCGCCGACCATCTCCCAGACCTATGGTGCGGGAGGGAACAATCAGCCGCTGGTGATTCCCACCGAGGTGGTCAGCTCCGTGGATGTGCGACTCACTTCGGAAGGAACGAAGAACGCCCGCCACAACGTCTACGAAACGGATGTATCCCGTTGCCTTGATACCGGTGGTGTGACTCCAGACCGCAACCAAGGCGGATTGGCCATTGTGGAGAAAACGACATTCGCCATGACCACGGGCGGCTACACACAAGTGGAGCAGGAGAAATCTCCAACGCTTATGTCACGGGACTACAAAGATCCTGCCGCTGTCTGCTGCGGCATTGGGCGGGATGTGTTCAATGCCGGAGCCAATGCGAAGTTTTCCCCTTCCATCGACGAAGAGTTACAGCCACCCATGACGGCGAGGGGGCCGGGAGCCGTTCAGCAAGGCTATGCCGTGCGGCGGCTTACTCCACGGGAATGCGCCAAGCTCCAAGGATTCGATCCGAATTGGTGCGCCGATCTTGGCACGGAGAACCCTTCCGAGGAAGAGATGCAGTTCTGGCGGGAGGTTTTCGAGACTCATCGAAAAGTCATGGGAACGGCGAAAAAGCCCAAGACGGACAACCAAATCCGTAAGTGGCTGGCAAATCCCCACACAGACGGGGCTGAATACCGTATGTGGGGCAACGGGGTATCGCTCCCGGTGGTGTTCTATATTATGTACGGAATCGCCCACTTCGCCCGTCACGGCTGATGTCTTGTATACAATCTTTATTTCCACATACCCGTTGACTATTCCCCCTCTTTACGGGAATATGTCACTACGCCGGGCAGGATAGGTTCGGCGGGCATAATCACATAAAGCGAGGGAGGTTTTCAAAATGACTGTGAACTACAACGTGACTGGCGCACGGCGCAAGGAAATGACGAAGGTCATCAGCAAGGCATTGGGTGGCTGGACGGTAGAGTATCTCGGAGTGCCGTCCTGCTCCTACCGAGTAGGAGATTTCGAGATTGACCGCAACGGAGCCTTGATTTTCGATGACCGCACGGATAGCGAAGAAGTAGAGAACGTTTTGGAGGCTTTGGCACAGGCAGGATTTGAATGCGAGACTGCGCCGGATGCCGAAACCGATGAGGAAGAACAGCCCGTCAGCACCAGCCAGTTTGCCGGGCCTTACGAGATGCCTTGGGATGAGGATTGCAACCAGAAGGAAATGACGGAGGAAGAAATGGCGGCAGCCCAGCAAGCGGAACGGGAGCAGAAAGCGGAATTGCAAGCCGAGGAACAGGAAGATGCTTTCGTTGACCGGCTTTCCATCAGCCTTCCAAATGACCTCGATGAACACGCACGGCACAATCTCGATGCCGCCATTGCGGGCAAGGCAACCCTCCTCAAGGCGGCTTTCCAGACCGAGAGCCTTGACTATGAGGATGCCAACAGCAAGCTGACCTTCCCATGGTTCAAATATTCCTCGCAGGAGAGCATGGGGGACGAAACCAACGCCTATATGCTTTTCCTGACCAAGCTGGTGGCATACGCCAAGGAAGCCAAGCGGGTGACGGTCAAGGACAAGGCGGTGGACAATCCTCGCTACGCATTCCGCTGTTTCCTCCTGCGGCTGGGCTTCATTGGGCAGGAGTACAAGGCGGCAAGGAAAATCCTCATGCGGAATCTCAGCGGAAATTCCTCTTGGAAGGATGGACACAGGAAGGAGGCGGCTCACGATGAGATTTCCGAGCAGGGAGCAAATTGAGCGGCTCCGCAGGAAGTACCCGGCAGGGACAATCGTGGAGTTGATTTCGATGGAAGATGCCCAGTCCCCACCATTGGGGACTTTGGGCAGAATCCAAGGGGTGGATGATGCCGGGAGCATCTTGGTTAGCTGGCAGAGCGGCTCGTCCCTCAGCCTAATCCCGGAAGCGGACGATTTCCGCATCGTGAAGGAGGCGCACCATGAATGAGAAAATCCGCAGTCAAATCATGGACATCCGTGACAGCGGAGCCGTCAATATGTTCTCCGTGCACGAGGTTCAGCGGCTGGCTTTCGAGAAGGATTACCACGAGCTTGTCCTCTTCATCGAAGAGCGGAAAGCCGATTATGTACACTTCATTCTGACGGGCGAAATGCCCAAGTAGCCGTCATTCCCTTTCGCAAAAATAAATACAAAAATCCGCCGTGTATACACAAAATAACACTTGATAATTGTTCTTAAAAGAGTGATTAATGTAAGTGCAAGAAGGAAAACACACAGCGCAAGCGAAAGGGGCAAGCGAAAATGAAAGAGACCACCGCACGGCAGATTGAGAACATGAAGAACCAGACCATCGGAGTAGAGGTCGAGATGTACAACATCAGCCGCAGCAAGGCAGCCAAGATTGCCGCCGAGTTTTTCGGCACCGACAACTACGAAGATACCGCCAACGAAAACGGATACTACACCTGGAGCGCATGGGATGCCCAGGGACGCGAGTGGAAATTTCAGAGGGACGTCAGCATCAAGGCACGGAACAACAGCGAACAGACCGAATTGGTCACACCGATTCTGACCTACGCCGACATCGAAACCTTGCAGGAACTCCTCCGGCGGTTGCGCCACGAGGGGGCGAAAAGCAACCCCGACCATATGTGCGGAGTCCACATCCACATCGGGAAAGCCGACCACACGCCCCAAACCCTCCGCAACCTTGCCAACCTGATGGCAAGCCACGAGAGCCTCCTGATTGCCGCCATGCGAATCGACCAGAGCCGCATCGGACGCTACTGCCGGACGGTCAACCCCAATTTCCTCGAGCGGCTCAACAAAGAAAAGCCAAAGACGATGGAGAAGATAGCGGACATTTGGTACGAAGGAAACTACGCCAGCCACGGGCGCGACCACCATTACAACGATTCGAGATACCATTGCCTCAATTACCATGCAACCTTCACCAAGGGGACGATTGAATTCCGGCTTTTCCAATTCGCCAACCCCACGGCGGAGCGCAAGGGCGGCTTGCACGGTGGAGAACTCAAGAGCTACATCCAGCTTTGCCTCGCCCTTTCCGAGATGGCCAAGAGCCTCAAGACCGCAAGCCCCAAGGAGCCGCAGCACGAGAATCCGAAATTCGCGATGAGGACTTGGCTGATGCGGATGGGATTTATCGGCGAAGAGTTCGCCACGGCGAGGGACATCCTGACCCGGAACCTTGCCGGGGACGCAGCCTTCCGCTTTGGAAGAAACACCCACTAAGCACCAAGCCCCAAACCACCCGCCGGATGGCGGGCTTGGGGTGGTAGAAGCCAATGGATGTTTCTTCGAGAGCAGAAGGGAGATTGATGGACATGAAGGGGAGAATTTACATTGCTTACGGCTCGAACATGAGCATGGAACAGATGAAGTTCCGCTGCCCGGAGGCACAGCTTTTGGGGACGGGCTTGCTCGAAGGCTGGCGGCTGATGTTCAAGGGGAGCCTTACGGGAGCCTACGCCACCATCGAGCGGGAAAAAGGACTCATCGTGCCGATCCTCCTTTGGCGCATTTCGGCTGCCGATGAGGAACGGCTTGACCGCTACGAGGGATTCCCCTCCTTCTACTACAAGCAGACAATCCAAGCCGTGAAAACCGATGAACATGGGGCGAAATGCGGACACACTCGCGGCATGGCCTACATCATGCATGAGGAGCGGAAACTTGGAACGCCATCCATGCATTACCTGCGAATCCTCGATGAGGCCTACAAGAAGTTCGGTTTTGACGAGGAAATCCTCGGCGATGCCTACGATTACAGCCAGCCGCAAGAAAAAGATTTGCCATGCCTTTGGTGAACGAGCGGATTGTATACACAAATAAATTGCGTTTATCGCTTGCTATTTCTTCGATAGTACGGGAATATACACATACCGCAAGGGGAAATGCACGGACAAACAAAGGAGGAAATAGCCATGCGAAACGAAATCAGGAGATTGCAGAAGGACGGCGAGTACCGCTTCGAGGGACTCAGCCGGGAGGAAAGCCGCAAGGCGGCGATGGAACTTGCCGAGGCAACGATGCGGGAAGACCGCAGGAACGGTATCCAGAGCACATTCGGGATTGCAAGGGACGTCTTCGGCTACTACTTCGCCATCCAGATAGGACGCTGAGAAAGGGACGGGGAGCTGCACGGCTCCCCCGATGCCGATCATCAGCGAGGAGCAAGCGAAGGAGGGAACGACCATGTGGAGCAAAGGCAGCATCGAGATTGACGGAACGAAAGTACAGTATTGGGTAAAGCATTTCGAGGAAGGCTCGGAATGGGGGATTGACGGTGGCAGGATTTCCAAACTGGAATGCCGCGCCGACGGCAAGATGCTCCTGCATTACGAGCGTGGGTGGGACATGGAGCCGGAAACGGAGCTTGGCTACCGCGCCTACGCCATTTTGACGAAGATGTACAACTGAAAAACGAAACCAACCGAGCGCAGCCCTTCGGGGCTGTTCCTCGTACAGATAGATTTTGGGAGTCGCTTATGGCGGCTCCTTTTTGATGGGAGGTGATTTGCTTGCGGAAATTGACCGATTACACGCCGACAAAATTCATGGCTAAGGATTCCCGCTACGATGCCGATGCCGCAGATTATGCGGTGGGATTCATCGAGTGTCTGTGCCATACCAAGGGGACATGGGCAGGAAAGCCCTTCGACCTCATTGATTGGCAGGAGCGGATTATCCGCGACCTTTTCGGCATCATCAAGAAAAACGGCTACCGTCAATTCAATACAGCCTATGTTGAAATTCCGAAAAAGCAAGGAAAGCAGTTAGCCTTGGACACCAAAATTCCTACGCCGGGCGGCTTTGCCACGATGGGAGACTTGCAAGTCGGCGATACCGTTTTCGATGAGAACGGCCATCCCTGCCATGTGGTAGCCAAGAGCGAGGTTGACGATACAGAGCAAGCCTATCGGCTGACTTTCCGTGACGGCTCCTCAATTGTAGCCGGAGAACGGCATCTTTGGAATGTGGAATACATCGTGGGCAAAACCAAGCCTTTTCTGTGGACAACAGGCGAGATTTATCGGCGCACGATGAGGCATATGGAGCGGAACAAGCATGATGTGCATGAGGCTCTCCGTTCCGTTATTCGTATACCCGTGGCAAATCCGATCCAAATCAAAGAGCGTAATTTGCCGATAGACCCGTATCTTTACGGATACTGGCTGGGGAACGGCTGTGCCACCAAACCGGAAATCACCGTATGCGATGGAGATTTGCAGGCGGTTTTGGCAAATATTCCGTATCGTGCCTACAACACTATCTGCCAGCCGGGGAGCGTCCGTGTATATTATCACGAACTTCGGAAAATCCTCGTGCCGACATTTCGAGATAAAATCATTCCGGCGACTTATCTTCGAGCCTCCGAAAAGCAACGATGGGCACTTTTGCAAGGGCTGATGGATTCCGATGGCTGTATTGGAAACCGAAAATCACAAAGCACATATGTCAGCACCGTAAAACAGCTTGCCGAAACGGTCAGGGAACTTTTATGGAGTCTTGGCATCAAGAACGCTATGACCGAATCCCCCTCGACACGCTACGGAGAGCCAACGAGGGAAACGCTTTATACCATTCGGTTTACCACTTTTGCCGATCAGCCAACATCAAAACTTCATAGAAAAATCTGCCGGAGACGGGAGCGGGTAAAGAAAACTCGCTCCTGTTTTCATTATCTGGAAAATATCGAACCTCTCTCCGAGGAGATCCCCATGCAGTGTATTCAGGTGGACAGCGCCAACCATTGTTATTTGGTGGGAGAGTCTTTCGTGCCGACACATAACAGTGAGCTTGCCGCAGCAGTCGCTCTTCTCCTTTGTTGCGGAGACGGCGAGGAACGAGCGGAGGTGTACGGCTGTGCGGCAGACCGCCAGCAAGCCTCCATCGTTTTCGAGGTTGCCGCCGATATGGTGCGGATGTGTCCTGCCTTGGGCAAGCGCGTGAAAATCCTCGCTTCCCAAAAGCGGATGGTGTATGCGCCCACCAACAGTTTCTACCAAGTCTTGTCTGCCGAGGCTTATTCCAAGCACGGTTTCAATATACACGGTGTGGTGTTCGACGAACTCCACACCCAGCCCAACAGAAAGCTTTTCGATGTCATGACCAAAGGCTCCGGCGATGCGCGTATGCAACCACTGTATTTCCTGATTACCACGGCAGGAACGGACACGCAGTCCATCTGCTATGAAACGCATCAGAAGGCGTTGGATATTCTCGAAGGTCGCAAAATTGACCATACCTTCTACCCGGTCATCTACGGAGCCAAAGAGGATGAAGACTGGACAAGTCCAGCGGTTTGGAAAAAAGCCAATCCCTCCCTGGGCATTACCGTTGGCATAGACAAGGTGCAAGCCGCCTGTGATTCAGCCCAGCAGAATCCGGGGGAGGAGAACTCATTTCGTCAGCTCCGTTTGAATCAGTGGGTGAAGCAGTCCGTCCGCTGGATGCCGATGCATAAATGGGATGCCTGCGCATTTCCGGTTTCGGAAGATGAACTTGAAGGCCGTGTCTGCTACGGAGGTCTTGACCTTTCCAGCACTACGGATATCACGGCTTTTGTGCTGGTGTTCCCGCCACTGGACGAGAGCGATAAATATGCAGTGCTGCCGTATTTTTGGATTCCCGAGGACAATGTGGATTTGCGTGTGCGCCGTGACCATGTTCCCTATGATGTTTGGCAGAGGCAGGGCAAGCTGGAAACTACGGAAGGGAATGTGGTGCATTACGGCTATATCGAAAAGTTCATCGAGCGTTTGGGGGAGCGGTTCAATATTCGCGAGATTGCCTTTGACCGTTGGGGCGCGGTGCAGATGGTGCAAAACCTTGAGGGGATGGGCTTTACCGTTGTTCCTTTCGGACAGGGCTTTGCATCCATGTCGCCGCCGACTAAGGAACTGATGAAACTGGTGCTGGAGGAAAAATCGCCCATGGTGGACATCCAGTGCTACGGTGGAACATGGATAACATCTTCATCCGCACTGATCCTGCCGGAAACATCAAGGCAGACAAAGCAAAAAGCACGGAGAAGATTGACGGGGCGATTGCCCTCATCATGGCTCTTGACCGTGCGATTCGGTGCGGAAATGAGAGTGGCGCGTCTGTCTATGACAGCCGTGGGGTGATAGTTTTTTAGCGGATTGTATACACAAATAAATATCGTTTATGACTTGCCATTTCTCCCATAGTACGGGAATATGTACACACCGAAAGGGAAAACACAGACGACCGACAAGGGAGGAAAAGAAAATGACCAAGAAGGAAATCGCAGAGATTATCAAGAGCAAGGCTGCCGAGTACGGATTCGAGATTCAAAGATACCCGATGGGATGGGCAACCTGCCAAAGCAACAAAAGCTACGTCCGCATCGACATCAACGAAATGGAAAACGAGGACAATAGCGATTGGGATGCCCACAGGATTTGGTTGGACATCAAAGCCGAGGGGAGCGCTTGCAAAATGGGCGGACGCAACACACCGGAGGAACTTTTGAAAGCCGCTGAGGAAATTACAAAGGGCGCAAAATTCGCCGCCAAAATCAACAGCATGGGGCTTTCCTACGAGAGAACATTCTAAGCCGAAACCAAATTGGAAACGCCGCTCGAAAGGGCGGTATTTTTGCATGGCCGATTTTTAGTCAAAGAATTTCTCAAAAGCAATATCTGCCCTTTCAAATGGAAATCGTTTTTTATCTACGGGTATTTCTTCAAAGCCAAATTTTCTATATAAATGTA
>CAMCBT010000061.1 GCA_945873115.1 uncultured Mitsuokella sp.
AGATCCCCCTCCGCCCTTTTTACCTGCTCGTTGAGCTTTTCCAGGCCAAAGAGGGCCGTGCGGACATTTTCCGAGGCCGCCGCCATGATGCCGAAGGTGGCCGCCGTGATGCAAAGGCCGGTGACGATGGTGACGAGGATGGAGGTGTGGCGCGGCCGCAGGCCGAATATGGAGAGGCGCTTCTTGCCGATTTTCGTTCCGAGCCTGTCGCCGATAAAGGCGATGGCCCCGCCGGTGATGACGAGGACGATGATGAGAAATACACCGTACATATCCGCCCCTCCTTTCTAGCAAACATTCAGCGCGAGGCGCGTCGAAATAGGATTGCACCGGCGATGAGGCCGACGATATTCGGAATCCAGACGGCAGGCAGAGCCGGAAGGATTCCTCCCCGTGCCAGGGCATTGCCCATGGTCATGAGGGCGTAGTAGAAGAAGATGATGACGACGCTCATGGCAAAGCCCGCCGAGGAAGAATTCCGGGTGGGCTGCATCCCCAGGGGCACGCCCACCAGGGCGAAGATGAGGCTCGCCATGGGCACGGTCACCCGCTGGTAGAGCTCCGTCTCCAGCTTCTTCGTGTCCACATACTGGCTCTTCATGATGTCAATCTGGGCCCGGAGCTCCTTCATGGTCATCTCCTCTGCGGACTTCTGCTCCCTCGCGATCTGCTTCGGGGTCGTCGCGATGGGGAGCGTCTGGATGTCAAAGCGCATGGTATGGCTGGCCGACGTCTCGGCATGCTCATCCGCCTCCTCGGACTCCTCCTGGGAGGTATCCTCGTCCGCCGGCGTGCTGGTGGCCCGGGGCATGCTCTGGGCCAGCGTCGCATCGCCCCCCTCCTGGATGTCGTAAATCATGCCGTTGTGCATGGTCCAGGAGCTGCCCGTCCATTCGGCGTATTCGGCATTTTCCACCTGGGTGACCTTTCCCTCCGCGTTGAAGTTCTGCAATGTGACGCCGGTGAGCTGGTTCGTGTCCGCATTGTAGTAGCGGGCGTAGGCCAGATGCTGGATCTTGCCCTCCTTGATGTCCTTCAATATGACATGCTCCTGGGATTTCATGCCGGTGTTGCCCTTTATCTCATAATAGATGACGTTCTGATAGGCATTGTTGGCCCAGGGCACCACATACTCGTTGAAGGCCATGGCAAAGATGCTCACCACGAGGCCCAGGAGGATAATCGGTGCGGCGATGCGGGGAAAGCTGACGCCACAGGATTTCATGGCGGTGATTTCGGACGAGGAGGACATGCGCCCCATGGTCAGAAGGCTCGCCAGCAACATGGACATGGGAAAGGTCCACATGACGACGCCCGGGAGGCCCAGGACGAAGATCTTCACGACGGAGGACAGGGAGGCGCCGTAGTCCGTGATGTAGCGGGCAATCTGGAAGAGGGTGCCCGAGCCGATGAACACGGTGGAAAAGGCGCAGATGCTGAAGAAGAAAGTGACGAGAACCTCGCGGAAAATGTAGCGGTCTAAGATTCGAAGTTTCATGAATCGCTCCTATCGCTCACAGGCGGAAGTTGTCGCCCAGGTAGAATTTGCGGGCGACGGGGCTCTTCGCGATGGTCTCGGCATCCCCCTCCAGGAGGATTTTCCCCTCGTTGAGGATGTAGGCCCGATCCACGATGCTAAGGGTCTCCCGCACGTTGTGATCGGTGATGAGGATGCCCATGCCCCGCTGGCGAAGGTACTCGATGATTTCCTGGATATCGGCGACGGCCAGGGGGTCGACACCGGCGAAGGGCTCGTCGAGAAGGATGAACTCAGGCTCGAGGGCCAGACAGCGGGCGATCTCGACGCGCCGCCGCTCGCCGCCGGAGAGCTCCGTGCCCTTCCGCTCGGTGACGTGGCCGATGTGGAACTCCTTGACGAGCTCCTCATACTTCGTGCGCTGCTCTGCCTTGGAGAGCTTCGTGGTCTCCAGTATCGCCATGATGTTTTCCTTGACGGTAAGCTTCCGGAAGATGGAGGCCTCCTGGGTCAGGTAGCTGATGCCAAGGCGGGCCCGTTCGTTCATGGGGAGGCGGGTGATGTCCACATCGGAGAGGTAGACGCTGCCACTATCCGGATGCTCGAGGCCGATGATCATGTAGAAGGATGTGGTCTTGCCGGCGCCATTGGGCCCCAGAAGGCCGACGATTTCGCCCTTTTCGACCCGAAGGGAGACACGGTCCACCACAGTGCGCTGCTTGAATTTCTTGACAAGATTCTTTGCCTCTATGTGCATGGAATTCTCCGTCCCTTTTTTACTTTTATTGTACCGCAGCCTTGCCGTCTTTTGCAAGGTAGATTGTCAGGCGGTTGCTGTGGAGGGTGTTGTTGCCCTGGGTGGCCCAGGCATTGCCCGTGAGAGTGGCCTTGCCCTCGGCAGTCTTGCCGTCGTAGTCCAGGCTGTCGCCGCCGGCTTCGATATCTCTCGCAGGGCTCACCAGGTGGGCATTGCCGGTGCCCACGTAGTGCTCATTGGCAAGCCACCCCTCCAGTCGGGCCGCCGTGAAGGTGCCGTCGCTTGTCTTGATGTAGCCACCCTTCTCCATGACGATGTACTCGCTCTCATTCGGATAGTAGTCCACCTGATCCCCGGAGAAGGACTTGTCCTGCTGCGTGCCATAGACATCCCCCGTGGCCTGCATGTGGCCCTTGCCATCCGTAGTGACCCGGGCGCAGGTGAGGCGCATATCGCCGTGGACGGCGATGACACCACCCTCCACGAGGCCTGCCTGGGTCTCGTGGTTGTAGGTGGCCCGAGCCCCCGTGACCTTCGAGTCCCCCTGCTTCATGAGGACGTTGCCCGTGGCGGTGACGAGGCCGCTTCCCATATCGTACTCCACTGTGTCCGCATCGAGACTCGCCGGCTCCTTCCCGCCATCCTGAGCGTAGAGCGGAGCCGCCGTGACGGCGAGGACTGCCGTGGCTATGGCGAGTGTTTTCCAGTTTTTCATTGCGCTGTTGCCTCCCCCTGCACGCCCTTTTCCAGGTGTGCATGGCCGATAATCTTGATTTTCCCGAAGCCATCCGTGCTCTCGATGGCATCGCCCGTGGCTCGCATGTCGTCCTTGGCAGCGGTGGCATTTCCCACGGCTGCGAGCTTTTCATTGGACGAGGTCCAATGGAGGGCGTCGCTGGTGAGGCGGGCCCCGTCGCTGGACTCGATGACCACATCGCCCTCGATGTCGATATCGTGGGTCTTTGCCGTATACTTTCCTGTCTTTGCCGTGACGGTGAGGATCCTGCCGTCCTTTTCATAGAAGTGGCCCTCGATATCCGTGAGGGTCGCATCCTGGCTCTCCATGTCCACATCCATATGGCCGGCCTTCAGCTCCCAGATGCGCTTGCCGTTCTTCTCCTCGCTGATGGTGTTGTTGTCGTAGGTCATGTGGCGGGAGGGCTCGTCGATGATTTTCTCTGGCGGCTTCGGGACAGTGGAAACGGCCCAGTAGACAAGGGCGACAAAGCCGACGAGGACGACGAGAGCGATTCCCTTTGCTTTCTTGCTCAAACCATCATTCCTCCTCTGCCTTGACCGTGTGGTGCTTACCGAGCTTCTGCTGCTCCGGCGCGGTATTCCAGCGCTTCTGGAACCAGAGCCACTGGGTGGGGTTCTCCCGGATGATGTCCTCGACGATTTTCGTCATGCGCTCTGTGAAGGCAAAGAGGTCCTTATCCGTATCTCCTGTGGATTCGTAGCGCAGGATTTCTCCGATGACCACCTTGTGCTTGCCGTTTTTCTGCCGCAGGATAAAGGCAGGCACCACGGGAGAGTTGAATTTCCGGGCAAAGACGGCGGGGCCCATGGGGGTGGAGGCGGTTTTCCCCAGGAAGGGGATGAAAGCGCCGCCGGGGCCCGCATCCTGGTCGGCGAGAAAGCCGAGGATCTTGCCGGATTTCAGGGCCCTTGCCGCCGCCAGGAGCTCGCTGGTGCCCCGGGAGAAGATTTCCACATGTATGGTCTTTCTGAGGTCGTTCAGGGCGTAGGTGTACTGCATGTTGGGCTGGGGCTTTGCAATGGCGGTGACGGGCATGTCGTTCATGGTGAAGGCGGCGGAGAGCCATTCCCAGGTGCCGATATGGCCGGTAAGGACGACGACGCCGCGTCCTTCGGCGAGGGCCTCTTCCATGCGCTCGAGATGGTCGATTTCCACATACTCATGGAAGTTCTCTTTTGTGAGGTGGGGCATGTAGAGGATTTCGAGGACGTTGCGGGCGAGGTTGACGAAGGAGGCGCGGACGGTCCTTTCGGCTTCGCTCCGGGTCATGTGGAGGGCGGGCATCATCTGGCTGATGGCGCGCTCGCGCTGCTTCTTGATGAGGATGTAGTAGAGCTGTCCAAGAACCCAGCCTGCGGCCATGAGGATGCGGTATGGCGTATGGCAGGCAAGGAAGCTTAGCAGCATGACCATTTTATAATGCATAAATACGCCCCCCTTTTCAACATTTCTTTCGTGGTTTCGTTCGTGGATGTTAAAGGTTCATTGCAAGATACACAAACTCACACCCTGCAAAGTTTCCAGCATTGGGGCATGTGGCTCCCATGTCATTGCACCAGAGTCGATAAGTTCCCCTTGGGCTCGATGCCGAAGGAGGCTAGAACCTTGTCCCAGAGGCCTTGGGCCTTTAGGATGAATTCGATGGTCTCGCGGACGGCGCCGTGGCCGCCTTCAAAGCCGGAGGTGAAGATAGCGGCTTCTTTGACCTCGGGGACGGCATCGCCCACGGCGGCGGGGAAGCCGACCTGGGCCAGGATGGGAAGGTCGACGAGGTCGTCGCCGATGTAGGCGATTTCGTTGTCGGCGAGGCCTGTCTTTGTCTTGAGGTCTTTGTAGGCCTCGCGCTTGTCGAGGCTGCCCTGGTAGAAGTGCTCGATATGGAGCTCCTTTGCCCGGTAGGCCGTGGGCGGAGACTGGCGGCCGGTGATGATGGCGACGGCGATGCCCCATTTCTGGGCCAGGGTGATGGCCAGGCCGTCGCGGCAGTAGAAGGCCTTGAGGTACTCGTTGCTGTCGCTCACAAAGATGTCGCCCCGGGTGAGGACGCCGTCCACATCGAGGATGATGAGCCGGACGCGCTTCGCCCGCTCTATAGCATCATGCTGGAACTCCATGGATTATCCCTTCTGAACAATTTTGTGAATCGCGATGGCGTCCTTCAGGAGGTCTTCCAGCTTGTCGAGGTAGACCATGTTGGCACCGTCGGAGAGGGCTTCTTCGGGGTTGTCGTGGACCTCGAGGAAGAGGGCGTCGATGCCGGCACCGGCGGCGGCGCGCACGAGGGTGGGGACGTATTCGCGGTTGCCGGAGGAGACGGTGCCGCCGCCTCCCGGGAGCTGGACGCTGTGGGTGCCGTCAAAGACGATGGGATAGCCGAAGCTGCGCATGATGGGAAGGCTGCGCATGTCGACCACCAGGTTGTGGTAGCCGAAGGTGGCGCCCCGCTCGGTGAGGAGCAGGCTCTCACAGCCGCATTCGTGGAGCTTGTCCACCACATTGCGCATGTCCTCGGGGGCCAGGAACTGTCCCTTTTTCACGTTGACGATGCGGCCGGTCTTGGCGGCGGCGTGGAGTAGATCCGTCTGGCGGCAGAGGAAGGCGGGAATCTGGAGGACGTCGGCCACCTTCGCCACGGGCCCTGCCTGATACGTCTCGTGGATGTCGGTGACGATGGGCACGTTCAGCTCTTTTTTTATCTCGGCGAGCATCTCGATGCCCTTTTCCATGCCGGGGCCCCGGAAGCTGTGGAAGGAGGAACGGTTGGCCTTGTCAAAGGAGGCCTTGAAGACGTAGTTCACGCCCAGGCGGCCGCAGATATCCTTGATGGTGCGGCCGATGAGGAGGCAGCGGTCGAGCCCCTCCAGGACGCAGGGCCCTGCAAAGAGGGTCAAGGGCTCCCCTTCTCCAATGGCAAAAGTTCCAAGCTGTACCTTGTTCATCGTGATGCTCCTTCCATTTCTTGATAGATTTCATTGACCCTTTTGAGGTCCTCCTCCGTATCGACGCCGACGAATTTCCTGTCCGTCGTGATGACCTTGATGCGGTAGCCGTTCTCCAGGGCCCGAAGCTGCTCGAGGCTCTCGCTCGTCTCCAGGGGCGTGGGCGCCATCTTTGCGTACTGTAGCAGGAAATCGCGCCGGTAGGCGTAGATGCCGATGTGCTTGAAGACAGGAGCCCCTTCCTTTCTCGGGTAGGGGATGCGGGAGCGGGAGAAGTAGAGGGCGTAGCCACCTCTATCCATCACGACCTTCACGTTATTGGGATTGTCCCTTTCCGCCTCGTCCTCTATGGGGGTGGCGACGGTGGCCATGGAAAGGTCCGCCGTCCCGTCGAAGGCGGCGGCCAGCTCGTCGATGAGCTTCGGGTCGATGAGGGGCTCATCTCCCTGGACATTCAGGATGATGTCCACCTCCGGGTACTTCTCGGCCACCTCGGCGAGGCGATCGGTGCCCGTGGGGTGATCCGGGCGGGTCATGACGGCCTTGCCGCCGGCCTTCTCCACAGCTGCTTTTATGCGCTCGTCATCGGTGGCGACGACGGTATCCACCAGGCGCTTTGCCTGCCGGGCCCTCTCGTAGACCCGGACAATCATAGGCTTTCCAGCAATATCCTTCAAGGGCTTTCCCGGAAGGCGCGTCGAGGCGTAGCGGGCGGGAATGACGCAGAGAACTCTGTTTTCCATCATGCTTTCTCCTTTTCCGACTGGATTTCCTCAAGGCGCTTCGGGATACGCTCCTTCAGGAGGCGCTTGATGTCCTCGGCCCCCTGCTGGAAGGTGACCTCCACGCTGATGACGTAGACGGGGACGCTCCAGGACTCCCGGGCCACATCCGCGGGAATCTTCACCGCGTCCTTCTCCGTCACCACGATGGCATCGACCCCCACCTTCTCCGCCTGGAGGAGGATGTCCGTCATCTCACTCATGGCGTAGTCGTGGTGATCGGGGTAGCGCAGGCTCTCCACGATGACGATGCCGAGATCGGCGAGCGTCTGCTCGAAGGAGGCGGGGTTGCCGATGGCGGAGACCGCCATGACCCGCTTGCCATTGAGACGCTTCACGTCGATGCCGTCGCCGGTGATGTTGACGTACCAGTCAGCGAGCGGCACGAAGCAGCGGGGCTGGTGGACGCTTTCCACCACCCGGGCGGAGGGATTGTACCTGGCTAGGGTTTCCTTGATTTCCTCCCTCGCCCCCGGCGCCGCCTGATCCACCTTCGTCAGGAGTGCCACATCGGCCCGGCTCACGTGGGACACGGGCTCCCGAAGGGATCCTCGGGGCAGGATATGGCCATTGCCAAAGACATTGACCGCATCGATGAGAAGGATGTCGAGATCCCTTGCCAGCTGCCAGTGCTGGTAGCCGTCGTCGAGGATGGCCACCTCCGCGCCGAAGTGCTCGATGGCGTAGCGGCCGGTCTTTGCCCGCTCCGCGCCGATGAGGACGGGGACGTTTGGCAGATGCTTTGCCAGCATGTAGGCCTCGTCACCGGCCTCCGCCGCGTCCATGTGGAGCGTCGTCCCATCGGAGACGATGCCCACCTCCCCATGCCACTTGGCCCGGTAGCCGCGGTTCAGGATGACGACCCGGTAGCCCATGTCCCGAATGTCCTTCGCGAGACGCTGGGCGGTCGGGGTCTTGCCGGTGCCCCCCACGGTGACATTGCCGAGGCTGATGACGAAGCAGTCCAGATGGTCCCGGTGAAAGACGCCCCTCTCGTAGCCCTTGAGCTTTGCATTGACGAGAAGGCCATAGAGCAGGGAAAAGAGGTAGAGCACCCCCAGGAAGAGATGGACGAGAAGCCCATGGGCCTCCCGGCTGTGGACGACGAGATCGATGAAGTAGGTCTGGAAGTTCGTGATCTTCTGGGTGGCCCGGACCCGATGGGCGTTCTCGGGGCTCGCCTCGTAGGCCTCCAGCATGTCCCGGAGGATAATCGCCGATTTGCGGGACGCTCCCTTGTTTTCACGGACGCAGGCGAGGGTCTCCTGCTCCATGCGATGGCGATGCTCCGGGTCGTCAAAGAGGCGGCTGACCTCGCCGGCGAGCTCCCCATCGTCCTTGACGGTGATGCAGGCGCTTCGCTTCTTGAAAAGGGCATGGGTGTCCTTGAAGTTGAACATATTGTGGCCCACCACAATGGCCTTGCCGTGGGCGGCTGGCTCCAGGATGTTGTGGCCGCCGTGGGCCACGAGGGAGCCGCCCACGTAGACCACGTCGCCGATGGCATAGACCTTCCCCAGCTCGCCGATGGTGTCAAGGATGACCACGTCCGCCGCCTCCGGATGCTCCTTGAGCTCCGTGCGGCGGGCAACGGTAAAGCCCGCCTTCTTGACGATGTGGCAGACCTCAGCCGTCCGGAGGAGCTCCCGGGGAGCGATGACGAGGCGGGCGCCCGCGTGGTGCTCCCGCACGGCGGCAAAGGCGCGGAGGATGTACTCCTCCTCTCCCCGATGGGTGGAACCGGCGAGAAGGATGCCATCGTTTTCCGTCAGGCACATCTCCGAGAGGATTGCGCTCTTTTCCTCCGGGGTCACATCCGTATAGGTCTGGTCGAACTTCGTATTGCCGGTGACAGTGACGAGTGATGGTGGGGCGCCGAGGCGCTTGATGTAGTCCGCATCGATGGGGGACTGCATGGCAAACATCTTGACGGTGCCGATCATATCCCGCAGCAGGCTGTGGAGGTGCTTGTACTGGCGCACGCTCTTGTCGCTGATGCGGCCGTTGACCATCATGACGGGGATGTGCAGCTGGCGGGCGTTCTTGAGGAAGTTGGGCCAGAGCTCTGTCTCCACCGGGAGGAAGACCCGGGGGTGGATGCGCCGGAGGACGTGGCCGGCGAGCCAGGGGAGATCCAGGGGGAAGTAGATGATGGCATCCGCGTCCTTTATGATGCGGTTGGCCATTTCGTAGCCGGAGGTGGTGACGACGGAAACGAGGATGGGGCTCTTGGGGAATTCCCGCCGAAATTCCTTGATGAGGGGGCTTGTGGCGACGATTTCGCCGACGGAGGCGGCGTGGACCCAGATGCAGTCTTTTTTCTCAACGGGAGTGAGGGCGTGCTCGGGGTAGAAGCCGAAGCTCTGCCGGATGCGCTCGACGAAGCCCCGCTCGCGGATGGAGCGCACGAGAAAGACAGGGATGATGAGCACGACGATAAAGATCGCCGCGATGTTGTAAAGTAACTGCATGGTCATTCCCTTTCTAGGTCTTACTGCGCTCTATTTTTAAGTCTTTTCGCCACCGAACTGAATGCTATAGAGATGGCTGTAGAGGCCACCTTTTTTGAGGAGCTCTTCGTGGGTGCCCTGCTCGAGGACCTGGCCGCCGTCTATGACGTAGATCTGGTCGGCGGCGAAGATGGTGGAGAGACGGTGGGCGATGACGAAGGAGGTGCGGCCTACCATGAGGCGGTCGAGAGCGGCCTGGACGATTTTTTCGCTCTCTGTGTCGAGGGCGGAGGTAGCCTCGTCGAGGATGAGGATGCGAGGATTCTTGAGGATGGCCCTCGCGATGGCCATGCGCTGGCGCTGGCCACCGGAGAGGTTCATGCCCCGCTCGCCAATTTCCGTGTCGTAGCCCTTTGGCAGCTCCCGGATGAAGACGTCAGCGTTGGCGGCCCTGGCGGCCTCCTCCACCTCCTCATCCGTGGCCTCCAGGCGGCCGTAGCGGATGTTTTCCCGGACAGTGGTGGAAAACAGCATGGTCTCCTGGGGGACGATGCCAATCTGCTCCCGAAGGGAGGCCACGGTCACATCCCGGATGTCGAAGCCATCGATGCGGATGGCCCCCTCCGTGACCTCGTAGAACCGCGGAATGAGGTTCGCTATGGTGGACTTTCCGGCACCGGAAGGGCCCACGAAGGCGATCATCTGGCCGGGCTTTGCCTCGAGGGACACGTCCTTCAGGGCCAGCTGGCCTTCCTTATAGCCAAAGGAGACATGGTCGAAGACGACGCTGCCCTTTGTCTCGGGGAGGACCTTGGCATCCGGCTTATCCTGGATGGTTTCCTTGAGATCTATGACGGCAAAGACCCGATCCACCGCCGCCATGGCCCGCTGGAGGTTGCCGTAGACCCGGGAAAGGCGCTTGACCGGGTTCGCGAGATTCACGGCGTAGGTCAAAAACGCCACCAGGGCGCCGGCCGTCATGTAGCCATTGATGACCTCGTAGCCGCCAAACCAGATGATGACGGTGACGGAGATGGCGGCCAGGAACTCTACCGACGGGGTCAGGAGGCTGGTGAGCTGGACGTTCTTCATGGCTGCCTGGAAGTTCAGGTTGTTCTGCCGGATGAAGCGGTCAATCTCATACTGCTCCCGCACGAAGGACTTCACCACCCGGATGGAGGAGATGCTCTCCTGGAGGAGGGAGGTGATATCCGCCAGGCGCTCCTGGATGACGGTGCCGTTCCGCTTGAGCTTCCGGCCGAAGACCTTCATGGCCTGCCCCACAAGGGGAATGACGATGAGGGTCAGCAGCGACAGCTTCCAGTCCAGCACGAACATGAAGACGATGGAGCCGATGAGGATGGAGCCCTCGGTGACCATCTCGATGAGCTGGTCCACGAGGGCGCTCTGGATGGCCTGCACGTCGTTCGTGATGTAGCTCATGGTCTCGCCGGTCTGGTGCCTGTCAAAGTAGGCCATGGGCATCCGCTGGAATTTGCGGAACATGACCTCCCGCACGTCGATGATGACCTTCTGGCCGATGTAGGAGACGAGGTAGGACTGGCCGTAGAAGAAGATGCCCCGCAAAAGGAAGACGACGACGATGCCGCCGCAGATGAGGTAGAGCATCTGCATGTCCTTGTCCGCCAGCACCTTGTCGATCATGTCCTTGATGATCCAGGGCAGGTACAGGTTCGCCGCCGCCGCCATGATGATGCAGATGACGGCCAGGGCAAACTGCTTCATATAGGGCCGCATGTATTTGAGCAGCCGCTTGTAGTTCTTCATAAATGGTGTCGCTCCTGGAAAATCTCTAGCCTATTCGCCCTCGCCCACACGTCTCGCACAGGCGAGCACCTTCTGGGCAATGCGGCCTGCAGCCCCCGGAGGGCCCAGCCGGGCCGCCGCAATGCGAAGGTCGATGCAGACGTCGACCCGGTCACTCTCTCCCTTGTAGAGCTTCACTGTCTCCTCGGCAATGCGCTCCGGGGTGACCTCCCCCTGCAAGAGCTCCGGCTGGAAGCGATGGCCCGCCAGGATATTGGGCAGGGTGAAATTGTCGATGTGGACGAGGAGCTTTCCGATGAGGTAGTTCAGCAGGCGGAAGCGGTAGAGAGACACGCAGGGGAGCGTGAGCAGCGCCGCCTCCATGACGACGGTGCCGCTGGTGGCGATGGCCACATCGGAAAGGGCCATGAGGGCGTAGCG
>CAMCBT010000062.1 GCA_945873115.1 uncultured Mitsuokella sp.
ATTGAAAAGGCACTGGACTATCTGAAGGAAAACGACTTCACAGCGATGGAACCTGGTGTCTACGAAATCCAGGGCAAGGATATCTACGCCCAGGTCTTCGATGCGGACACAAAGCCCGCGAAGGAGCAGCGTCCGGAGGTCCATGAAAAGTACATCGACGTCCAGTTCCTGGCCTCCGGCAAAGAGCGCCTAGGCTTCACGCCGGACACGGGAAAATACGAGGTGGATGAGCGCTTCGACGAGCGGGACCTCATCTTTTACAAGAGCGTGGAGAACGAGGGCTTTATCGAGTCCCGCCCCGGCTGTGTCTGCATCTTCTTCCCGGAGGATGTCCACCGCCCGGCCTGTGTATCTGGTGAGCCTATGAAGGTTCGCAAGGTCGTCGTAAAGGTCCGCCTGTCGCTTCTTTGAGCTGCGTCTCGTGCATTCTGAGAAAGGTTGTAAGCTTTATGGAAAAGGATATCCCTCGCGGTCGCTGGTTGCGCATTCTGCCACCCATCATGATCGTATGCATCATCTCCTACATGGATCGGGTGAACATCGGCTTTGCTATGGCAGGCGGCATGTCGGCGGAGCTCGGCATGACGGCAAGCATCGCAGGCCTTGCAGCCGGCATCTTCTTCATCGGCTATCTCTTTTTGCAGGTTCCTGGCGGCGAGTTTGCCGCGAAGCGAAGCGGAAAGAAGTTCATTTCCTGGACGATTGTATTCTGGGCGATTATCTCCGTCCTGACCGGAATGGTGACGGATGTGACACACCTCTTGATTCTGCGTTTCCTGCTGGGCGTTGCAGAGGGCGGTATGCTCCCCGTCGTTTTGACGATGGTCAGCATGTGGTTCCCCAATGAGGAGCGCGGCAGGGCCAATGCCATCGTCATTCTCTTTGTGCCCATCGCCGCCATCATCACGGGGCCGCTGTCCGGCTATATCATCTCGCTTTCGGATTGGCGCTGGCTATTCATCATCGAAGGCCTTGTCTCCCTGCTCGTCCTTATCCCCTGGCTCGCACTGGTCAGCGACAGGCCCCAGACAGCAAAGTGGCTGGATGCAAAGGAGCGCGACTTCATTCTCAAGCGCCTGGAGGAGGAGCGGGAGGAGCTCAAGAAGGGCCCCAAGCAGCTGGCTTCCCTTTCGGAGGTGCTGAAGAACGGCACCATGCTGAAGCTGATTATCCTGAACTTCTGCTATCAGTGCGGCATCTACGGCTTCGGCCTGTGGCTGCCAAGCCTTCTGAAGAATCTCACGGGCTCCGGCATGAGCCAGATCGGCTGGCTTTCCGCCGTGCCCTACGTGGGCTGTGCCATCGGCATGCTCTTTGTTGCCAATATCTCGGACAAGACGGGGCGCAGGAAGCCCTTCGTCGTCATCCCCCTCATCGGCTTTGCCCTCTGCCTGCTCCTATCCGTGAAGCTCTCCGCCTACATCTGGGTATCCTATGCCTTCCTGGTGGGCTGCGGCTTCTTCCTGCAGGCGGCAGCAGGTGTTTTCTGGACGATTCCGCCGCGGCTCTTCAGCCCGGAGGTGGCCGGCGGTGCGCGAGGCGTCATCAATGGAATCGGCAATCTCGGCGGTTTTGCGGGACCCTATCTTGTCGGTCTTCTCATTCAGCTGTATGATTATGATATGGGAATCTATGGACTCGTGGCGCTTCTCGTCATCGGCGCAGCCCTGACGCTGAGTCTGCCGGCGAGTGTCGATGAGGATGTGAAAACTGCGCGTACGGAGGAGGCACGTCAGTCATGAGAGAAATCGTACCATCCATGCACTTTCTGGAGAATTTCATGCCCGTTGTGGGAGATGAGCCCTTTGCGGTGAAGCTCTTAGAGGAAGCCTCGCATATCCCCTTTTACAAGGCGGTGGAGCTTGGCTATATCCGGGATGCAGCCTGCAGGAGGGAGGTGCGTCGCATCGTCGAGGGGCGCGGCTGGCAGGTGACGGCCTGGTGCTCGCCGGTTATCGCCGATGCGGGTCTTTCCCTTTCCAGTCTTGACCCGGTAGAGCGCAAGGCGGCTGTGGCCATGGCAAAGGAGCTGGTAGCCGGGGCGGCGGAGTACGGCGCTCATCGGGTCGGGCTCCAGTCGGGGCCGGATCCTGGAGACGCGAAGCGGGAGGAAGCGAAGAAGGTCCTTCTGGAATCCTGCGTGGAGATTGCGGAGTTTGCAAAGGCCTACCCGAACCTCTACCTCATCATCGAGCCTCTCGATCGCTTCGTCCACAAGAAGCAGCTCCTGGGGCCTATTGGCGAGGTGGTGGAATGGTTTGCCGAGCTCAAGAAGACGGCGCCAAACTTCTACATCCACTGGGACAGTGCCCATGAGAAGCTCGGCGGGGCGGACCTCATCGAGTCCCTGCGCCTCTCGGCTCCATACCTTGCGCAGTTCCATATCTGCAACTGCGTGACGGAGGAGGGGCACCCCTACCGGGGGGACCATCACATGGACGTGGGGCAGGCACCGGACTACAAGACCTGGGGCTATCTCACGCCGGAAGTGGGGGCCGAGATGCTGAAGGAGGCGGCCTCCTTCGAGCCCATCGCGGGCATCGACCGGATGACAATCGCCCTTGAGGTGCGCTCTCACCTGGCGGATGACCTCTGGGCGAAGGAGCGGCTTATCCGAACCTTCCTCCAGCGAGTATTTGACTTGGCAGGAGTGCCTTATGACAAATGAAAGGATGAGTCAGCTTGCGCTATCTGATGGGTGTCGATAACGGCGGGACTTTCTCGAAGGCCGCTATCTTCGATGTGGACGGGCGGCAGATTGCCTCGGCGAGCGCCTCAGTGCCGCTCTATACCCCGCGCCCGGGATTCCGCGAACGTGACCTCACGGAGCTATGGAAGGCGAATGGCGATGCCATTCGCCTTTGTCTCCGTGAAAGCGGGATTTCTCCGGAGAATATTGCGGCGGTCTCCTTCTCCGGCCATGGGAAGGGGCTCTATATCGTGGATAAATCGGGGAAGCCTTTGGGCCGCGGGATTCTCTCCACGGATACCCGGGCCCACGAAATCGCTCGGAGGTGGCAGGAAAACGGTGTGGCAAAGACGGTGGGGGAAAAGACCCACCAGCCAGTCAGCGCCTGCCAGCCACCGGCTCTTCTGGCCTGGCTCAAGGAAAATGAGCCGGAGACCTACGGGCGAATCGGTCATATTTTTTCTGTCAATGACTACATCGGCTACCGGCTGACGGGAGAGGCCTTTTCGGAATATACGATTGCCTCCGGCGGCGGTCTTGTGGACTTCGGGGAAAAAGGGTATACTAGGGATATCCTCGCGTGCTTCGGCATCCCGGAGGTCTGGGAGGCGCTTCCTCCGCTGAAGTACAGCACGGAGTTGATCGGCCGGGTCTCCCGGGAGGGGGCCCAGGCGACGGGGCTCTCTGAGGGCACGCCGGTGGCGGCGGGCATGTTCGACATCGATGCCTGCGGCATCGCCAGCGGCCTTTCCTCGCCGGAGGCTCTCTGCCTCATCGCCGGCACCTGGAGCATCAATGAGTACATTTCGCCCATCGTCGTGACGGGGGAGCCCACGACACGGAACTCCTTCTTCTGTCAGCCGGGCCTCTTCCTGGTGGAGGAGAGCAGCCCCACCTCGGCGGGGAATCTCGAGTGGTTCATCCGCACCCAGCTCTCTTTGGAAAAGCAGGAGGTGGAGCGAGGGGGAAAGAGCATCTACGATGTGACGAACAGCTGGGCAAAGGAGACGGACCCGGAGGAAAACCGTGTCCTCTATCTGCCCTTCCTCAATGGGGCTCCCACGAGCGATGATGCTACGGGCGTGTTCTTCGGCCTGACGGAGGCGACGGAGAAGCGCCACCTGGTGGCGGCCCTCTACGAGGGCGTCGCCTTCTCCCACCGGCGTCACGTGGAAAAGCTCCTGCGCCACCGGCCAAGGCCCGATAGGGTACTCCTTTCGGGCGGCGCGGCCAACTCTTCCGTCTGGGTTCAGATCTTTGCAGACATCCTACAGCTGCCTATCCAGACGGTGGGGGGCAAGGAGCAGGGGGCCCAGGGGGCGGCCATGGCGGCAGGCGTCGCCGCCGGCCTTTACCGGGATATCGCCGAGGCGGCAGAGCGCACTGTGTCTCCGGGGAGAAGCGCGGAGCCCAATGGTACCCGCAAGGAAATCTACGATAAGAAATATCAGGCGTATTGCGCCCTGGAGAATGGGCTGCAGACCCTTTGGAAAGCAGGAATGTGATGGCAGAGAGAGGCGCAGGCGGCTCCGGCATGCTGCAGGAGCGGGCCTACGAGTATGTGAAGAAGAAGATTCTCGCCGATGAGATGGAGGCGGGGGTATACTACTCCGAGACGAAGCTGGCCGCGGAGCTTGGCATCTCCCGCACACCTCTCCACCAGGCCCTTCACCGTCTGAGCCAGGACGGGTATATCACCATCTCCCCCAGCCGGGGCTTCATGCTGCGCCAGCTCACCCGGGTGGACATGCGGGAGACCATCGAGATGCGCTGCGCCATCGAGGGCTTCTGCACCTACTTGCTCGGCCAGCAAAGCGAAGTGCACCGTCGCCACTTTTTCCTGGATGCAGCGGACATGCTCAGCGCCATGCGGGCGGCAATGGAAAAGCGGGATATCCCAGGCTTTGCCGCCCTCGACCATAAGTTCCACGTTGCGCTGGTGAAATCGGCGAACAATCGGGAGTTTTCCCGGATGTTTCAACGGCTGCTCTACCTCATCCATCTGACGACGAAATCCTCTCTGGAGGTCCCCGGCCGCATGGAGGAGACGGTCCAGGAGCATGAAGCGTATATCGACTTTCTAAAGCAAGAGAAAATAACAGAAGCGTACCATGCGATGATGCAGCATCTCCTGAAGCCCATCGAGATCCTTTCCAAGGAATTTCCTGCGGAAGATGAGATGCCCTGGTAAATATATGGAGGTAAGCTATGCTAGAAGAACTCAAAAAACAAGTCTATGAAGCGAATATGCTTCTGCCGAAGCACAATCTCGTGACCTTCACCTGGGGCAATGTCTCCGGCATCGATCGGGAGAAGGGGCTCTTCGTCATCAAGCCCTCGGGGGTGGAGTACGACAAGCTCCGGCCCGAGGACATGGTGGTGGTAGATCTCGAGGGTAAAAAAGTGGAGGGAGATCTCAATCCCTCCTCCGACACGGAGACCCATCGGGTCTTTTACCGAGCCTTCCCGAATATCGGCGGTGTCGTTCACACCCATTCCCGCTGGGCCACCATCTTCGCCCAGGCAGGCCGGGGGGTGAGGGCTTACGGCACCACCCAGGGGGACTACTTCTATGGGGAGGTTCCCTGCACCCGGGACATGACGCCGGAGGAGATAAAGTCCGCCTACGAGTACAATACGGGGGTCGTTGCTGTGGAGCGCTTCGAGAAATACGGCATCGATCCGGACCACGTGCCTGCGGTCCTCGTGAAGAACCACGGCCCCTTCACCTGGGGGACGGATGCCAGGAACGCCGTCCATAATGCCGTAGTCTTGGAAGAGATCGCCATGATGGCCTTCCACACGGAGCTTCTCGTCCCCGGCGTCCAGGCCATGCCCCAGGTGCTCCTGGACAAGCACTTCCTCCGGAAGCACGGCCCGGGAGCCTACTACGGGCAGAAAAAGAAATAAGCAGCTGGCGAGGGAGACGCGGCTCATGGAACGAGGGATATCGCACATATAATCGGATAATACTGTAAAAGCAAGAAGACGGACGCAGAGAGCGTCCGCTTTCTTGCTTTTACAGTATTATGAGGCATGACCCAGTATCGTGTGCAGAGCATACGATACAATAAACCACCCGCTATGCGGGTGGAGGACAAGAAGGTTATAGCCAAAACACCTTTTTTACTTAAAAGTCAAAAAATCAGAAAAAGTATTTGACTTTTTGACTTTTATATGTATAATAGAGTTCAGATAGGGATCCGGCGGAGGCTGGGTCTGCAATGAATCAGAATATGGAGGAAGAAAGTTATGGGACAGGAAAAATACACTTCGAAGACGCTGGCGGCGCTTCAGGCGGCGCAGCAGATAGCGGCCATGCGATACCAGCAGGAGATTACCTCTGCCCATGTGCTCCTGGCACTGGCCAAGGAGCCGGAGGGTCTTCTTGCTACGATATTTGAGGAATGCCAGACGGATCTTCCGATGCTGAAGGCCCGGCTGGAGAAGGAGCTCTCTAAAATCCCCAGCGTCAAGGGGCAGGACCGGCTTGGCATGGGCATGGACATGGTACGGGTGCTGGGGCGCGCGGAGGCGTATGCTGACTCCATGAAGGACGACTACGTCTCCACGGAGCATCTCCTCCTCGCCCTGGTGACGGATGGCTCGGACGCGGTGCAAGAAATCGCCCGCCAGTTCAAGCTGACGAAGAGCGCCATCCAGTCCTCTATCAAGAAGAATCGGAAGCAGAATGTGACGAATGACAACCCGGAGGAGGGGTACAAGTCCCTGGAGAAGTTCGGTCGGGATCTGACGGAGGCGGCCCGCCGCGGGAGGCTCGACCCGGTCATCGGCCGGGATGAGGAGATTCGCCGGACGATTGAGATTCTCTCCCGCCGCACGAAAAACAACCCGGTGCTCATCGGCGAGCCGGGCGTCGGCAAGACGGCCATCGTGGAGGGCCTCGCCCGCCGCATCGTGGCAGGCGACGTGCCGGAATCCCTGAAGAACAAGACTCTCTATTCCCTCGACATGGGCTCCCTCGTGGCGGGCGCGAAGTTCCGCGGGGAGTTCGAGGAGCGGCTGAAGGCGGTGCTCAATGAAATCGCCAAGTCCGACGGCCAGATTCTCCTCTTCATCGATGAGGTACATACGGTCGTGGGGGCCGGCGCGGCCGAGGGCGCCATGGACGCGGGCAACCTGCTGAAGCCCATGCTGGCCCGGGGCGAGCTCCGCTGCATCGGCGCCACGACCCTGAACGAGTATCGGAAGTACATCGAGAAGGACACGGCCCTCGAGCGCCGGTTCCAGCCGGTCATGGTGGGGGAGCCCACGGTGGAGGACACCATCTCCATCCTGCGGGGCCTGAAGGAGCGCTACGAGGTGCACCACGGGGTGCGCATCCGGGATGCCGCTCTCGTGGCTGCGGCGACGCTATCCGACCGCTATATTTCCGACCGGTTCCTGCCGGACAAGGCCATCGACCTGGTGGACGAGGCGGCCGCAAAGCTGCGGACGGAGATTGAGTCCATGCCGGCCCCCATCGACGAGATCCGCCGGAAGATCATGCAGCTGGAAATCGAGGAGCAGGCTCTGAAGAAGGAGACGGATGAGGCCTCGAAGGAGAAGCTCGTGGGAATCACGGCGGAGAAGGAGTCCCTCCAGAAGGAGGAGGCAGAGCTCAAGGGCAAGTGGGAGGCGGAAAAGAGTGCCATCCTCCGTGTCCGGGCCATCAAGAAGGAAATCGATGCCGTCAACAGTCAGATGGAGGCGGCGGAGCGCTCCTACGACCTGAACCGTCTTTCAGAGCTGAAGTACGGCAAGCTCCCGGAGCTCCAGAAGAAGCTCGCCGATGAGGAGGCGGCCATCGCCGCCAAGCAGAAGGGGGACACCCTCTTGAAGGAGGAGGTCGGCGAGGAGGATATCGCAAAGGTGGTGAGCCGCTGGACCGGCATCCCGGTGACGAAGATGCTCACCGGCGAGCGGGAGAAGCTCCTGCACCTGGAGGACGTGCTCCACGAGCGGGTCGTGGGCCAGGACGAGGCCGTGAAGGCCGTGGCGGAGGCCATTCTCCGGGCCCGGGCGGGCATCAAGGACCCGAACCGGCCCATCGGCTCCTTCATCTTCCTGGGACCCACGGGCGTGGGCAAGACGGAGCTGGCGAAGACGCTCGCCGAGGCGCTCTTTGACGATGAGCGCTCCATGATCCGCATCGACATGAGCGAGTACATGGAGAAGCATTCGGTGGCCCGTCTCATCGGCGCGCCTCCGGGCTATGTGGGCTACGATGAGGGCGGCCAGCTGACGGAGGCGGTGCGCCGCCGGCCCTACAGCGTCATCCTCCTGGATGAAATCGAAAAGGCCCATCGGGACGTGTTCAACGTGCTGCTGCAAATCCTGGACGACGGCCGTCTGACGGACGGCAAGGGCCGGGTGGTGAACTTCAAGAACACGGTCATCATCATGACCAGCAACCTGGGCTCCCACGAAATCCTCAACAAGGACTACGAGGAGGCGAAGGTGGCAGTGAAGGAAATCCTGAAGGAGTCCTTCCGCCCCGAGTTCCTGAACCGGGTGGATGACATCATCGTCTTCAAGGCCCTCGCCAAAGAGCAGGTAAAGAGCATCGCAGGGCTCCTCCTGGGCGCTCTTGGAAATCGTCTCGAGAAGCAGATTGGCATCCGTCTCACCTGGAACGACGCGGCTCTCGAGGCGCTCTCAGCCCAGGGTTTCGACCCGAATTTCGGCGCCCGGCCGCTCCGCCGGCTCCTCACCCACACGGTGGAGACCTCTCTTTCGAAGGAAATCATCAAGGGGGATATCAAGAACGGCGACACGGTGAAGATCGGCTACGACGGCAGCGAATTCACCTTTGCGAAAGAAAACTGATTCGTTTCTATTTTTCCTCGGATATGGTATAATGATATGCCAATCGGAAAGAGAAAAGCGGCTTTCCCACAAGGAGGGCCGCTTTCTTTTGGAGAAAAATCATGATAGAAAGGCGGCCGGAGCAATGGAAGGAACAATCGTCTGGAGGAAAAACCAGTACATGTTGCAGTATTTCAAGGATGGGGCAGAGCAGCTCCATCCCCTGAAGGTGGGGGACACGGTAGAGGTGCTCATCAACGATGCCTGGATTCGGACAAGAATCGACAGGAAGCTGGGGGAACCTCGCTTTGCGGACATCAACTATGGGAATGGCATCGGCTGCCCGGGGAGGACGATAGAATGAGTCTGACCTTGGAAAAGGCACGGGAAATCCTGCCGAAGCATACGATGGAGGCCCATCTCTTCACCCATGCGGACTGCGTGAGCGCGGCCATGGGGGCCATGGCAAAGCACTTCGGCCTGGATGATTCGGAGGTGGAGCACTGGAGGGCCATCGGGTACCTCCACGATGTGGACTATGAGAAGTACCCGGATGAGCACTGCCACCATGTACGGGAACTCCTGGCGCCGGAGGGGGTGGAGGAGGCGGATATCGCCGCCATCATCTCCCACGGCTACGGCATCACCACGGAGGAGATAGAGCCCACCACGGACCTGATGAAGAGCCTCTTTGCGGTGGATGAGCTCACGGGCATCGTGGAGGCCTACGCCCTCATGCGGCCGGAGGGCATGGAGGGGATGCAGGTGAAGTCCCTGAAGAAGAAGTTCAAGGACAAGCGCTTCGCGGCGAAATGCAGCCGGGAAATCATCACGAGGGGCTGCGAAATGCTGGGGATGGAGCCCAGCGAGGTCATGCAGTGCTGCATAGATGGTATGCAGGGCATGACATTTGGAAAATAAAGATTTATGTGAATTCTTATAGACGGATTGCACATATTGTGCTATTATAGGGGATAGATTTTCATTTGTTTTCCATAAACGCTGTGTTTATCTGGTTGAGGTGAAAGCTATGGTCACATTCCTTGTCGCGTTGCTGGCGCTGATTCTTGGGTATGCCATTTATGGCAAGATCATCGATACGATGTTCGGCCCGACGGACAAGCCGACGCCGGCACTCACGAAGACGGACGGGGTGGACTACATCCCGCTGCCCACCTGGAAGGTCTTCATGATCCAGCTGTTGAATATCGCGGGCCTGGGACCCATTTTCGGCGCACTGGGCGGGGCCCTCTGGGGGCCGTCGGTCTATCTCTGGATTGTCATCGGCACCATTTTCGCCGGCGGCGTCCACGACTATCTCTCCGGCATGATCTCTATCCGGGAGGATGGCAAGAGCATTTCGGAGGTGGTGGGCCGCTACATGGGGCCTGTCATGCTGCTCATCATGCGCGTCGTCACCGTGGTGCTGCTGGTGCTGGTGGGAACGGTCTTCATGACGGGGCCGGCGGGACTTTTGGCGAAGCTCACGGGCTTTGCGGTCACGCCGGTGCTCCTCTGCGTCCTCATCTACTACTTTCTGGCGACGCTGCTGCCCATTGACACGATCATCGCTCGCTTCTATCCGGTCTTCGGCATCTGCCTCATCGTCATGGCCCTCGGCATCATGGGGGGCATGCTCTTTGGCGTGGGGGGCCACACCATGCCGGAGATGACGCTCGCGAACCTCCATCCGAAGGCCTACGAGATGCCCATCTGGCCGCTGATGTTCGTCACGGTGGCCTGCGGCGCCATCTCGGGCTTCCATGCGACCCAGTCGCCCATCATGTCCCGGTGCCTGAAGAATGAGCACCTGGGCCGGCCCGTGTTCTACGGTGCCATGGTGTCCGAGGGTGTCATCGCCCTCATCTGGGCGGCAGCCGGCGTGACGTTCTACGACGGCACGGCAGGCCTGGGCGCTGCCATGACGGCCGGCGGTCCCGGCACGGTGGTCTACGATATCTGCGTGGGCTTCATGGGCGGCGCGGACAGCTTTACGGGCTATGTGGGAGCGGTGCTGGCCATGCTGGGCGTCATCGCCTGCCCCATTACCTCGGGCGACACGGCCTTTCGGAGCGCACGCCTGACGCTGGCCGACTGGATGAATGTGGAGCAGTCGCTCCCCCTGAAGCGGCTCATGTTCGCCGTTCCCCTCCTCGGCATCGGCGGCATCCTCTCCCAGATGGACTTCAACATCATCTGGCGCTATTTCTCCTGGACGAACCAGGCCCTCGCCATGATTGTCCTCTGGACCGGTGCGGTCTATCTCTATCGGAGGCAGCCGAAGGCCTTGCACTACCTCTACGCGGCAGTGCCAGCCACCTTCATGTCGGCGGTGACGAGCACCTACATCCTGCAGGCCCCGGAGGGCTTC
>CAMCBT010000063.1 GCA_945873115.1 uncultured Mitsuokella sp.
GAAAAGGAGCTTGCGATGGATACGATAGAGGCTTTTGTAGAAAAGCTGAAAAAGGATGAACGCAACAAAGCCTATGCGGAGAGGGGGATTCCGCCGATATTCCAGAGCAGCCCGAGGGCGAGGGTGCTGATTATTGGGCAGGCACCGGGAAAAAAGGTGGAGGAGACAGGGATTCCCTTCAATGACAAGTCCGGGGAGCGGCTTATGGAGTGGATGGGCATTGACCGGGATACCTTTTACTCCGAGAGCGTCGCCATCATGCCCATGGATTTTTACTATCCTGGAAAGGCGAAGACGGGCGATCTCCCGCCGCGGTCCTTCATTGCGAAGGAGTACCATAGTGCGCTCCTGAAGCTCATGCCGGATATCCAGCTGACCATCCTGATTGGCGGCTATGCCACCCACTATTATCTGAAGGGGAGAGAAAAGAAGAACCTTACGGAAACGGTGGAGTCTTTCCGCGAGTTCTTGCCGGCGTATTTTCCCATCGTGCATCCGAGCCCCCTCAATAATATCTGGCTGAAGAAAAATCCTTGGTTTGAAGCGGAGGTTGTCCCCTGTCTGCAAGAGAGCGTGGGAGAGGTCCTGGGAAAGTAAGCGACGGAAGGGGAAAGCGGGCTGACAGACAACCGCTGACCGAAGGTCGCAGGCAGAGCAGGCCCCTATCGGGTGGTGGCCTTTTATGGAAGAAATCCTCGGGCATCCCTTTTCTTCTTTCTTGGGACCCAAGCGGCCACGGGGAAGACGGATAGGCGGAGACTGGAGGAGCTGGCGTGGGAGCAGGGCTGAATTTACAGCCTATCTCAATAGAACGCTTTACGAAAATTATTCAATGTGGTATATTAGTATCGAAGATTTTCGTTCATTTTTGAATTGTTTGGAGGTTGCTTGCGATGCCGATGGGGATGGAGAAGGGGCGCGTGGCGGCAGCATTGCTGGCACTTCTTGCACTCCTAGGCATTGCTGCCTATTCCCTTTCGCCTGAGGAGCAACCCGTCCTGGTGGGGGGAGAGGAGTCCTCTGGGCCGTCCCAGGAAAGCTATCGGCCGATTCCAGGGCAGGATCAGGCGGTGGCCCGGGAGGAGCTGGGAAATCCCTTCGACGTGCTCCATGGGAAGCGAAGGGAGGAGACGACACCGGCCCAGCCGCAGTCTGAGGGTGCCACGGCACCGGCACCTCCGATCCCTGTCGTGCCAGCTGTGAACGCCCCTGAGGAGGCGACACCGGTGCAGCGGGAGCCGCAGGCCCAGCCGGTGGTCACAGGGATTTTGCGCAGTGACAAGGACGCCCTGGCAATCCTCTCGGTGGGAGGGGCCTCTGAGTCGGTGGCAGTCGGAGAGAGCCTCTCTGGCTTCACGGTGGAGCGCATCGAGGAGGGAGGCGTCCTGGTGCACAGCGCGTCGGGGGAGCAGTACCTTCCTCTGGCGCAGTAGTCGCGAGGTGTGATGGATGAGACGGATCTTGCGTTTCACTTTGCTTGTCTTAGCCTTGGCTCTGATGGCCGTGCCCCGGGCGGGGCTGGCTGCGCCGGTCAGCGTGCAGGTGACCGGTGCGGATGTGCGCTCTGTCCTGCTGTCCGTTGCCCGCATGGCGAATATGAGCCTCGTATTCGACGATGGGATAGCTGGCCATGTGACGGCAAATATCACGGACGAGCCGGAGAATATCCTCCGCTATATCGTCAGGACCCAGGGGCTCACCCTCGTGCAGGAGGAAAATGTCTTCCTGGTGACGAGCGGCAGAAAGTCCTCGGCCCTTTCCTCGCTCCATGTGTATAAAATCCGCTATGGAAATCCAGAGGATTTCGCGCGTATTGTAAATTTATCGCTTGGATTGGGAGGAAATTCGCAAGAAACAGCGAATACGGAAAATAGGGCAAAAATACCATCGGCGGAGAACACTTCATCAGGAGAGGCGATGAGCGATAGGACTCGCGCCCCTCAGAGTGTCGTTGCGGACAGGGAGGATGCGCTGCGAGCAGGCGAAAGCGACCGGGTCCGGGTGGATAGGGCGACGAACTGCCTCGTGTTCTATGGGACCCAGGCAGAGGCCGAGCAGGTGCGAAGTGTCCTCGACAAGCTCGATGTGCCCGCCAAGCAGGTGGCCCTGGAGGCGAAGGTAGTCGCCCTCTCAAAGGACGCCACGAAGTCCCTCGGCGTGAACTGGGAGTGGTCGACGCTGCCCCAGACGCCGGAAGTGAACAAGCGGATCTACCGTCGGGGCACGACGAATGAGAGCGCAGACGAGGATGTGACCCGCCACTACAATGGCAAGGACTATGTACCGGGCATCATCCAGTTCGGCCGTGGGCCGAATGGCTACCCTTTCGAGTTCTACTATGAGGCGAAGCTCAATGCCCTCGTGACGGACGGCAAGGCCCAGATTCTGGCGCGGCCCAACGTGACGACGATCCAGGGCCAGGAGGCGGTCATCAACATCGGCACGGACGTGCCCATCTCCACGGAGACGGTGGCAAACCAGATTACCCGCACCACTTACAAGTATCGGAAGGCCGGCATCATCCTTCGGTGCACGCCCCAGGTCAATGAGGATGGGGAGATTACGGCCCATGTCCACACGGAGGTCAGCACCCCCTACTATGTGGATACCCTGAAGGCCTACCGCTTCCAGGACCGCAGTGCTGATACGACGGTCCGGCTGAAGGATGGGGAGACCATGGTCATCGGCGGACTCATCGGCAAGGAGGAGTCCCGCCAAATGGAGAAGGTGCCCTTCCTGGGGGATATTCCCATCCTTGGGGCACTCTTTCGGGGCATCTCCACCAGCAAGCAGGATACGGAGGTCACGATTTTTCTCACAGCGCGCGTCGTCGGATGAGTCGCTAGGTATAGTGCATTTGATGTTAGCATAATATGTTGGTTGGACGAATTAAGAAGGAGATAGAGAATCATGCCGATTACAATCTTGATTGCAGATGACCACGCGCTTCTCCGCCAGGGAATCAAGCGCATTCTTGACTTCGAGGATGATCTCGAGGTGGTCGGCGAGGCGGAGGACGGGCAGGAGGCCCTGGCCCGCACCCTCATGCTCCAGCCGGATATCCTGCTCCTGGACATCAACATGCCGGGACTCACGGGCCTCGAGGTGACGAAGCGCCTCCACGAGATGAACTCGCCCACCCACATCATCGCCCTGACCATCCACGATAGTGACAACTACGTGCTGGAGATGCTCAAGAACGGGGCCCTCGGGTACCTGATGAAGGACGTGGAGCCCGATGTGCTTGTAAAGGCCATCCACACGGTCAACGAGGGCAATGCCTTCGTCTATCCCCAGCTGGCGGAACGCCTCTTCGGCAGCCTCAAGGAGACGGACGACGTGGAGCAGATGGCGAAGGACATGTGGAACGAAGGGCGCAGCGAGCGCCTGACGGCCAGGGAGATGGACGTGCTCCAATGCATCGCCAAGGGCTTCTCGAACCAGGACATCGGCAAGGCCCTGGATCTCTCGGAAAAGACGGTCAAGAACCACCTCACGAGCATCTTCCACAAGCTCAAGGTCAACGACCGTACCCAGGCCCTCATCTATGTGCTGAAGAACAAGATTATTACGCTGGACTAAGAGGCGTGCAGCCCGTAGGAAAACGGGGACAGGACAGATACGAATGAAAAGGTTGTTTCTCCTCAGGGAGAGACGGCCTTTTATTTTGAAAAAAAGTGTGGTATTATGATTATTGAAATTTATGAATGCCATTCATGATTTTATCGTAAGGGCCAGGAGGAAGGGGAAGGAGCCTTTTGGTGCCTCATCCTGCATGGGCACAAGGAAACGGGAGGGAAACGTATGCTATATCCGATCAATCTAAATGTAGCTGGCATGGTGTGCGTAATCATCGGAGGCGGCAGCGTCGCCGCGCGCAAGGCTGCGGGGATCTTGGAGTGCGGGGCAAAGGTGACGGTCATCGCGCCGGAGGTGGCCGTCCGCATTGAGCTTATGGAAAAGGAAGGAAGGCTGACGGTCCTCAAGAAACGGTACCGGGACGGAATGCTAGGGGAGCTCCAGCCACGTCTCGTCTTTCTCGCCTCCGTATCCTCGGTGAATCGGGCGGCAGCGAGGGAGGCAGAGGAAATAGGGGCGCTCATCAACGATGCCTCGGAAAGCGATGCGCAGGAGGGGCGCTTCGTCGTTCCCTCCCGGGTGCGACGGGGGCCGCTCCTCCTCACGGTGTCCACCAGTGGCGCGAGCCCGGCCTTTTCCCGATTCCTCCGGGGCGAGCTGGAGCGGGAGTTCCCGCCCAACTTTGCGGATTGGATGATACGCCTGCATACCATGCGGGAGGATGCCCGGCTCCTCATGGATCCGGTGAAGCGACAGGAATTTTGGCGGCAGGCCTTTTCGGAGAAGGTGCTGGCCCATATGCGGGCAGGAGAGCTGGAGAAAGCGGAGGCAGCGGTTCGAGATGCAATTGGTAGTTTTGGGGCTGAATCATAAGTCGGCCCCTGTGGATGTGCGGGAGAGGTTTTCCCTGTCGAAGCAGGCGGTGAAGGACGGCCTTTCGAACCTGAATGAGTACGAAGGGATAAGGGAGGCGGTGCTCCTCTGTACCTGCAACCGCAGTGAGCTCTATGCAGCGGTGAATGATGCGGCGGAGGACACCCGCGCCATGAAGTCTTTTCTCTTTGACCTGACGGGCAATGAGGAGAACATCGACGAGTACCTCTACTCCTACACGGAGGAGGACTGCATCCGCCATTTATTCCGGGTGGCCTCGAGCCTTGACTCCCTGGTGCTGGGGGAGGGGCAGATCCTATCCCAGGTAAAGGAGGCCTATGCCATCGCCCGGGAGGAGGCGGCCACCAGCACCATCCTCAACACCCTCTTCCATCGGGCCATCAAGACGGGAAAGCGTGTGCGCACGGAGACCCGCATCGCCTACAACTCCGTCTCTGTCAGCTACGCCGCCGTGGAACTGGCCCGGGCGAAGCTCAAGAGCCTGGAGGGGAAGAAGGCACTGATTTTCGGCGCGGGCAAAATGGCCCAGCTCACGGCCCAGCACCTCATTTCCCGAGGCGTGGGGAAAATCTATGTGGCGAACCGTCATATCGACAAGGCCCAGGAGCTGGCCGTCCTCTTTGATGGGGAGGCGGTGCCCTTCGAGGAGGCCCTCTCCCGGGCGGTGGACATCGACATCATCGTGACCTCCACAGGCGCTCCCCACTATGTGGTGAAGGCCTGGGAGACGAAGAAGCTCATGGCGAAGCGCAAGGGCCGGGAGCTCTTCTTCATCGATATCGCCGTACCTCGTGATGTGGACCCGGATGTGGAGTCCATAAAGGGCGTGACACTTTATAACATCGACGCTCTCGAGGCGGTGGTGGATGCCCACATCGAGGAGCGTAGGCACGAGGCGAGGAAGGCGACGCGCATCATCGAGGAGGAAATCGCCTCCATCGAGGAAAGGTTCCAATACCTTTCCTTCCGTCCCCTCATGGCGCTGCTCTCCGACCGCTGCGAGCGCATCCGGGAGCGGGAGATCCACAGGGCGGCCACAAAGCTCTCGAACCTCACCCATGAGGAGCAGAGGCAAATCGACCACATGACCCGGAAGATTGTGCGCAAGATCCTCCGGATGCCCATGATGAAGCTGAACAGTGCAGCGGGGACGAAGAACGAGGCCTTCTACATCGAGGCCATGCGGTCCCTATTCAAGCTGGATACAATCGGGGAGACGGGAACGAGTGAAGAACGACACCATCATTATCGGTACGCGGAGCAGTAAGCTGGCCCTGTGGCAGGCGGACTTTGTGGCGGAGGCCATCCGTGAGGCCCACCCGGAGTTCACGGTAGAGGAGCAGCGCATGACCACAAAGGGGGACAAGATCCTCGATGCGCCCCTCGCCAAAATCGGCGGAAAAGGCCTTTTCACAAAGGAGCTGGAGGAGGCCATGCTGGTGGGCGACATCGACATCGCCGTCCACAGCCTGAAGGATATGCCCACAGAGGTGCCGGAGGGTCTTGCCATCACCGCCATCACGAAGCGGGCAGATCCTGGCGACGCCTTCGTCAGCAATCGCTACGCGCATCTATCAGAGCTCCCGAAGGGGGCAAGGGTGGGGACCTCGAGCCTTCGGCGCCGGGCCCAGATCCTGGCCCTCCGACCGGACCTCGATATCCACGATCTTCGGGGCAATGTGGGTACCCGCCTCGCAAAGCTCGATGCGGGAGACTACGATGCCATCGTCCTCGCCGTGGCAGGGCTTACGCGCCTGGGCTTCGGCGATCGCATCCGGGAGATCATCCCGAGGGAGCACATGCTCCCCGCCGTGGGGCAGGGGGCGCTTGCCATTGAAAGCCGGGCAGATGATGTTGCGGTCAATCGGGCCATAGCCTTACTAGACGATGCGGGCATGCGCACCGCCGCCACGGCAGAGCGGGCCTTTCTCGCAAGAATCGAGGGCGGCTGCCAGGTGCCTGTGGGCGTCTACGCCGAGTGCAGTCATGGAGAGCTCGTAGTGGAGGCCGTCATAGCCTCCCTGGACGGCCGCCGCCTCTACCGCAGCAAGACCTACGGCAAAGAGAGCGAGGCCGAGCAAATCGGAAAAGAACTGGCGGAGCGCCTCCTGGAGGAGGGCGGTCTTGCCATCCTTCAGGAATTGGGACTCCTTGTATAAGGGACTGGAAAAGAGAGTAGTGACTTCGCTTCGTGTTCCCCATGGCGAACCCTTTCGTGATCAGCGTCAGCCAATCGCCTTGGGCTCTTGGGACGCTTTCGCGTGCGACCTGTTGGCCAATCAGCCAGCCTTCGGCTTGTTTCTTGGATAGGTCGACAAGCGCACGTTTGTTTGTGGAACATGGTGAGTCGCGGGGCATACGAAACGGACGTTACGTGGAGATAAAGTGAGGGAAATCGATTGAACGGAACTGTATTTCTCGTTGGGGCGGGCCCCGGCGACTATCGTCTTTTGACACTGAAGGGCAAGGACGCACTGGAAAGGGCCGATGTGGTCGTCTACGATCGCCTCGCCGACGACCGCATTCTGGGCTTTGCCAAGAAAGCCACCGAATTCATCTACGTGGGCAAGGCCTCCGCCAACCACACCATGAAGCAAGGAGATATCAACCAGCTCCTCGTGGACAAGGCAAAGGAAGGCAAGACCGTCGTCCGCCTCAAGGGCGGCGACCCATTCGTCTTCGGCCGGGGCGGTGAGGAGGCACTCCTCCTGGAGGAAAACGCTATCCCCTTCACCATCGTGCCTGGCATCACCAGCGCCATCTCCGTCCCCGCCTACGCGGGCATCCCCGTCACCCATCGGGCCGTCGCCACATCCTTCGCCGTCGTCACCGGCCACGAGGATCCCACGAAGCCCGAGAGCGGCATGAATTGGGCGGGCCTCGCCACCGGCACTGACACCCTCGTCTTCCTCATGGGCGTGGCGAACCTGCCAAAGATTACAGCGAAGCTCATCGAAAACGGCCGCCCAGCTGATACACCTGCCGCCGTCATCCGCTGGGGCACAAAGGCAGAGCAGGAGACCCTCGTCACTTGCCTAGGAAGTGCTGCAGAGGATGTGAAGCGGGCGGGCATTAAGCCCCCTGCCATCTTTATCGTGGGGAATGTAGTGAAGCTTCGGGAGAAGCTCCGCTGGTTCGACACCCCCTCCCTGCGCCCGTTGCTCGGCAAGCACATCCTCGTGACTCGGGCCCGCAGCCAGGCCTCGAAGCTCACGGAAAAGCTGGAGGCCCTCGGCGCCGCCTGCAAGGAGGTGCCCGCCATCTCCATCGAGCCCCCCACGGACGGCTACAAAGCACTCGATGCCTGCATCGAGAATCTGAATTCCTACCATTGGCTCATCTTCACCAGCGTCAATGGGGTCACCCATTTCTTTGGTCGGCTCCATCAGGCGGGAAAGGATACCCGGGCCCTGGGCTACGCCCGCGTGGCCTCCATCGGCTCCGCCACGGCGGCGAAGCTCCGAGAATACGGCATCACAGCTGATGTGATCCCCAAGGCCTTCCGGGCGGAGGGCGTCCTCGAGGCACTCAAGGGCAAGCTCCCGCCCCATGCGAAGATTCTCCTTCCTAGGGCGGAGGAGGCAAGGGAAATCCTGCCCGAGTCCCTGCGGGAGAAGGGATCGACCGTCGACGTGGTGCCCGCCTACCGCACGGTCATGGCCAAGTGCCCAGAGGAGGAGCGGGAGGCCCTGGCCCAGGAGCTTGCCGAGGGGAAGTACGACTTCATCACCTTCACCAGCTCCTCCACGGTGAAGAATCTCGTGACCATGCTCGGGAATATCTCGCCCCTTGCGAGCGTCAAGACGGCGGCCATCGGCCCCGTCACCGCCGAAACCATGGAGAAAAATGCAATATCGCCCACCGTTGTTGCCCAGACCTACACCATAGATGGTCTTGTCGCGGCTATTCGCGGCTACTATGAAAGGGAGAATCCGAATGTTTGAGCAAAGACTTCGTCCACGCCGTATGCGCATCTCACCCGCCATGCGGGACATGGTCCGGGAGACGACGCTGAGCACCAAGGACTTCGTCTATCCCATCTTCGTCGTGCCCGGCACGAATGTCCGGGAGGAAATCCCCAGCATGCCCGGCTGCTACCACCTCTCCGTGGAGAATGCCGTGGAGCTCGCGAGAGAAATCGCTGCCCTCGGCATACCCTCCGTGGAGGTCTTCGGCCTGCCGGAGTACAAGGATGAGGAGGGATCCTCCGCCTGGGACATGACGAGCCCCGTACAGCGGGCCATCGGCGCCATCAAGAAGGCAGTGCCGGAGCTCATCATCGTGGGGGATGTTTGCCTCTGCCAGTACACCTCCCACGGCCACTGCGGCCACCTCTGTGACCATTACGTGGACAATGATGCGACGCTGGCCCTCCTCCAGAAGGTGGCCACGAGTCAGGCGGAGGCCGGTGCGGACATCGTGGCCCCCTCTGACATGATGGACGGCCGGGTTCGGGCTATACGGGAGGCCCTCGATGACAAGGGCTTCATCAACACCAGCATCATGAGCTACGCCGTCAAGTACGCCTCCGGCTACTACGGCCCCTTCCGGGACGCCGCCGACAGCACCCCCAGCTTCGGCGACCGCCGCCAGTACCAGATGGATCCGGCCAACCGTCACGAGGCTCTGAAGGAGACCATGCTGGACATCGAGGAGGGTGCTGACATCATCATGGTAAAGCCAGCCCTTGCGTATCTCGATATCGTCCGGGAGGTGCGAGACGCCATCCATCATCCCGTGGCCTGCTACAATGTCAGCGGCGAATACGCCATGGTAAAGGCTGCCGCCGCCAACGGCTGGATCGACGAGCAGCGCATCGTCCTCGAGACCCTCACCGGCATGAAGCGAGCCGGCGCCGACATCATCATCACCTATCACGCCATCGACGCCGCCAAGTGGCTGCAGGGCTGAAAATACTCCAAAACGGAGGATTGATTTTGATGGAAAAGCAGGAAAAAGACGTATTTCATCGCAAGCTGGAAAAGGGCGAGTCTTGATAGTTGGGCACGCAGATATTCAAATTCAATCGACCATGATATGAGGTGAAAAATGCTACATTTGGAAAACTCTCAGGCGGCGTTTGATGAGGCGAAGAAGCTTATGCCCGGAGGCGTGAATAGTCCTGTCCGCTCCTTTGCCAATGTGGACTCGAATCCGCCCTTTATCGCGCGCGCCAAGGGATCAAAGATTTACGACATCGATGGCAATGAGTACATCGACTACGTGGGCTCCTGGGGGCCTATGGTGGCGGGCCACGCCCATCCGAATGTGGTCAAGGCCCTGCAGGCGGCCGCAGAGCGGGGGACGAGCTATGGGGCGCCGACGCTTCTGGAGTCGGAGCTGGCCAAGCTCGTCATGGAGGTCTATCCCACCATCGAGGAGATTCGCATGGTGAACTCCGGCACGGAGGCCACCATGAGCGCCCTGCGCCTTGCCCGGGGCTTTACAGGCCGGGACAAGATTGTGAAGTTCATCGGCTGCTACCACGGCCATAGCGACAGCCTTCTCGTGAGCGCCGGCTCCGGCCTCGCTACCTTCGGCGTACCCTCCAGCCCCGGCGTGACGAAGGGTACGGCGGCGGACACCATCGCCGTACCCTACAATGACTTTGAGGTCATTGAGCGCGTCATGAAGGAGCACGGGCAGGAAATCGCCTGCATCATCGTGGAGCCGGTGGCGGGCAATATGGGCTGTGTCCTGCCGAAACAGGGCTATCTCGACCACCTGCGCCGCCTGACGAAGGAGGCGGGGGCGCTCCTCATCTTCGACGAGGTCATGTGCGGCTTCCGGGCCTCCCTCGGCGGTGCTCAGGCGGCCTACGGGGTAAAGCCGGATCTCACCTGCCTCGGGAAAATCATCGGCGGCGGCCTTCCCGTGGCGGCCTACGGCGGCCGGCGGGATATCATGGAGCAGGTCGCCCCGAAGGGCCCCGTCTACCAGGCAGGCACGCTCTCCGGCAATCCCCTCGCCATGACGGCGGGTCTCGAGACGCTCAAGATCATCACGGCGGATCCGGAGCCCGGAGAGCCGGACTCCAGCCGCGTCCTGACGCTGAAGGTGAAGAAGCTCCTTCTGGGCTGGCAGGAGGGGGCACGGAAAGCGGGCGTTCCCATCCAGGCCCATCAGGCGGGCTCCATGTTCGGCATCTTCTTCAATGAACATGAGGTCTGGGACTTCGACGACTCCAGCGCCTCGGATCAGAAGGCCTTTGCCGTGTGGTTCAAGGCCATGCTGGAGCAGGGCATCTACCTTGCCCCCAGCCAGTTCGAGACCCTCTTCATGAGCCTCGCCCACACGGAGGAGGACATCGACCGCACCATAGAGGCCTCCCGCAAGGCCTTCGCCAAGGTGCGAGAAATGCGTGGCTGACTTTA
>CAMCBT010000064.1 GCA_945873115.1 uncultured Mitsuokella sp.
TGATACCACGCGCCCCCGGAGTAGTATTTACTCCATTTACGGCAATGACGATAAAATTATAGCCCTCTGCCTCGTACCCGCCGCTGAAGCAGGAATAGGGAACGCCTGCCCGCGTCGTGCCCTCCGCTATAATCGGCTGCGTCCTGTCGGTACCAACCTCCTCATGCACAAGCTCCCCATGGTCAATAACCGCAAGATACGGCATTCGGTAGTGTCCATTGAGGTTGATACGAGTGTTCACCCCCCCCTGGACAACACTGCCGAGATAGTCGGAAAATCCAGGCCCGCAGGGCGTATCTTTTGCCCCGACAAAGACCACATACTCCTCCAGATGCTTGTGCAGTGCCTCAAAATACAGGGAGAAATTCTCTATCCTCCAAAAATCGAATTCTTCCTCTTTTATTGGCTTTTCCTTTTCCATGCCAACACTCTCCTCCTCAGATATTATCACCTGACTAGAAAAGTCTACTGCACGGAAAACAAAAGGTCAAGCAAAGAAATCCAGATCTATCCTTCGGTCGGTAAGGATTATTCTTATGGTTTCTCCCTGACCCTATTTTTTGCAGTCTTCTCTATTTCCTATTCCCTTCGCACCGCCGTGTCCTCGAAAGCGAAGCGCTCCGGGTGGTGGCGGGAGGTGGTGCACTCGATCTGGGTGCCATCGACGATGAAGGTCTGGCTCCTGACCACGGCGAGGCAGTCATAGTCCCCGAGGGAAAGGAGGGCCCTGTCCTCCGCCGTCGCCCGCTCCACCGTCATGCGGCGCTTGCTGGTGACGACGCGAAGATGGAGCTCCTGCTCAAGATAGGCATAGATGGACTTCGCCGCAATCTCCTCCGTGAGGCCCGTCACAAGGTCGCTTCGGAAGAGATTCTTGTCGAGGATCAGAGGGGTGCCCGCAAGGTATCGCACCCGGTCGATGGCCACGAGGGGCGTGCCGACGGGGAAGCCCGAGGCCTTCGAGATCGCCTCGTCCGCCAGCAGGTGGCGAAAGCCCACGACCCTTGTGCGCCCCTCGAAGTGGTTCCTCTTGGCCGTCTCGGCGAAGGTCTCAATGCCGCCGATGGAAAAGGACTGCTGCCCCTCCGGCCGGTAGAGCACCCGCACCCCCTTGCCGTGGATGGACTGGACATAGCCCTGCTGGGCGAGGGCGGCAAGGGCCCTTCGCGCCGTATTCCGAGCGCAGGAGAACCTTCCGCAGAGTTCGTACTCCGAGGGCAGAAAGGCCTGGTAGGGATAGACGCCCCCCTCGATATCGCCCCGCAATGCTTCGTAGATTCCCTCAAACTTCGCTGCCATGCTCCCTACTCCTTTCTACCTAAACCATATCAGCAAGCATCCTCTTCCGTGGCATACATCTGCGTCCGTGCAGGTTCGCCATCCACTCGCCCACGCCTTCGACTAGGCGTTTGGAGGCTTCCTTCCTTCAAAGGATACACGAACTTGCCATAATTTACAAGCAATAAGAAATAATCCTCAAAAGAAAAAGCAGAAACAATAAAAATTTCCCTTGACTTGTTTGAACAAGTATAGCATAATAAGGCCATCAAGTCCACTGAAAACAGGGAGGAAAAACATGGGCAAGTACACAGAGGACGCCAAGGAGCTCCTGAAGCTCGTAGGCGGCAAGGAAAACATCGCGGCGGTCACCCACTGCATGACCCGCATGCGCTTCGTGCTGGGGGATCCCAAGAAGGCGGATGTCCCCGCCATCGAAGCCATGAAGGTGGTGAAGGGCAGCTTCACCCAGGCGGGCCAGTTCCAGGTCATCATCGGCAACGACGTTGCTGCCTTCTACAACGACTTCACCGATGTGGCCGGCATCGAGGGCGTCTCGAAGGAGGCGGTGAAGCACGCGGCCCAGGCGAACCAGAACGCTCTCCAGCGGGCTGTGGCCGTCATCGCGGAAATCTTCGCCCCCATCATCCCCGCCATCATCGTCGGCGGCCTCATCCTGGGCTTCCGCAACTGCATCGACGCCCTCTACCTCTTCGATGGAGGCACGAAGACCCTCGTGGAGACGAGTCCGTTCTGGGCCGGCATGGACAAGTTCCTCTGGCTCATCGGCGAGGCCGTCTTCCACATGCTACCCGTGGGCATCTGCTGGTCCGTCACGAAGAAGATGGGCACCACCCAGATGCTGGGCATCGTCCTGGGCCTCACTCTCGTCTCCGGCCAGCTCATGAACGCCTACGCCGTCGCCACCACGCCGGAGGACGCCATCCCCTTCTGGGACTTCGGCTACTTCAAGATTTCCATGATCGGCTATCAGGCCCAGGTGCTCCCGGCCATCCTCGCCGCCTTCACCCTCGTCTACCTTGAGAAATTCTTCCGCCGCATCACGCCCCAGGTGGTCTCCATGATCGTGGTGCCCTTCTGCTCGCTGCTTCTCGCCGTCATCGCCGCCCACTTCGTGCTGGGCCCCATCGGCTGGAAGATTGGCTCCTTCATCTCCTCCATCGTCTTCAGCGGCATCACCGGCTCCTTCCAGGCGGTCTTTGCGGCCATCTTCGGCTTCATCTATGCCCCGCTGGTCATCACGGGCCTCCACCACATGACGAACGCCATCGACCTGCAACTCATCGCCGACTACCACGGCACCATGCTCTGGCCCATGATCGCCCTCTCCAACATCGCCCAGGGCTCGGCGGTCCTGGCTATGATCTTCCTCCAGCGGGGCAATACGGCGGCCCAGGAGGTCAACGTCCCCGCCTGCCTCTCCTGCTATCTAGGCGTCACCGAGCCCGCCATCTTCGGCGTCAACCTGAAGTACTACTTCCCCTTCCTCTGCGGCATGACGGGCTCCGCCTGCGCCGCCATCCTCTGCGTCTCCATGGGCACAACGGCCAACGCCATCGGCGTGGGCGGCATCCCAGGGCTCCTCTCCATCCAGCCCCAGTTCATGGGCTCCTTCGCCCTCGCCATGCTGGTGGCCATCGCCGTCCCCTTCCTCCTGACCACCATCGTCGGAAAGCGCAAGGGCATCGATAAGGCCGTCGTTGCCACGGACGCGGGCACCGAGGCCCTCGCCCTCGAGGCGGAGGAGGCGGCCAAGATCGCAGCCGCAGAGCCCGAAAAAGCCCTCACCGCCTTCCTGGACGGAACGGTCATCCCCCTCGCCGACGTGGGCGACGGCGTCTTCTCCGCCGGCATGGTGGGCGACGGCCTCGCCATCCGCCCGGAAAGCGAGACCCTCGTCGCGCCCGCAAAAGGCCGCGTCACTGTCCTCATGGAGGACTCCCGCCACGCCGTGGGCCTCACCCTCGATGACGGCACGGAGCTCCTCCTCCATGTAGGCCTCGACACCGTCTCCATGGGCGGCGGCGGCTTCACCTATCTCGTCACGCAGGGCGAGGAGGTGGTCGCCGGCACCCCGCTTCTGAAGTTCTCCCGGGAGAAAATCAAGGAAGCCGGCCACCCGGACACCACCATCCTCGTGGTGACGAACCCCGCCGACCACCCGCCCTTCTCCTTCCAGACCGGCGAAAAGGCCAAGGCCGGCGAGACGATTATCGCAACGCGTGCCTAAGTACGGAGGAACATCATGGACTTTCACGGAAAAACCGTTTATCAGATTTACCCGAAATCCTTTCAGGACACAAATGGCGACGGCTGGGGCGACCTCCCTGGCGTCACGAGCCGCCTGGACTACCTGAAGAATCTTGGCGTAGACTACCTCTGGCTCACCCCCTTCTACCCCTCCCCCCAAAGGGACAATGGCTACGACGTGGCCGACTACACCGCCATCGACCCCCGCTATGGTACCATGGAGGACTTCGACGAGCTGGCCCGGGAGGCCAAAAAAAGGGGCATCGGCCTCATGCTCGACATGGTCTTCAACCACACCTCCACCGAGCATGAGTGGTTCCAAAGAGCCCTCAAGGGCGAGGCGAAATACCGGGACTACTACATCTTCCGGGACGGCACCCCCGGCGAGCCTCCCACCAACTGGGTCTCGAAATTCGGCGGCAATGCCTGGGAATACGTCCCGGCCCTCAAAAAATACTACCTCCACCTCTTCGACGTCACCCAGGCGGATCTCAACTGGGAGAACCCCGCCGTCCGGGAGGAGCTCAAGAGCATCCTGCGCTTCTGGAAGGAAAAGGGCGTCTCCGGCTTCCGCTTCGATGTGGTGAACCTCATCTCCAAGGGCGCCTTTGAAAACGACGACGAGGGCGACGGCCGCCGCTTCTACACCGACGGGCCGAAAGTCCACGAGTACCTGAAGGAGCTGGTGGCGGACAGCGGCATCGATGGCATGTTCACCGTGGGGGAGATGAGCTCCACCTCCATCGAAAACTGCATCCGCTACTCAAATCCCGCCGAGCACGAGCTCTCCATGACCTTCAGCTTCCACCATCTGAAGGTGGACTATAGGGACGGCCAGAAATGGCAGCTTATGCCGCCAGATCTCCGTGCCCTCAAAAAGCTCTTTCAGGACTGGCAGGAGAAGATGACGGAAAAGGGCGGATGGAATGCTCTCTTCTGGTGCAACCACGACCAGCCCCGCATTGTCAGCCGCCTGGGGGACGAGGGCAAATACCGGAAGGAATCCGCCAAAATGCTCGCCGCCGCCATCCATCTCCTGCGGGGCACCCCCTACATCTACCAGGGAGAGGAGCTGGGCATGACAAACGCCCACTTCCAGCACATCGAGGACTACCGGGATGTAGAGAGCATCAACTACCACCATATCCTGCGCCAGGAAGGCAAGAGCGAGGAGGAGACCATGGAGATTCTCGGCGCCCGCTCCCGGGACAACAGCCGCACTCCCATGCAGTGGGAGGCAGGCATCAACGCTGGATTTACCTCGGGCACCCCATGGATCTCCGTCAACGAGAACCACAAGACCATCAATGCAGCGGCAGAAGAAAAAGACGAGGACTCCATCCTCGCCTTCTATAAAAATCTCGTCCGCCTTCGGAAGGAAAATACGGTAATCTCCGAGGGCAGTATCCGCTTCCTCGATACGCCAGCGAGCCTTCTGGCCTATGAGCGGGAGTACGAGGGCACCCGCCTTCTCGTCCTCTGCAACCTGACGAGAGAGCCCCTCGCGCTTCCCGAAAACCACGGAAGCCGCAAGGGCTGGACGAAATTCCTCGGCAACTACGAGGGAATGGAGGAACGCCTCCGCCCCTACGAGGTGCTCGTTCTGAAAAAATAAGCTCTCCTGACCCCTATAAAAAATGGGCTGTTTCAAGACATCGAAAACTTGAAACAGCCCATTTTCATTTCTACAGGGATTTATTCCTTCTCCTGCTCCACCACCTCCTTGAGCTTTTCCTCATGGCCGGTGACGGCGGCGAAGGGGGAGAACTGGGCGGCCCGGTGGTCCATGGACATGGGCGGATGCTTTTTCGATTTCGGATGGGGGCGGCCAATGATGTCCAGGTAGGGGGTGATATCGTCGTTCATGCCCTGTGCCCTCCTATCTGGCCGTGACGCGCGATGGCATTGGATTCCTCCGTGAGATAGGAGCCCTTGAGGATGGCGTTTTTCCCGTGCTTCTTCTGGATGGTGAGGAGGGCCTGCTGGAGGGATTTCTCTGTTTTCTCCCGCTTTTCCTCCAGAGGAAGGGCGCTGGCAGGCCGCTCCTCCGGGGGCTCCGCTGGGGCGAAGAGGGAGAGCTGCTCCGCCTCTCCCTTCGCCTCCTCCTCCGGCAGCACGTGCTGGGCGGCGATGGTAACCCGGCGGACGGCAAGCTTTGAATCCGTAATGCGCTCGTAGAGGGCCACCACCGCCTCCGCGATATGGCGGGAGGAGGAAGTGTAGGCTTCGAAGTGCGCGGTGCCATGGGCCGGGCGGGGCACGCTCCTGCCGTAGTGGTCCGTGTGGACCTTCCCCTTGTAGAAGGCCATGTTTACGGCATCGTAGCCGATGTCGAGGGTCATGGCGTCCGTCACAAGCTTCTTCTCCACCAAATCCAGCACCAAGGCCTCCGTCATCTCCCGCACAATCTGCCGGGCGGCCTCGTGGGTGTAGGGCCGGAGAAGCACCTGGCCAGAGCCCAGGCTTTTCGCCGGCGGCTTGTAGGCCTTGATGGCGGCGATGGTGCAGGGCTCATAGCCCCAGGCGTGGTCGATGAGAAGCTCCGCATTGACGCCGAAGAGGCGGTAGAGGAGCTCCTCATTGTAATAGTCCGTGTCCTTTCCGAGAGAGCAGCGAGCGATATCCCCCATGGTGAAGAGGTTCTCCGCCGCAAGCCGCCGGGCGTAGCCCTTCCCCACCCGCCAGAAATCCGTGATGGGCCGGTGGCCCCAGAGGGTCTGGCGGTAGCTCATCTCATCGAGCTCCGCGATGCGTACCCCATCCTTATCCGCCGGGATGTGCTTTGCCACCACATCCATGGCCACCTTCGCGAGGTAGAGGTTCGTGCCGATGCCCGCCGTGGCGGTGATGCCCGTCTCCGCGAGGACCGCCCGGAGGATGCGCCGGGCCAGCTCGTGGGCCGTCGCATGGTAAGTGGCGAGGTAGTGGGTCACATCCATAAAGACCTCGTCCACGCTGTAGCTATGGATATCGTCCTGGGAGACGAAGCGCAGGTAGACGGCAAAGACCCGAGCACTGTACTCCAGGTAGAGGGCCATGCGGGGCCGGGCGACGATGTAGGAAAGGGCGAGGGAGGGATCTCTTGCAAGCTCCCGGCTGTCCGAGGACTCGCCGGCAAATTTCCGCCCTGGGGCATGGCGCTTGCGCTCCCGGTTGATACGCTCCGCCTTCTGCACCACCTCAAAGAGCCGGGCCCGTCCCGGCACGCCATAGGCCTTGAGTGCCGGCGTCGCCGCCAGGCAGATGGTCTTTTCCGAGCGGCTCGCGTCCGCCACGACGAGGTTCGTGGTCAGAGGGTCAAGCCCCCGCTCGGCGCACTCCACGGAGGCATAAAAGGATTTGAGATCGATGGCAAGGTATGTCGGCTTCATGTAATATCATCTTCTGTGCAAACAAATATATCAGGAACTATTGTTCTTATCATACACTTTCTTATCTGATTTGTCCATATCAATCAACCTGTTTCGTAACAAAAGAGCATCCGCCCAGGCAGATGCTCTAACAATCTAACGTTTTGAAAATGTCCCTTGGAAGATGTATGCCGCTGTTCCGATTGCCATCACATAGGAAGCAATATCCTTATCGTGCGGTTCCGTATTCATTCACCACCTTATTCATAGCATCACGCAAACGTGTCCCTATGACATACCACCGATCTGCCGCTGCGCTTCCAGTATTTTCCATGGCATACTTGTTATAGTCTCTTTTTTTGTACAAACTGATGCCCCTTGCACCACGAAATACCATATCTCCAATGGAACGGATCCTTTCAGCCATAAGAAACACCTCCTTGTATGTAATTATAACGTATCCATGCATAATTTTCCATAGCCAAAAGAGCGGCTAAAAAAGAGGTTTTCACGCGTGTGCTGGAGTCAGTATGCTGCATACTCTACCGATAAGCAATAAAACTGCACGCACAAACGTCCACTTGCGGGTCTTGTGCGCCGCCCTTGCAAAATGCCAGCCCAATCATCTGCGCTCTTCGGGCTTGATTCTTGGGTTCTCATCGTAAAAGGCTGGGACAATCCATCGTGTCCCAGCCTTTTTATTTTAGCGATTTGGCATATTTTATGATTACTTGCGCTCCAATACCATGCGGACGAAGTAGAGGAGGAAGAGGGCAAATACGATAAAGCCCAAGGGGGCGGCGTAGGGGGCGAGACCTTTTCCGATGAAGGCCAGCGGTGCATCGTCGCCGCCATTTGTGACGGAGGCCACGATGATGCCGGCGAGGGCCACGCCCACCAGGGACTCGCCCACGATGAGGCCCGAGGCGAAGAGGGTGCCGCGACGCTCCCCTTCCTTCAGGTACTCCTCACCGCCCGCTTTCTTCATGTGGCGGCGCAGGAAATAGCCGAGGATGGCACCCACCACAAGAGGCGTCTGGATGACCGGGGGCAGGTAGATGCCCATGCCCACGGCGAGCGGCGGCAGGGAGAGACGCGTCGTGTTCTTCCGCAGGAGGATGTCCACGATGACGATGACCACGCCGAGGCCGATGCCGATATAGATGTATTCCCAGGCCAGCTGGGAGGAGAAGATGCCCTTGGCAATCGTCGTCATGAGCATGGCCTGGGGGGCGGCGAGGGCCTGGGCCTCATCCATGCCCGGCCGCGGCATGGCGCCGGGGAAGCCGTAGGCCTCGTAGAGGAGGTTCAGTACCGGCGCGATGACGAAGGCCCCCACCACGCAGCCCAGGAGGAGTGCCACCTGCTGACGCCAGGGGGTGGCCCCCACCAGATACCCCGTCTTCAGGTCCTGCATGTTGTCATTGGAGATGCAGGCAATGGCGAGGATGATGGAGGTGGTGAAGATGGCCGTGGCCGTGGCGAACTTCTCACCGCCTGGCAGGTCGAAGACCCCCGCCGACTGGCAGAGGGCGTACATGACGAGGGAGGAGACGATGATGGCGAGGATGCCGATGCCGGAGATGGGGCTCGACGACGTGCCCACGAGGCCTGCCATATAGGCGCAGGCCGCCGCCACGAAGAAGCCCATGAGCACGGCGAGGCCCACGCCCACGAACGTGAACATCAGCGTATCGCCGGAGGAAAGCCCCTCGGGGCTCACAAAGGCATGGAAGATGACGATGAGGCCTGCCACCGTCGCCACGAAGACGGCGGAAATGCCGGTGATGGACATATCCATATCCATGCGATGGCGAATGTCCTCCCCCGCGGAGGAACGGGCGGAGACGATGGACTCCTTCACGCCGTCAATGACGGGGCGCAAAAGCGTCAGAAGGGTCCAGATGGCCGCCACGCCCATGGCACCGGCGCCGATGAGGCGCACCCTCTCTTGGTAGACCATGCCGGCAAATTTCTCCAGCGTCACCCCATCCGGGGCCACCTCCGTCAGTGTGAAATAGGGCACAAAGCCGGCCCAGGCGATGAGGATGCCCACCAGCATGGAAAGGCCCGCCGCAATACCCACGAGGTAGCCTGCGCCCACTAGGGCCGTGGAGTAGCCAAGAGGCATCTGGGTGATGCCCCGGCCCAAGGGAATCCAGAGGGACAGGGCCGAGGAGAGCATCTGAAAGCCATTTGTGCAGAGGGAGATGAGTCCCGCCACAAGGCCGCCGGCGAAAATTTCCCGAAGGCCGTTGCCGCTCTTCTTCGTCTCCTCGTCGCTGGAGCCCACCTTCAGCACCTCGGCGGCCGCCACCCCCTCTGGGTACACCAGGTCGCTGTGGACCACCATGGCCCGGCGCAGGGGGATGGTGAAGAGCACGCCCAGGCAGCCGCCGCACATGGAGACGAAGAGGGTCTGCCAGAACTCAAAGCCTTGCCAGTAGCCGATCATGAGCATGGCGGGGATGATGAAGATGATGGCCGAGAGCGTCCCCGCCGCCGAGGCCTGGGTCTGCACCATGTTGTTCTCGAGGATGTTCGAGTCCTTCGCGAGTTTCAGGATGGCCATGGAGATGACGGCCGCCGGGATGGCCGAGGAGAAGGTGAGGCCCACCTTCAGGCCGAGATAGACATTCGAGGCCGTAAAGATGACCGTGAGCACGGCGCCCAGGAGCATCCCCCGCACCGTGAGCTCCGGCAGCCGCAGCTCATGGCGCATAAATTCATTTTCGTGATTTTTTTTGAACAAATGGATTCCTCCTTTGTTTTTTTAGAGTGTATCGACAGACGAACGCCCGTGTACCACATCAAGGTTAGCGCGGAAGCACCACTATCGCATCGCCTACGCGACGTTCGTGGCCGTCGGAGGGGCTGTTTTGGATGTCTCCGCCGATGACGAGCTCCGAGGAGCCTCCTCCGTCGAGGTTTATGGCGTTGTAGGCCCCCTGGTTCTTCAGGAGCTCCGCCCAAGCCGCAAGCGTCAGCCCTGCGCTGTGGGACTGGCGGCCGTCGGCGACAGCTAGGATATAGTCCCCCGTCTTCGTCACGCCCACGGCGCTTCTGGGGGCGCGGCCCACGCGAATATCGGCGGGGAACTCCTCCTCGTCGGCCGTCACATGGACAGTGCCGTCCTCCACGAGGCGAGGCCCCACGCCGATGATAGTCGGGATGTCCTTCCACTCCGCCCCGATGTCCTGTGTGATGGT
>CAMCBT010000065.1 GCA_945873115.1 uncultured Mitsuokella sp.
GGCCATCCGCTTCGGCCTCGCCGCCGTGCGGAATGTGGGAGAGGCGGCCATCGAGGATATCGTGCGGGACCGGGAGCAGAACGGAGGCTTCCGCTCCCTCTTGGACTTCTGCGCTCGAGTGGATGCTCGCACGGTAAACAAGCGGGTTCTCGAGAGTCTTATCAAATGCGGAGCCTTCGACAGCCTGGGGGCAAAGCGCAGCCAGCTCCTCGCCATCCTCCCCATGGCCATCAGCGAGGCGGCGAACCAGCAAAAGGACCTCCTCTCCGGCCAGCTGGGCCTCTTTGGGGAGACTGAGCTCCAGCAGGTGGCCCACCTGGAGCTTCCCGATATCGAGGAGTCCCCCCGGCGGGAGCGACTCCAGTGGGAAAAGGAAAACACCGGCTTCTATATCACGGGCCACCCTCTCGATGACTATCGGGAGAAGCTGGAGAACCTGCCGAACCTCGCCAGCCTCCAGGAGGGAGGCGTGAAGGACAAGCAGACCCTTCGCATCGGCGGCCTCGTGGTGGAATCGAAGAACATCACCACCAGGAAGGGGGAGACCATGTGCTTTGCCACCATCGAGGACTACATGGGCCGCATGGAGGCCACGGTCTTCCCCCGCACCTACTACCAATACGTAAATCTCCTGGCCCCCGATACCCCCCTTGTCCTCCAGGGCAGGGCCGATATCACTGACGACGGGGTCAAGATTCTCGTGGACAAGATCTGGCGCCTGGACGAGTACCAGCCGGAATACTACCTCATCCTGCCGGACGGAGGCCTCGCGGTAGAGAAGCAAAAGGCACTGGACGAAATCCTCTCTAAACATCATGGAAAAAGCCCCACCTACTTCAAGCAAGGCGGCCGCTGGAGCCTGGCAAGCAACACCAGGTGGCTGGATGACAAAAAGGAAACAAAAGTAGCCCTCTGCGCCCTGCTGGGGGAGAAGTCCGTGAAGAAAAGGTAAATTGCTTGTTGGCTATGGGCCGAATATAATGCAGGTATGGAGGAATTTGCGATGATGGATGTGGCATATCGTGATGTAATCGAAGCGGCAGACAGATTTGCCCGGTCGGACAGAGAGTACCAGAAGTATCTCGCCCGTGAAAAAGGCGGTGTGCTCTTTTCCTTGCAGGGGGGGCGGGGGAATGGTAAAATGAAAGGAGTTTGATTTCAGAAAGGCGGAACGATATTGTCACCCATCGCGCTTTCCCGCATCGCAATGGCGGTGCTCCTCGTCTGTGCGTCTCTTTTGCCCGCGTCCATGGCCGGGGCGGAGGCACTCATTCATGTGCAGGAGATGAAGCGGCCGGATATCCCGGGGCTCGTCATCGCTCCCAATGATGCCCTGCCGAATCTCACGGCCCGCTCCGCCGTCGTCATGGATGCGGCCTCCCGGCAGGTCATCTATGCCCGGGACATGGATGCCCGGCGCTTCCCCGCCAGCACCACGAAGATCATGACCCTCATCGTGGCCCTAGAAAAGGGGAACCTCGACGATATGGTGACGGTGGGGAAGAATGCGGAGGGGACGGAGGGCTCCACCCTCTGGCTGGTGAAGGGGGAGAAAATCCGCCTGCGGGAGCTTCTCTACGGCATGATGCTCCACTCGGGGAATGACGCCACCGTGGCGGTGGCGGAGCATATCGCAGGCTCCGTAGAGGCCTTTGCCCGGCTCATGACGGAGAAGGCCCACGAGATCGGCGCGAAGGACACGAACTTCGTCAATGCGAACGGCCTGCCGGACGACAGCCACTATACGACGGCCTACGACCTGGCCCTCATCACCGCCTATGGCTACTCCCTGCCGGAGTTCGAGCAGATCGTCAGCACGAAGGAAATCAACTTTGACTGGGTTCACGACGATTCCCATCGCCTGCGCAATGAAAACCAGATGCTCTGGTACTATCGCGGGGCCAATGGTGTCAAGACGGGCTACACGGAGAAGGCGGGCCGCTGCCTCGTGACGGGGGCCAGAGAGAATGGGCTACAGCTCATCGCCGTGGTGTTGGATTCTGTCTATATGTGGAACGACTCCATCGCGCTTCTCGACTACGGCTTTTCCCACGTGAAGGCCACCACCCTCATCCGGGAGGACGAGCCCTATACGCGGGTAGCCGTCTCCGGGGGCAGGAAGTCGGTCATCCCCATCTACGCCGCCCACGAAGTGACGGTGGCAGATCCGATGAAGCTGGGGCAGAAATACGAGCTGAAGACGGAGCTCTCCGACACCCTCATGGCCCCGGTGGAAAGGGGCGACGTGGTGGGCCGGGTGGATGTGCTGCTGGAGGGGAAGGTCATCACCTCCGTGGATCTCATCGCGGGAGACAGCGTGGAGAAGAAGTCCTTCTTCCGCACGGTGGAGCGCGTCCTCAAGAATCTCTTGAAAGGAATCCTCTGATGGAAGAGAGACTGCAAAAAATCCTGAGCCACGCGGGCGTCGCTTCCCGCCGAAAGGCGGAGGAGCTCATCCTCTCTGGTCGGGTCACCGTCGATGGGGAGGCCGTGCAGGAGCTGGGCGTGAAGCTGGATCCAATGGCCCACACCATCGCTGTGGACGGAAAGCCCCTTTCCGGGGCGGAGGAGCATCGCACCTTCCTCTTCAATAAGCCTCGGGGCTGCGTCTCCACCGTGAGCGACGACCGGGGCCGCAGGACGGTGCTGGATTTCTTTCGGGATATCCCCCTTCGGCTCTATCCTGTGGGGCGCCTCGATGCGGATACGGAGGGCCTCCTGCTCCTGACGAATGATGGTGTCCTGACCCAGGGGCTCCTCCATCCCAGGTTCGAGGTGGATAAGACGTATCTGGCGAAGGTGACAGGGGACATGACGGAGGCGAAGCTTCGGTATCTCGCAGACGGTGTTCTGCTGGAGGACGGCAGGACGGCCCCGGCCCGGGCACGGATCCTGGAGAAATCGCCGAAGGGGGCCACGGTGGAGCTCACCATCCACGAGGGGCGCAATCGTCAGGTGCGCCGGATGCTGGCGGCCGTGGGCTGCAAGGTCACGCAGCTTGAGCGCATCCGCTTTGGGGGGCTGACGCTTGCTGGCGTGGCGAGGGGATCCTATCGGGAGCTGACGGCGCAGGAGCTTACTTCGCTATGGCGCATCGCAGGAGGGCAGGAATGCAGGTCATTGTAGTGGGGGCCGGTCCCGGCGGCATGATGGCGGCCATCTGCGCGGCAGAGGCAGGCGCCGAGGTCACGCTGCTAGAGAAGAAGCAGCGGCCGGGCCGCAAGATGCGCATCACCGGAAAAGGACGCTGCAATATCACGAATGCGGCGGACACGGACACCATCATCAAGAATATACACGGCAACGGCCACTTTCTCTACAGCGTACTCCATGCCTTCAATAACCGGGATGTGATGGACTTCTTCGAGAGGGCAGGCGTGCCCCTGAAGGTGGAGCGGGGCAATCGGGTCTTTCCCCAGAGCGACAAGGCGGAGGATGCGGTGGAGGCCCTGATCCAGCGGCTCCGGGAGCTGGGGGTCACCCTCCTGACGGACTGCACCGTGCAGGGTATCCTCCAGGAGGAGGGCCATGTGGCAGGCGTCCGGACGGCAGACAGCCGCGTTTTTCAGGCGGAGAGGGTCATCCTCGCCACGGGGGGTGCCTCCTATCCCGTCACCGGCTCCACGGGAGACGGCTACCGGATGGCAAAGGCCCTCGGCCACACCGTCACCCCCATCCTTCCCTCCCTCGTGCCTCTGGAGACGGAGGAGACCTGGGTGAAGGAGGTGCAGGGCCTCTCCCTGCGGAATGTCCGGGTGCGGCTCCTGGTGGAGGGCAAGCGGAAGGAGGAACTTTTCGGGGAGATGATGTTCACCCACTTCGGCGTGACGGGGCCCCTCGTGCTCTCCTTGAGCCGCCGGGCTGCCCAGCTCCTCCGGGAGGGCACCCTTCTGGAGCTCTCCATCAATATGAAGCCTGCCCTGACGCCGGAGCAGCTAGATGCCCGTATTCAGCGGGACTTTCAGAGGTATCAGCGGAAAAATTTGAAGAATGCCATGACGGACCTCCTGCCCCAACGACTCATCCCCATCGTTCTCGATGCGGCCTACCTCGACGAGGAAAAGAGCGTTCACCAGGTGACGGCACAGGAGCGTCGGCGCCTCCGGGATGCCCTGCAGGATCTGACCCTCACCATCACCGGGACCCGGCCCATCGCCGAGGCCATCGTCACGGCGGGGGGCATCTCCGTGAAGGAAATCAACCCGAAGAGCATGGAGTCAAAGCTCGTCAAGGGCCTTTACTTCGTGGGCGAGATGGTGGACGTGGATGCCTATACGGGCGGCTACAACCTGCAGGCAGCCTTCTCCATGGGGGCGGCGGCCGGCAGCTGGAGCGCAAGAGAAGAAAGGAAATCGACGAATGACAAATGATATAAGAGCAATCGCTCCCGCCGCCCACGGTGCCAGCGGCGAAATCCCCATCCCCGGGGATAAGTCCATCTCCCACAGGAGCGTCATGTTGTCGGCATTGGGAATCACCCCCGTGCACATCACGAACTTCCTCCACGCCGCTGACTGCATGTCCACGGCCGCCTGTATGGAGGCCCTGGGGGCAAGGGTGGAGTTTCAAAGGGATGACGAGCTCACCGTCACGGGAAATGGCCTCCATGGCCTCCGGGAGCCCGCCACCTTCCTCGACGCGGGCAACTCTGGCACCACGCTCCGGCTTCTCATGGGGCTTCTGGCGCCCCAGCCCTTCTTCGCCACCTTCACGGGGGATGCCTCCCTTCATCGGCGCCCCATGGGCCGGGTGGCAAAGCCCCTGCGCTCCATGGGGGCTGCCATTTTTGGTCGGGAGCAGGGCTCGAAGCTCCCGCTGGCACTTCTCCCGGCGGAAAAACAGCTGACGGCCATTTCCTACGACAGCCCCGTGGCCAGCGCCCAGGTGAAGTCCGCCATTCTTCTGGCGGGCCTCTACGCCAAGGGCACGACCACCGTGACGGAGCCCTTCCGCTCCCGGGACCATACGGAAAACATGCTGAAGGCCTTCGGCGTCCAGCTGGACATCGGGGAAAAGAGCGTCACGCTCCATCCGCCGAAGGAAATGAAGGCACCGGAGTCCATAGAGGTGCCGGGCGATATCAGCTCCGCCGCCTACTGGCTGGTGCTGGGCTCCATCCTCGCGGGAAGCGACCTCCTGCTGAAGAACGTGGGCATCAACCCCACCCGCACGGGCATCCTCGATGTCCTGAGTGACATGGGGGCGGATATCGCCGTGGAGAATGTCCGCAGGAGCGGTGGCGAGGCGGCGGCAGACTTAAGGGTCCGCGCGGCAAAGCTCACGGGGACGAAGTTTGGCGCTGACATAATGCCTCGCCTCATCGACGAGATTCCCGTCATCGCCGTGGCGGCTCTGTTCGCCGAGGGGGACACGGTCATCACCGGGGCGGGAGAGCTCCGGGTCAAGGAGACGGACAGGCTCCAGGCCATCTATGACCAGTACAACAAGGTGGCCCCTGGCTCCATCGAGCTTTTGGAGGATGGCCTTATCATTCATGGCGGCAAAGCCTTGCAGGATGCCACCTGCTTCTCCTACGACGACCATCGCATCGCCATGTCCCTGGCCATACTGGGTTACGCGGGCAGCGGCATCCACATCGAAAACGCCGACTGCATCGCCATATCCTATCCGACCTTCTACGAGACATTGGCGAAGCTGTAAACTCTATACGGAAAACGAAAGGCGGGAATCCATTTGAAACTTGTGGTAGCAATCGACGGCCCGGCAGGGGCAGGCAAGAGCACCGTGGCAAAGCGGGTCGCTCGCAATCTGGAGCTCACATATATCGACACGGGGGCCATGTACCGGGCCGTGGCCTGGAAGGTGCTCCGGGAGAATAAAGAAGTGACGGAGGAGGCCATTCTCGCCGCCGCGAAGGACATCGACGTGGCGCTGGAGTACCGGGAGGGAAAGACCCACGTCTTCGTGGACGGAACGGAGGTCACGGACGCCATCCGCACCCCGGAGGTCAGCCGCATCGTATCCCTGGTCGCGAGCTTGGGCCCCGTCCGGGAAAAGCTCGTAGAGCTCCAGCGACGCATGGCGGAAAACGGCAGCGTCCTCATGGACGGCCGGGATATCGGCACGAATGTGCTCCCAAAGGCCGATGTGAAGATTTATCTCACCGCCTCCGTGGAGGAACGGGCAAGGCGCCGGGCGAAGGAGCTCCGGGAGAAGGGCCACGATGTGACGCTCTCCGACGTGGAGCGGGATATCGCCGCCCGGGACAAGGCGGACATGGAGCGGGAGATTTCGCCGCTCCGACAGGCGGAGGATGCCATCCTCGTGGACACCACGGGCCTCACCATCGATGAGGTGGTGGCAAAGCTCCTGACGCTTTGCAGGGGGGCAGCATGATTTATACACTTCTTCGCGTCACCTTTTGCTTTATCTTTCGGGTCTTTTTTCGGGCGGATATCCGAGGCCGGGAGTACCTGCCGGCAGAGGGCCCGGTCATCCTCGCGGCGAACCACATGAGCAACGCGGACCCGCCGCTCCTCGCCACCTTCCTTCCCCGGCCCGTCTGCTACATGGCAAAGCAGGAGCTCTTCGAGGTGCCAGTATTGAAGCAGATCATCACGGCGGCTCATTCCTTCCCCATCAAGCGGGGAGCCGGCGACAGGGGAGCCATCAAGGCAGCTATGGAGGTGCTGAAGCAGGGCAAGGTCCTTGGCCTCTTCCCGGAGGGAACGCGGAGCAAGGACGGGAAAATCCACAAGGCGGAGGCGGGAGTTGCCCTCATCGCCGCCATGACAAACGCCCCCGTGCTCCCCGCCTGCATCATCGGAACGGATAGGATTTTCGCCAATGGGGGGCTTTTCCCAAAGGTACGGGTGATTTACGGCGAGCCCATGCACTTTACCGGAAACCGGAAGGAAAAGGCAGAGCTCGAAGCCTTCTCCGCGGCCATCATGGCAAAGATAGCCGAAATGAAGGAAAGCACTTTGGCAAAATAACTGAGCGGATTTGCCTCGGCTATCGAAGTACCCTTCCATTGCGAACCTCTGCGTCTTGATTCGTCACCCTCTGGAGGGGGGATGGCCCGCAGGGCCAGGGGGGTCTGCGAGAAAGATGTAATGCGGCTGAGGGATGGGCTTTTTCAGCGTCTTTTCCTATTGGGAAGGTCTTGAAAGCCGCAGGAAAATTGTGTAAACTAGGGGAGAAAGGAAGGCGGTTTTATGTATACATTCAAGAGCAGAGCATTCCACGGCATCGAGCCGAAAATCGACGAGGAGGCCTTCGTGGCCCAGGAAGCATTCCTCTCCGGCGATGTGCGGGTGGGCAAATACGCCAGCATCTGGCCCGGCGTCGTGGCCCGGGGAGACGTGGACTACATCTCCATCGGCGAGTGTTCCAATGTCCAGGACCTCACCTGCCTCCACGTGGCGGATGACAAGCCCTGCATCATCGGCGACTATGTGACGGTGGGCCACTGCGCCTGCCTCCATGGCTGCACCATCGAGGATCACGTCCTCATCGGCATGAGCGCCACCGTCCTCACCGGCGCAAAGATCGGCCGCGGCTCCATCATCGCCGCCGGCGCCCTCGTCCGGGAGAACGAGGTCATCCCCGAAAACTCCCTGGTGGTGGGCGTCCCCGGCAAGGTCATCCGCACCCAGGACCGCATCAAGACCATCCACGCCCAGGCCATCAAGTACAAGTGCGAATGGGCCATCGAATACGGCGTCTACCCCGAAATCGGCGGCGAACGCTACCACGGTGAGCATATCATCTGAACAACACTTCGAAGCACTCGAAGAGTCGGAGTACGTCCGAAGGCCGCAGGAAAATATCTGCGGCTTTTCTTTCGGCAGGAGGTCGTTATGAAGTGACTGGAGATATTCTTGTAGTGCCCCCTTTTGCTGCCCTGCGAGAGAAAATTGAAAGCGTCCTGGATGAACGGTTTCCAAAACAGAAGAAGAGATTCCGCATTTTAGAGGCAGATCTTTCTGAGGCGAAAATCCATGTCCTTCGGGATCAAAAGCTTCATCCTGCCAAGGTCATTGTGAGCCGGGGCGGAACGGCAAAGGTGCTTGAGGGATTGAATTTAGCTCCCGTAGTGAAGATACAGGTATCTACCATGGATGTGCTGGAGACCGTCGTGCAGAATCGGGAGGCTGGCGAGGCTGCACACATAGCTATCGCAGGCTATGACAACGTCATCTACGGTACGAAGGAGATTGCCAAACTGCTGAAGGTGAATGTGACGGAGCTGGTGGTGGGAAGCGAGGAGGAGACCTTTCAGAGGCTTGAAAACATACGCAGACAGGGAATCGATTTTCTTGCAGGCGATACGGTATCCATCCGGGTAGCAAAGAAGCTGGGCATTCCTGCGCGCATCATCGAGTCCAGCAAGCAGGCTATCTACCAGGCTCTGAGCGAGGCTGTTCTTATCGCGGATACCGTTGCGAGGGATGAGGCGAAGTCCCAGATGGTGTCTGCTATTGTGGAAAATTCCCGGGATGCCGTCCTTGTTCTCGATGCGTCCTATAAAATTACACTCTTCAATTCCCAGGCAGAGCAAGTATTTCGGCGGATTGCCTTTGATGTTTTGGGAAGAAAGGTGCAAATCCTGGGCAAGGATTTGACTGCGGACACCATCAAGGCGGCCTGTGAGGATCCACGCATTCTTTCAATTCGTCGAAGCAATATGGTGTTATCTGCAACGAGATTGCCTGAGGCAGGTCTGACTGTATGCACGCTCCGTGCTGTGGCCGAGGTACAGCGGCTGGAGAGCACGATTCGGAAGAATCTGGCCAAGAAGGGGCTTGTGGCAAAGTTTCACATGGATGACATTTGCGGACAAAGTGAGGTAACCTGGCGCATGAAGCGAAAGGCGGAGAGATATGCGCTGACGGATTCAACAATCCTGGTAACAGGGGCCTCCGGCACAGGCAAGGAGATGCTGGTGCAGAGCATCCACAATCGCAGCGAACGGAGATCTGGCCCTTTCGTTGCCGTAAATTGCGCTGCTCTGCCGGAAAATCTGTTGGAAAGCGAGCTATTCGGCTATGTGGAGGGTGCCTTTACAGGAGCCCATCGGGGAGGCAAAAAGGGTCTCTTCGAGCTGGCCCACGGCGGCACCATATTCCTGGACGAAATCGGCGAGCTGCCTCTGGCCCTCCAGCCACGGCTCCTTCGGGTCTTGCAGGAGCATGAGGTGCGCAAGGTGGGCGGGGAGAGCGTCCTTCCCATCGATGTGCGGGTCATCGCCGCCACGAACCAGAATCTGGCAAAGCAGGTGCAGGAGGGAAATTTTCGGGAGGATCTCTACTATCGCCTCAATATCCTAAGGATTCACATGCCAACGCTCTCCGAACGAGCGGAGGATATCCCGCTTTTGGTGCATTCCCTTCTTCTTTCTCTTGGCAAGGTGAGGATGGAGACACCCGTCATCACGGACGAGGCGGTTGCGCTTTTGCAGAAATATCCCTGGCCGGGAAATATCCGCCAGCTCTCCAATATGGTGGAGCGGCTTTTGCTGCTATCCAATGGCGGGCGGATAGATGCGAAGGATGTGCGAGAAGCCCTGGCAGATGAGGAGGGGGCAGAGCCTGCCGTTGCAAAACCAAGGGAGACACGTCATCTGGGTGAAAATCGAACCCTTCGGGAGGAAGAGGAAGCACAGATGTACCGAGTCCTCGAGGAGGAGGCTGGAAATATCACCCGAGCAGCGAAGCGCTTGGGAATTCATCGCTCCACACTCTATCGAAAACTATATAAGAAATAGCTCCCTCGAACTCTATTGTTGCAATTGTTTCAAAATGCGACAATTATATTTCAGAAAATGAAACACAGGCATCTTGTTTTTCGTCAGGATGCCTATTTTTATATGCATCGTTTGATGAAATCCGAAAGAATCAAAATATAATATTTGGGGAATATCCAGAAAATTCAAGGATTCCAGAATAACAGCCGGAGAAAAATAAGATTTTTCGAAATTCTTTTCACATCTGGCACGGTACTTGCGTATTAGAAGGGTGAAGCAAAAACCTAGGGAACCGCTGATTAAATGAAGTGCTCCGGATTTGCGTGGATGCGCTGTATCTCCC
>CAMCBT010000066.1 GCA_945873115.1 uncultured Mitsuokella sp.
TACGGCTATGAATTTTTAGGTATTTGCTGTGTATGCCTTGACAGGGGCTGATCACAAACTCTGACGGCTTATTCTTGTAAGAACCAAAAGGGGGCGGCTGCTAGGCGATGCCCTCTTTTATAAGCCGCCAGCAGCTCCCAAACTGCGGCGACTTATCTTTCGGTAAAAACTGCGGGGCAACCGCTAAGCGATGCCTCTCTTTGCATTTAGTATACCAAATTTTCGCGGTTTTACAAGGGGGAATTTCCATGGCGAAGGCAGATGAGGCCGCGCGGCTCTTTGCCGAGACAGATGTGGAGTGCCCCAGTTCACTGAGGACATCAAGCGCATCCTTCTCGACGAGGCCAGCTCAACGACTTCGCTGTCACCGTCGCCCGTACTGCCCTGTGGATTGCCGAGAGCCAGACCCTCGCCCAGACCGAGAGCATCCGTCCACATGGACCTCGACTTCTTCCCCCTCAAGATCTACGACCATATCCACGAGGACAACGCCCTGCGCCTGGACTGGAAAGAAATCCTCCCGCCCAGCGACAACGTGCGCATTATGGGCAACCCGCCCTTAGACGGTTATAACTGGAGACACTTGAAAGCACAGGGTTTCCAGACAGTCTTCAAGCGTAAAAAGACCGCAAGCCTATTGGGATGTACATATTCCACAGGCTTGCGGTCGCTTTCTTGACAAATACCTTAATTTATACTAATATATGGATAACAATTGAATATGGCAGAAAGCAGGTGCTCATAGAGCTTAATAGGGAATCCGGTGAAAAGCCGGAGCGGTCCCGCCACTGTAGGGTGGAGCCTTGCGCATTGTGTCACTGGGGTAGATATGCGTACCCTGGGAAGGCGTGCAAGACGATGAAACCGAGCCAGGAGAACTGCCTGTTTTAACATCACCGTTGGCGCATCGGAGTTCTGATGTGCCGTGCCTGCGAGCGATGGGTAGGGGATTGAATCCAGGCGTTGAAAGCCCGGGAAGGGGCTCATTGTCTGGAAGAGTATTGCATTTGTTGCGGTGCTCTTCCGGAAAGAGCTCTGGGCCAGAGATGTAAGCATGAGAGGCAACCTGTCTGCATTTTTCGCAGGCAGGTTGCCGTTTTTTTCTCCAGAATATTGCACAAGGAGGCTGTATTATGAGCAGTGAAACTGGTGGACAAGGCGAGCTTGACCTTCAGGCGATCCTGAAAAAGGCCGAGCAGCAGACGGATTTTCCCGAGGTACCTCTGGATGAATTCACTCCTCCTACCTATGATGAGTGGAAGGAGGCATGCATTGCTCTTTTGAAAGGCGCGCCTTTCGAGAAGAAAATGTATACCAAGACCTATGAGGGCATTACCTTTGCTCCCATGTATTTCCGCAAGGACACGGAGGATATTTTGCCGAAAGCGTCCTTCCCGGGCATGGGGGATTTCCTGCGGGGTGCACAGGAGAACGGCTATGTGGGAAAGCCCTGGGGGATCGCCCAGTCCTGTGACGAGACGCTTCCAAGGGAAAACAATGAGCTTTTGCGCCACGAGCAGGAAAAGGGATCCACCATTTACAACATCCGTCTGGATCGTGCGACCCTTGCCGCCCGGGATGTCCGCAAGGCAGAAGTTCCGGGGGATGAGGGCGTTTCTGTGACCACCATGGATGATATGCACGTCCTGCTGGATGGACTGAAACTCGATGAGTTTCCCCTTTACATCTATGCCGGGGCATCCGCTCTGCCCCTGCTCTCCCTGACCATGGGGACACTCAAGGCATCCGGAAGGGATCTAAAGAAGCTTCAGGGATTTATTGGCGCAGATCCCATCGGCGAACTTGCCGGGCATGGAACGAATGTCGTCTCCCTGGAAAAACTCTATGATGAGATGGCGATCTGCGTGAAATGGGTGATGGAGCATGCGCCGGGCCTCAAGACCGTGTTCGTTCGCAGTGACGTATTCAGCCGGGGCGGAGCTAATGATGTCCAGGAAGCTGCGTATACGATCGCCATGGCCGTTTCGTATATCCGCGCCATGCGGCAGCGTGGTATCGGCATTGACGATGCGGCAAAGCAGATCGTCTTCGGATTCTCCATGGGAGCTAATTTCTTCCTGCAGATTGCAAAGCTTCGCGCACTTCGCCCTATTTGGGCACAGATCGTGGAGGCTTTCGGCGGCAGCAAGGAAGCACAGCGCATGCACATTCATGCAAAGCCTGCCCTGTTCTTCAAGACCGTCTATGACCCCTATGTCAATATGCTCCGCAATACCACGGAAATTTTCTCCGGCGTGGTAGGGGGGGTGGATTCCTTTGAGAGCAGTCCCTTTGACGAGCCCATCCGCAAGGGTGACGAATTTTCCCGCCGCATTGCCCGCAATGTGCAGATCATCCTCCAAGAGGAATTCGGCCTCTTGCAGCCTATCGATCCGGCGGGCGGATCCTGGGCTGTGGAAACACTCACCAAGCAAATGAAGGAAAAGATCTGGGAGGAATTCCAGGCCATCGAGGCCAAGGACGGCATCGTTCCGGCGCTTCAGGCAGGCTATCCGCAAGAGGCGATCTCCGCAATGCTGGAGTCTCGCCTTAAAGCTGCAGAGCTTCGCCGCGACCGTATCGTGGGGAACAATATGTACTCGAATATGACGGAAAAACTCCTGGATCCCCGACCGGAAGATGTGGCAGAGCTCAAGAAGCAGAGAACCGCCGATGTGGAAGCATACCTTTCCGATATGGACGAGGCATTCAAGAATGAGAAGCTGATGGCATTGAAGGCGGCGGGGGAAGCCTGTGCAGATGCAGCCATTGAAGCTGCACAAGCAGGTTCCACCATTGCCGAGATCGCGGATGCACTCCACGGGGACAGCCAGGGGGCGGAGAGAGTCGTCCCAATCGCGCCTCATCGCTGGAGCGAGCGCTTTGAAGCCTTGCGGAAGACCACGGAGGAATATCGGGACAAGCATCAGGACAATGTGAAGATCTTCCTCGCCAACATGGGGCCGATCCCGCAGCATAAGGCGCGTGCGGACTTCACCACCGGCTTCCTGCAGGTGGGAGCCTTCGAAGTGCTTACGAACAACGGCTTCCCCACGGTGGACGAGGCTGCCGCTGCCGCAAAGAAATCCGGGGCGGATGCCGTGGTCATTTGCTCCACGGATGCCACCTATCCTGACATAGTTCCCCAGCTTGCGCCGAAGCTTCACGCAGCGCTGCCCCAGGCTACGGTGTTCCTGGCAGGCGCGGCTCCCAAGGAGCTTCTGGACACATACAAGGAGGCGGGCATTGACGAGTACATCTCTGTCCGTGCCAACTGTTACCAGATCCTGCAGCTTTTACAGAAAAAGAAAGGGATGATTGCATAATGGCAGCCTACACCAATGCTCAGGGCACAGACCCTGATTTCACCAAAATCAGCTTGCAGGATGCTCCCAAGGCGGATACGGAGGAATGGAAGAGACGATTCGAGTCCAAGGCGGGGGCAGAGTTTGACTCACTCACAAAGCGCACCATGGAGCATGTTCCCGTAAAACCTCTTTACAATCACGATGAATACGACCACATGAATCACCTGGATTTTGCCAGTGGGATCCCGCCCTGCCTCAGGGGGCCTTACTCCACCATGTATGTGTTCCGCCCCTGGACCGTGCGCCAGTATGCAGGTTTTTCCACGGCGGAGGAGTCGAATGCCTTTTATCGGCGCAACCTCGCCGCCGGACAGAAGGGCCTTTCCATTGCCTTTGATCTTCCGACGCATCGCGGCTATGATGCGGACAATCCCCGTGTGGTGGGGGACGTGGGAAAGGCGGGCGTGTCCGTCTGTTCCATGCTGGATATGAACATTCTGTTCTCCGGCATCCCACTCGACCAGATGTCCGTATCCATGACTATGAACGGCGCTGTGCTGCCGATCCTGGCCTTCTTCATCCAGTCCGGCGTAGAGCAGGGCGTGGATAAGAAGATCATGGCGGGCACCATCCAGAACGATATCTTGAAGGAATTCATGGTGCGCAACACCTACATTTATCCGCCGGATATGTCCATGCGCATCATCGGCGATATTTTTGAGTATACCACAAAATACATGCCGAAATTCAACAGCATTTCGATTTCCGGCTATCACATGCAGGAAGCCGGTGCCCCGGCAGACATCGAGCTTGGCTATACCCTGGCGGACGGTCTCGAATACATCCGCACGGGCATCAAGGCGGGTCTTCCCGTGGATGCGTTTGCCAAGCGGCTGTCCTTCTTCTGGGCCATCGGCAAGAACTATTTCATGGAAGTCGCCAAGATGCGTGCGGCGCGGGTGCTTTGGGCGAAGATCGTCAAGTCCTTTGGGGCAAAGGATCCGAAGTCCATGGCACTTCGCACCCACAGTCAGACCTCCGGCTGGTCGCTGACGGCACAGGATCCTTTCAACAATATTTCCCGCACGGCCATGGAGGCTATGGGTGCAGCTCTCGGCCATACGCAGTCGCTTCACACCAATGCATTGGATGAGGCCATTGCGCTTCCGACGGACTTCTCTGCCCGTATCGCTCGCAATACCCAGCTTTATATCCAGGATGAGACAAGCGTCTGCAAGATCATCGATCCCTGGGGCGGTTCCTACTATGTGGAAGCTCTCACAAATGAGATCATCCGTCGCGCCTGGGCGCATATACAGGAGGTTGAAGCCTTGGGCGGCATGGCGAAAGCCATATCCACGGGGCTTCCCAAAATGCGCATTGAAGAGGCAGCAGCACGCCGCCAGGCACAGATTGACTCCGGCAATGAGACGATCGTGGGACTCAACAAGTATCGCCTGGAAAAGGAGGATCCGCTGGAGATCCTCGCCATTGATAATACCGCAGTCCGCAATGCACAGGTAGAGCGTCTTGAAAAACTCCGCCGTGAGAGAAACGAGGACGATGTCCGTGCTGCCCTTGAAGCCATCACCAAGGCGGCAGAGAGCCGTGACAACGGAAATCTCCTCGAATGTGCCGTGGAGGCCGCAAGAGTCCGCGCTTCTTTGGGCGAGATCTCCGATGCGGTGGAGAAGGTTTCGGGCCGCTATCAGGCCGTCATCCATACCATTTCCGGCGTATACTCTTCCGAGTTCACGGATAAGACGGAGCTGGACAAGGCACGGGGCATGGCGGATGAGTTCGAGAAGCTCACCGGGCGCCGTCCGCGTATCTTTGTGGCGAAGATGGGCCAGGATGGGCACGACCGTGGCCAGAAGGTCATCGCCTCATCCTTTGCTGACATGGGCTGGGATGTGGATGTGGGCCCTCTCTTCCAGACGCCGGAAGAAACCGCACAGGATGCCGTGGACAACGATGTGCATATGGTGGGATTCAGCTCCCTTGCTGCCGGACACAATACGCTCCTGCCGCAGCTCGTCGATGAATTGAAGAAACTGGGACGCGAGGACATCATGGTCTGCATCGGCGGTGTCATCCCCGTGCAGGACTATGACAATCTCTACCAGCATGGTGCCGTGGCTATTTTTGCGCCGGGAACGAATATCCCCGAAGCGGGCATCAAGCTCCTGACGCTTCTCATGGATCGTGCCAAAGAGGAACTGGAAGAATAGTCTGCATAACGGATAAGAGCAAGCCTTCCCTGTTGTCCAATGGGAAGGCTTGTTTGAAATTGAGGAGGCGCCATGGAACAGAAATACACAACTTCAAAGCCCAGCTGGGTGCCGGAGGAACCGGATGAAAAATTTGCCTGTTCTGTCATGAGCGGTATTGACGGCATCAAGGATACCACGGTGGGAAATATCAATCCGGCCATCGAAAGCGGCAGGATAAAGCCGAAGCGCCGCATGGTCCTCTCCGAAGACGACTATGTAGAGGGTGTGGCGAAAGGAGATCGCATGACTCTTTCCCGCGCCATCACTCTCATTGAGAGCAACAGCCCCCGTCATTTTGCCAAGGCGCAACGGGTCTTGCAAAGGCTGCTCCCTCGCACGGGCAAAGCGCTTCGCATCGGTTTTACCGGTGTGCCGGGTGCCGGAAAGAGCACTACGATCGAGGCCTTCGGCAATATGCTTTGCGACGAAGGGCACAGGGTTGCTGTTCTCACCGTTGACCCCACCAGTTCTGTCACCAAAGGCTCCATTCTTGGGGACAAGACTCGTATGGGGATCCTTTCCCGTCGTCCGGAAGCGTTTATCCGGCCTTCGCCCGCAGGAGGCACCTTGGGCGGGGTGGCAAGGAAGAGCCGCGAAACCATGCTCATGTGCGAGGCAGCAGGCTACGATGTCATCATCATCGAGACGGTAGGCGTCGGACAGTCGGAAACAACGGTGCGCTCCATGGTCGATTTTTTCCTGCTGATTGTTCTCACGGGAGCCGGAGATGATCTGCAGGGGATCAAGAAGGGTATCATGGAGCTGGCAGACGCCATTGTCATCAACAAGGCCGATGGGGATAATCTCGTGAAAGCCAGGGTAGCCAGAGGCGAATATGAGCGCATGATCGAGTACATCCGTCCCGCGACTCCCGGATGGGCCACTCATGCCTATCTTTGCTCTGCCTTGGAAAAAACGGGATTGAAAGAGCTTTGGCAGGTCATTCGGGCCTTTCAGAAAATGACGACGGAGAGCGGTGTCTGGCAAAAGCGTCGGGAGGGGCAGCTCCTCGATTGGATGCACAGCATGATCGACGAGCATCTGCATAATCTCTTCTTTGAGGATGCTGTGGTCACGGGACGCATGCCGGAGATCCGGGAGGCCGTGCTCAATGGGACGGTTTCCCCCACACAGGCGGTGGCGGAACTCATCAATCTGTTTGATGTAAAGCGGGCGGCCATGCGGCAGGTGGATCTTTTCCATCCCGAACGAGAGTGAGGAAATGTCATGTACACGAAAAAAATCTATTTTTCCGGCGGGGATTTCCATGAGCTGCAGGAAGTCTTTCGCACCCTGCCGGGGGTGACAGACACGCAGACGGGTTATATAAATGCCGGGAAGGATGCGGATTATGACAGTGTTTCCAGTGGCAGAATCAAGGCCTATATGGGCGTTGAAGTGGTTTTTAATCCCAAGAAGACAGACCTTTCCAAACTCATGGATGTATTCTTTGCGGTGATGAATCCCTATGTCCCTGACGGACAGGGGAGGGCACGAGGCGAAATGTACCGGGCGGGCGTCTTTTATGCGGATGCGGAAGATGAGCCGCAAGTAGAGCTGCATTTGAATTTCATTGCGAACAGAGGAAAACCGCCGGCGGTGTCCTGCATTGGCATCACCATGAACGATCCGAACAGTGATCCAAAGCTGGCGCGGCATTGCTTCTGCATGGCGGAATCCCTGAAGACCTTTCAGCCGGCAGAGAAAGAGCACCAGCATTATTTGGAGATTCATGAAAAAGAGAATACCTTTATTGATTTTGCAAGATTAAGAGCATATCTGAAGTTTTAAGGAACCGCTGATTAAATGAAGTGCTCCGGATTTGCGTGGATGCGCTGTATCTCCCTAGGAGACAAACCGGAGGCGTAGCAGAGCTACGCTGAGGATTGTAGGGCGACGGGAGGACAGTGCAGACGCGTGAAGACGGAGTGCCGAATTAATCAGTGGTTCCCTAGGAGAAAACAACGTGGGTCCTGTCTCCTCAGGCCGGCCTCTTGAGTCTGTCCCCACTTCCTACAGCGATGGCATAGAGTCTGCCCTGATGGCCATAACGGTCGAACGTGACATCGCCCCCGATATCGGCAAGGTGTTCCACCCCCTCTATCAGGAGGTGCAGGAGCACTTCAATGCCTACAAGAATGCGAACAAGACGCTCTCCCGCGGGTCGCTGGAGGATTTCCGCGCCTTTAACCTGAAGCTGGCAGGCATCGCAAAGGCAGGGCTCGATGAAACGGAGGGCGACCGGGCCTCCTACCACATCTCCATGGGGGACTACACGGCAGAGGAGGTCTCCCGCGCCACGGGCTTTGCCAAGCCCCTCCAGAAATCCGCTGGTGTCTTCGTCGTCGCCGACTTCCAGAACTACAATGTGGAGTACGCCACTGGAATCGGCTTCTCCTATAACGGGACGCTGGCAAAGGTCGGCATAAAGACCCTCTCCTTCATGGCGGATCATAAGGAAACCATGGACGTGTGGACAAAAGCCGTGCAAGGGAAATACGTGGACGAGCGGGCAGTCAAGGAGGCACTGGACGAGACAGGCCTGAAGGACACAGCGACGGCCTACGGAGACATGCTGAAGGACTCGAACCCAGGAATCGAGGACAAGCTCAGTTATACCTTCGATCATAAGGCCGGCGAGCTTTGGACGGCACTTGCCGGCTACAACAAGCCAAAGGAGGCCAAGCGTGTATACCGCGCCCTGCAGGAAAAAATGCGGGGCAGCGACACCTCATCCCTGACCTATCAGTCCTACGAGCTGGAAGAGTCCACGGCGGGCGATCATTCGGAAAAACGCTTCCTGGAAAACCTCATCAGCTCCCGTCCCCCCCTCCATATTGGTGCAGGACAAGAACGGAGAATACCACCTGCTGCCCCCGGGGCAGGAGAATTTCTCTGCAGGGGAATCGGAAAATGACACTGCAACAGACAGCAATCCGAAAAGCTACGCAGACGCAGCCATAAAACGCCTGCAGGAAAAGATCGCCGACATCCGCGAGCAGAACCTCCCGCTGGAGGAAAAGCAAAAGCAGATCAATGCCATAAAGCAGCAAATCCTTACCTACCAGAACATGAAGCTGCAAGACCAAAAAAAGGGACACAGCACAAAGCCACTAAAAAACGCCAGCCAATCAGGTTATCCTTCGATTGACTAGCGTTTCTTCTATTTCGATGCCGACTCCTACATCTGTTTTAATCTCCTTGCTTTTTCTCCGATATAATAAATACGCTAGAAGATGTCGAAACAGGAGGTTCTCCCATGAAGATAACTCAGCTGGATGCCCTTTTCAAAAATACGCCCACCACCTCAACGAACCCGTCAACGGAAGAAGCATATGCGAGCTTTTCTGCCGCACTGGAAGAAGCAAAGAAGAACGGGAATGCGAAAGAGGCCTACGAAGCCTATATGAACGGCCCGGATCATCCCTTCAAAAATATCGCCCATCTGCCAAATGGAATGACCTTCCCACCTGCGGATGCCCCCGCAGCATTCCGATTGGCCTGGGACAAGACCTTGAACGAGCTCCCGGCTGTCCAGCGTGTCCTTCTGACCCACGACGTGCTGAACGCACTGGAATTCGGCGACTACAACGGCCCCATCCTGCCCAACGACGAGCGGGCAGCCATCATGAAAAACCGGCTCGCCGAGCTGGGCTACAAGGGACTTCTGGAGCTCACAAAAACATCCTTGAAGCATGCCATCCAGGACAACATACAGGCGGGGAATGATTTCCGCTATATCAATACGATGCGGGATTCCTTATACAATTGCCAGCTCATGATAGATGCCCTTTCCGAGTTTGAAAACAAGGAAACAGAGGAGACTGTTTAAGCCCCCCTGTTTCCTTGCTAAGGCTCGAAAAATTTTTTCGCTAACACGATAGTTCCCGAACGAGGCATCCCTCCTCCGCTTGACGGGAGCTGTGCTCATGGAAAGAAACGATATCGTCAGTGCTAGGAGAGCACTATATTCAAAAGAAGCCTATACGAAAATCATGAAAATCATGATAAGTTTCTATTCCTCAGAGCTTCATGCATTTCTCCAGGGACTCCCGCTTGCCCAGGAGTAGGATGGTGTCGCCCTCGCAGAGCTTTGTGGCGGGGGTGATTTCTACGTTCAGGTGGCCGCTCTCACGGATGCCCAGGACGTTTACATGGTAGTTGCGGCGGATGTCGAGGTCCCCTATGGTGTGGCCGGCCCATTTCTCTGGCACCCGGATCTCGTAGATGGCGTAGCCAGGGCCCAGCTCGAAGTAGTCCAGCAGGTGGTCGCTGCCGTAGCGGATGGCTGTCCAGAGGGCCAGCTGCT
>CAMCBT010000067.1 GCA_945873115.1 uncultured Mitsuokella sp.
CCCCCTAAAGCAGTTTGGTTATTTACCGTGTCTGCTTTAAGGGAATCATATCATCACCTGGTCGATGCGCCCGTTTGCACTTCCCTATAAAATTTCAAGGCAGGTTCGGGATATTCTTGCTGACGGCGGTGTGGTGGATGATGTCCTCGATGCGAAGGTCGATGGCCAGCTCCTGCTTGTGGAGGGCCTCCGCCTTGGCGTACTCGCTTTGATCCCCCGTGCGCATGGCCTTTATGTAGTGCTGCCAGCTGGCGATGGTGGTCTCCGTGGAGTCCTTCCGCTGCTTGGCGAGGTACGCCGCCCCCGGCGGCACCTTCACCTCGTCCAGCTCCCGCTGGCGCTTCTTGAGGGCCGGGATGACCTCATCCTCCAGCATGTTGGCGATGGCGGCCCGCTGGCCGTCCGTCAGGCTCCCGTCCTCCGTGGAGGTGGTGGCGGTGAAGCGCTGCCGGCAGGCATCCAGGGTCTCATTGTACTTGGCGATGATGCCGGAGGTGGCCTCGATATAGCTTTCGATGTCCTTGTTGAAGATGGGGGCCACCGCGTCGAGATAGGCCCGGTAGTTTAGGATTTTTACAATCTGCCAGCCCTCCTTGCCTTTCTCCAGCTGGACCTCCAGGCGGAAGGGGGTATTCGTGTAGGTCTCCCGAATATCCAGGGGGAGGACGGCGGTATTTTCCCCGGTGCGCCGCAGCTCGCCCACCTTCTCCAGGGAGGTGTTTCGCAGCTGGCTGCGCTCGATGAAGCGCTCGTAGTCGATGCCCAGCTGGCGCCCCTTCAGGATGTCCGTGCCATCGGGGAGCGTCCAGTCCCCCGTATTCAGGTACCCTAGGATGACATCCCGGGTGCCCTCCACCATCTGGGGCTTGATGAGCACGTAGAATTTCTCGAAGAGCACCTTGGAGCTCTCCGTAAGGGTCGAGTCGTAGGCGAAGAGATCCACCGTTAGGTCGTCGTAGGCGCCCTCCGTGATCCGGTCGAGATTCACGTATTTCTGAAAGGTGGCCGCGTCGTGCTCCTTCGCCGCGGCCACGGCTGCCTGCGTGGCGAACTCCGGGGACCTGCGCCATATGCCGAAGTACCAGATGAGGGTGCCGATGGCGCAGGCGAGGAGCAGCGGGATGGCGATGAGCATCTGCTGCCGCCGCGCCTTCCGCCGCTGGATCATCGCCTGCCAAGTGTAGTCGTCCATATTCCCTCCCGTGAATGCAATCTTTCTATATACTATACTATATCTTTGCGTTTGCTTCAAATGCCGGAGAAAAGTCACATCCCTACGCCTTTGTTGCGCATAAAATCGGTGTCTGCTATACTTTTGCCATGAAACCCCAAGAAGTCAAGCCGTAGGCGCAGACTGATTGGCTGGTTTCTTGCAAGGGCGGCGCACAAGACCCGCAAGTGGACGTTTGTGCGTGTAGTTTTCCATAGAATGGAGGGAATATCATGGAAAAGACCGTCTATCATGTGGGAGATATTGTGCGGATGAAGAAGCTGCACCCATGTGGATCGTCGGAGTGGGAGATTTTGCGCGTCGGGATGGACTTCCGGCTGAGGTGCCGGGGCTGCGGGCACCTGGTGCTGCTGCCCCGGCCAAAATTTGAAAAGGGCGTGCGCCAAATCCTTGAAACAAGCGGGATCGCGGAGGCTCCCAAAGCTTGATTCAAGGGGATTTACGATGGAATTTATTTTCACATCCAACTATTCTCCCGTCTCGATGCCAAGGTCGATGTGGCAAAGGGCGAGGGCGGCGAGGGCGAGGGCTCCACGGGCTGCAAGGATGCCGTCGGCATCGACGTGGCACACACCCTCAAAATGTAACTTCTTGTCTGCCCATGCGTGCAAAATGCAACACGAAAAGGATCCGATTCCGAGGGAACCACTGATTAATTCGGCACTCCGTCTTCACGCGTCTGCACTGTCCTCCCGTCGTCGACAAATCCTCAGCGTAGCTCTGCTACGCCTCCGGTTTGTCTCCTAGGGAGATACAGCGCATCCACGCAAATCCGAAGCACCTCATTTAATCAGCGGTTCCCTAGCATGGCAGCTGGAATCGGATCCTTTTGCATGGGCTGTTTCAGCCCTTTTTCTTGTTCTCCATAAAGTTCTTGAGGATTTCCCGCTTGGCGATTTTCCCCGTGGTGGTGCGGGGGAGGGTCTCCAGCTGGTGGAACTCCCTCGGAATTTTGAAGAGGGCGAGATTTGCCTGGAGGAATTTCTTCAGGGCCCGGACGTTCACCTCGTCCCCCTCGTGGACGGTGTAGAAGCAGGCGCCGGCCTGGCCCCGGAGCTTGTCCTCGATGCCGATGACGGCGGCTTCGTTTATGCCGGGGAACTGGTAGATGAGCTCCTCCACCTCCCGGGGGTAGATGTTTTCGCCCATGCTGATGATCATATCCTTCAGCCTATCTACGATATAGAGATAGCCGTCCTCGTCGGCCCTCGCCACGTCTCCCGTGTGGAGCCAGCCGCCCCGGAGGGCATCCTGGGTGGCCTCCGGCAGGTTCCAGTAGCCAAGCATCACGTTGTCGCCGCGCACGACGAGCTCGCCGACCTCGCCCTTTGGCACCTGGGCGCCGGTGGCATCCGCCAGCTTCCACTCGATGCCAGGCACTGCGGGGCCTATGGAGCCCACCTTCGGCTTTTCCGCCGGGTTCATGGTGACCACCGGGGAGGCCTCCGAGAGGCCGTAGCCCTCGCAGATGTCCACGCCGAACTTATTGATGAAGTCCTGCTCGATTTTCAGCGGGAGCGTCGTGCCGCCAGAGACCACCAGGCGCAGCGTTTTCATGTCCTCCGCCGTGGCCAGCTTCGTCAGCAGGCTGCAGATGGAGGGCACCACGTAGAGATCCGTGATCCCCTCCGTGCGGATGACGGAGATGGTCTCCTTCGGGGTGAAGCTGTCGAGGATGACGACCCGGGCACCGGAGAGGAAGGGGTAGAGCACGGAGCAGGTCCAGCCGAAACAGTGGTACATGGGCAGCACGCAGAGGACGCGGTGCTCCGGCTTGCAGTCCATGAAGGCCATCTGCTTGGCATTGGCCACCAGATTCTTATGGGAGAGGACGGCTCCCTTGGGCTGGCCCGTGGTGCCGGAGGTGTAGATGATGACGCAGGGGTTTTCCTCCGTAAAGTCCGAGGGAAGGGCCGGGGCCGCCGGCACGTCCTTCTTCTCCCCTAGCCCACGGATATCCAGCTGGCGCACCTTCAGGTGGCAGCGCAGATCCGCCATGGCATCGGCGAGGTTCAGCGGCTCGTAGGTGATGAGGGTGCGGATGCCCGCGTCCTTCAGGATATAGGCAATCTCCCGGCTGGCCAGCTGGAAGTTGATGGGGACGGCGATGGCGCCGAGGGAGGCGATGGCAAAGTAGGCGTAGATGAATTCCGCGCTGTTGCGGGAAAAGATGGCGACCCGGTCTCCCTGCCGGACACCCTCCGCGTAGAGGCGGTCTCGGGCATTTCCTACCGCCGCGTCAAATTCCTGATAGGTAATGCGCCGCTCGTGGTCGATGATGGCCAGCGCCTCCGCCGCCCCGCAGCGGGCAAGTTCGTGAACAAACATGATAGGCTCCTTTTCGCTAAAATAAGGCCGGCCCGCATACCCCACGTGAAACACGTCTCCGCAAGCGACCGTGCGCTTTGCTGACCGCTAACGGTTCCCGAGGGGCATACGGACTTGCTTCTTGGTGCAATTCGTTACGGAGGATTTACTCCTCAGGTTCTTCGTGTTTATGGCGTTCGATGCGGCGCATGCGCTTTTGGTAGCGGCCCAGGCGGCTGTGCTGGTAGCTGTAGCCGAAATACACTAGGCAGCCGATGACGCACCAGACGATGAAGCGGATCCAGGTATCGAAGGGCAGGTTCGCCATGAGGTAGCCGCAGACGAGGACCGCCGCCGGGGCGATGAGCCAGACGGCAGGGCAGCGGAAGCGGCGGGGGAGCTCCGGCTTTGTGAAGCGCAGCACCAGCACACCGATGGCTGCCACCGTGAAGGCGGACAGCGTCCCGATATTGGCCATCTCCGCGATGAGGCCGATGGGGGCAAGCCCTGCGATGCCCGAGACGAAGATGGCACCCAGCACCGTCACGATATAGGGGGTGTGGTATCGCTTATGAATCTTGCAGACATTGGCCGGCACCATGCCGTCCCGGCTCATGGCGAAGAAGATGCGGGCCTGGCCGTAGAGCAGTACGAGGAGCACCGTGGTGATTCCCGCAATCGCTCCCACGCCTACGAGGGCCGAGCCCAGGTTGTACCCGATATACCGGAGGGCAAAGGCCACGGGCTCGGGACTATTCAGCTCCGTATAGGGCACCACGCCCGTGAGGACCCCGGCCACCACCACATAGAGGGCCGTGCAGATGACGAGAGACCCGATGATGCCCACGGGAAGGTCTTTGGCAGGATTCTTGCACTCCTCCGCCGTGGTGGCCACCGCGTCAAAGCCGATATAGGCGAAGAAGACGATGGCAGCGCCGGCGGCAATGCCGGAGATGCCGAAGGGCATGAAGGGCTCCCAGTTGGCCGTGTCCACATGGGGGCCGGCCAGCAGCAGGAAGATGAAGACCGCCGCCAGCTTTACGAAGACGAGGATGCGGTTCAGCTTCGAGCTCTCCTGGGTTCCTCGGATGAGGAAGACCGAGAGCAGGAGCGTGATGAAGATGGCCGGGAGATTGATGATGCCCCCGTCCGCCGGCACATGGGTCAGGGCGTGGCCAGGATCTATGCCGGCGGATAGCAGGAGCCCCGTCACGTAGCCAGACCAGCCCGAGGCCACGGCGCTGGCGGTGACGGTGTACTCCAGGATCAGGTTCCACCCCACGATAAAGGCGATGAACTCGCCAAGGGATGCGTAGGTGTAGGTATAGGCGCTTCCGGAGGCCGGCACGATGGAGGCGAACTCCGCATAGGCGAGGCCCGCCAAGGCGCAGGCGAGGCCCGAGAGGATGAAGGACACGGTGACGGCGGGGCCTGCGTATTTCGCGGCGGCCACCCCCGTCAGCACGAAGATGCCCGTGCCGATGACGCAGCCGATGCCCAGGAGGATGAGGTCCAGAGCTCCCAGGGTCTTTGCCATCCCCGAGTGCTCGGCGGTCTTTCGCATTTCCGCGATGCTCTTTGTGCGGAACAGATTCATACATGCACTTCCTTTGCGGTGGGAGGCATCAGCCACCCTTTTTGGGAAAAAGCTGCCAAGCCCCGAGACCGGCAGCCCTTCATTCATGGGAAATTTGCCCTTAGCTGCGAATCCATTCGCGGAAGGCCGCAGGCGAGCTGTTGATGACCAGCTCCTCCGGGAAGTCGCTTTCCGCGAGGCGGGCGATGGCGGCCTCGTGATGACCTACATCGTTATCGATATGGGCATCGCTATTCACGATGACCATGGTGCCGTATTTCTTGCAGGCTGTGAGGAGCGCCCGGGCGGACTCTGCGGTGCCCCTCGTGCTCTCCGGGATATGGGAGCTGTTGTTGAGCTCCAGGAGCACATGGCGCTCCCGGGCGGCCTTTGCGAGGGCGTCGAAGTCCACGGGAAAAAGGGGATTGTCCGGGTGGCCGAGGATTTTCACCTTCGGATGGTCCATGGCACCGATGAGGGCTGCCGTGTTTTTCTCCGCAGATCCCGGCGGGATGCAGACATCGTGGAGGCTCGCGATGGCGTAGTCCAGCTTCCGAAGCTGCCACTCGGGTAAATCTGTGCTGCCGCTGTAGTCGATGACATTGAGCTCGATGCCCATGACGATATCGATGCCGAAGTCCTCCGGGCGTATGACCTTGAAGTTCGCAAAGTACATTTTATGGATTGCACCAGGCATGGCGGGGCCGTGGTCGGAGATGCCAATGAGCGAGAGCCCCTTCGCCTTCGCCGCCGTCACCATCTCCCGCAGCGTGCTGTACGCATGGATGCTGGCAATGGTGTGGGTGTGCACGTCAAGCAAGTCTTTCATGGATTCCCTCCTTTGAAAAATGAAGAGCTATCTGCTATTATATATCAGTAGAACCCATTTGGAAAAGGATTTTTATGGGAATGGAGGCAATGGTATGCAGCGGAGCTTGGAGGAAATCACCCATATGCTCTTTCACGCACTGACGGAGGAGACCCTCGGGGCGCGGCTTGACGGGGCGAGATCCCAGACGGAGGTCTACGAGGTGCTTAAGACCCTCGATTACTTCGACCTCTCCCTGGAGGAATTTGCCGCAGGAATCCGGGCTATGCAGGAGGAGACCGGCGATGCTTGACGCGTACCTTGCGGGCCTCCTTGCCCACCTGGGCCCCTTCCTCGCCCTCTTTGTGGCCGCCTTTCTCCAGTCCATCACCGGCTTCGGCCTCGTCATCGTCGGGGCGCCCCTGCTCATGTTCTTCTACGACGCGAAGCTTACCGTCCCCATCATGCTCATGCTCTCCTGCTGCGGCAATACCGTCCAGGGCTTCATGGCGCGGGACAAGGCGGATCTCCGGCTCACAGCCTTCCTCTTTCTCGGTGTCCTCTGCGGCCTGCCTGTAGGCTTCCTTATCTTCGACGCCATGGACGCCGGCCAGCTCAAGATATTCATCAATATCCTCATCCTCGTATCCATCAGCCTCATGCAGCTCCTCCACGTAAAGGTCCAGGTGCGGCGGCGCAACTCTATTATCGCCGGCTTCTTCAGTGCCATCACCAGCGTCACCGCCGGCATGGCGGGCCCGCCGTACCTCATCTATCTCGCTCGCTCCGCCATCCCCGCCGACGTGTTCCGGGCCACCTGCTTCGTCTTCTTCCTGGCCTGCAACTTCAGCTCCCTCGCGAGCTACCTCGTCGGCGGCCACCCGGTGGCCCATGCCGCCCACGAGTTCATCTACCTCCTGCCGGCCCTCGCCCTCGGCATCGTCTGCGGCAACCTCGTCTTCAAGCATATGCCGAGGGAGCTCATCAAGAAATCCATCTTCCTCATCCTCTACATCACCTGCACCGGCTCCATCCTCTACGAGCTTTTGAAGTAAGCCTCCCCCGGAGCTGCCGACAGGGCCACGTCCGACCAAGAAAGGAGACACGCCATGGTCACAGCCATTATCCTCATCCTCGCCATCGGCGCCGCCTCCTGTGTAGCCTGGCGGGTCTTCAAGGAGTATGAGACGGCCACAAAGGCCCAGGAGCGCCGCCTCTTTGAAATCCAGCAAAAGGAGCGGGCCGTGGAAATCGAAAAGGACCTGCGCCGCAAGAAGCAGGAGCAGCGGGCCAAGGAAATCTGCCGCCTGGGCACTGGCCTTGCCAAGCTCCACCGGGAGTTCCCCAGCTACGCCCCGCCGAAGGAGAAGTATCGGGAGTACAACCGGGTCATGGCAGAACTCCGGGAGCAAAAGGAGCGGGAGGATGAGGAAAAAGACGGCTACCCCGTGGAAAAATATCCAACCCTTTGAGAGCTGCACGATGCAAAAACGCGAGAATCACTCGGCTGAGTGGTGCCTCGCGTTTTTTAAGAAAATAGTTCCTTTCGATACAGAACGACCTTCTCCGCGCATGGTTGGAGAAGGTCGTTTTGGCATTTGTTTTATTTGAGGATCGTGACATTTTTTGCCTCGAGCTGGGGCGATCGGGCGTATTTTACGGCGGGGAGGCCCAGGGTCATGACGAAGCCTAGCTTGTGATGCTCCGGGAGCTGGAAGGCGGACCAGACCTCCGGGAAGTGCTTGGCGATGGCGACGGCGTAGCCATCCCAGAGGGTGCCGAGGCCCAGGCTCTGGGCGTAGAGCTCCACATAGGAGAGGGCGATGATGGGATCCACCGTGCGGCATACCGCATTGGCGATTTTTTCGTCCACCGAGACGACGACGAGGGCTGGTGCGTCGCGGTAGACGATGTCCTTGCCTGCCTTGCGTCCCTTTGCCGCCATGACCTTCAGGATGGCCAGCGGCGACGTGCTTGGGACTTTCTCCAGGCACTCGTAGGTGATGCGGCGAAGCTCGTCCATTTTCTGGCGGGAGGCGAAGATGGTGAAGTGGAGCGTCGGAGCGTTGACTCCCGTCGGCGGATAGGCCAGCATTTCCCGGAGCTGCTCGATCTTCTCGGCCGGCACATCCTCCTTCTTGTACTGGCGGATGCTGCGGCGGGATTTGATGAGGCCCAGGAGGGCGTCGCTATCCACCGTCGTCACGGGCGCAGAGTCGGCGGGCTTGAGGCCACCAAAGGAAAAGGCTCCTGTCGGGCAGATGGCGAGGCAGTGCTGGCAGGCAATGCACTTATCTGCCCTGCTGTTGTAGCGGGGCACCCTGTCCTCGTCGAACTCCAGGCAGGTCGCGACGCAGTCCCGGAGGCACTGGCCGCAGTGGATGCATTTCTCCTTGTCGATGGTGATGCAGTTTTTCATTCAGAACGCTCCCTAAAAAAATACACAAACTACACGCACAAACGTCCACTTTGTGGACATTGTGCGCCGCCCTTGCAAGAAACCAGCCAATCAGTCTGCGCCTACGGCTTGACTTCTTGGGGTTTCATAGTAAAATCTTTTGCTTCATTATAGAAAAGGCAGGGACTCCTGTCAATGAATCCGATTTCCCGGATCTATAATAGTTCCTGTGGTTACTGAATTATTCAGCAACTACAGGAATTTCTTTTGCTGACGCGGCATTGTCCGTGTTTGGCATGTGGGAAGTTTGCGTTGCAATTCAAAGGGGGCGCCGCTTGTTCCTCCGACGGGCAAAAGGATGCTTTCAGCAAGTATTCTTGATATTTCTTTTGTAGCAGGGCATCACCCTTCATTTTTTCGTTGGTGAGAATGCTTTGGATGGAATCTGGATGTCGAACAAGACTGCTCGAAGAGCTGTACATATGCTAACAGACTCCACAGGCCATAAGACTACATCGACCCTTTTCCTTCCCCTTTTTGCTCCCTTGAAAGAATCATTAAAACATGCTATCATAATCTTGTTTATTTCGTGTTTTACCTCATTCAGAAGGCTCTTATCGCATGAAAAAGAAGGAGCACGCTTTCCCTTGCAACGACAGGAAACCTTACGCAAACGGCTGCGGGAGAAATCTCAGGAGACAATCTTAATATTCATACGGCAGATATGAAGAATCGCGGTCTTGTGCAAGCCGACGAAGAAACCGCTATCACCGCCTCGAATCTCAAGAACGACGCCACGGGCAGAATCTACGGCAATACGATCCATGTGCAGGCTTCGCATATCCGAAACGAAAAGAACGCCAATCTTGAAGCGCGTCTGGCACAAGAGATGCATCTGCTCAAGGAAAAAGCCGATCGTCTCGAAGCTGCCCATCGCGTCGATGTCACAAAGTTCACCTCCCAGGCGGACATTGCCATCTACAAAGCGAACATCCAAACCGCCGAATCTGCCTACGACGCACAGCAAAAGGTGGTAGATATCGTCAAAGCCGAGCTTGTCTCCCTTCCCTCAGGCGTCATTGCCGCGCGTGAAGCTCTCGCTCTTCAAGCAAACTCCATCAAAAACAGCGGGAATGCTCTGCTCTACTCCGGCGGCGATCTGTCGCTTGCCGCAAAAGAAGAAGTCGCCAATCGCGGCGCACGCATCGAGGCGCAGGGCAACATTTCCATCACTGCGCCTTTGACGAAAAACGAAAACGCCGCCTTCTCCGCCAAGCGCGTCATTACAGATACGAAAGACAATCCCGTGAAACTGCGCATTGATGAGGGCGGTCATATCGAACAAGGGCAGGAATTTCCCGCAGAAGAATTTCGCGAGATCAACAGCGGTTACGGCGCATACCACAGCTATGTCGCGTCAAAAGCAATTCTGGAACCTGCAGAGTACAAACCGAGACGCAGATCGACGGCAGGGAAAACATCTACCGCGATGTCTTGACGCAGGAGAGCCGAACGACGGGACTGACCGTCAGCC
>CAMCBT010000068.1 GCA_945873115.1 uncultured Mitsuokella sp.
GCCACCGCATCCACCTGGCGGATGTGCTCCAGGAACTTGTTGCCCAGGCCCTCCCCCTTGGAGGCGCCCTTCACGAGGCCTGCGATGTCCACGAAGCGGACGGAGGCGGGGGTGGTCTTCTTGGAGTCGTACATCTCGTGGAGCACCGCCAGCCGCGGGTCGGGGACGGCCACCACGCCCACATTCGGCTCGATGGTGCAGAAGGGGAAGTTTGCCGCCTCGGCCCCGGCCTTTGTGATGGCGTTGAAAAGGGTGCTCTTGCCCACGTTTGGCAGGCCTACGATACCTACTTCTAGATTGCTCAATTTCTACTCCTTACAGTGTACCAAAGATGCGGTCGCCGGCATCGCCGAGGCCCGGGACGATGTAGCCCTTCTCATTGAGCTTCTCATCCACCGATGCCACGTAGAGGGGCACGTCGGGATGATCCTCGTTGATGCGGCGCACACCCTCGGGAGCCGCCACCAGGCACATGAGGGTGATGGACTTGGCGCCCTTGTCCTTCAGGAGCTTGATGGCCGCCGAGGCGCTGCCGCCGGTGGCGAGCATCGGATCCACCACGATGAGGGTGCGCTCCGCCACGTCGCCGGGCAGCTTGCAGTAGTACTCCACCGGCTCCAGGGTCTTCGGGTCCCGGTACATGCCCACGTGGCCGACCCGGGCCGCGGGAATCATGTTGACGACGCCGGAGAGCATGCCGAGGCCTGCCCGGAGGATGGGGATGACCCCCACCTTCTTGCCGGCGAGGACCTTTGCCTTGCACTTTGCCACCGGGGTCTCGATGTCCACTTCCTTCAGGGGGAAGTCCCGGGTGATTTCATAGGCCATGAGCATGGCGATTTCCTCCAGGAGCTCCCGGAAGTCCTTCGTGCCCGTGTCCTTGGACCGCATGAGGGTCAGCTTGTGCTGGATCAGCGGATGCGCGATGATGTGTACCTTCAAATCGTTTGACATGACTCCTCCTTAATCCTCATACAGGGGATATTTCTTGCAGAGGGCGGCCACCCGGCGGCGGGCCTCCTCCTTCTTCTCTTCGTTTTCCACGTCGGAGAGCACCAGGGCGATGATGCTCCCAACCTCCACCATGTCCTCCTCCTTGAAGCCGCGGGTCGTCAGAGCCGGCGAGCCCAGGCGGATGCCGCTGGTGACAAAGGGAGAGAGGGGCTCGAAGGGGATGGTGTTCCGATTCGCCGTGATGTTCACCTCGTCCAGCACCGTCTGGGCCACCTTGCCGGTGATGCCCTTGGAGGTGAGGTCCACAAGCATCAGATGGTTGTCCGTGCCGCCGGAGACGATGCGGAAGCCGTCGTCCGCCAGCGTCTTTGCAAGAGTCGCCGCATTTTTTTTCATCCGGCGGGCGTACTCCTTGAACTCCGGGGTAAGCGCCTCTCCGAGGGCCACGGCCTTCGCTGCGATGACGTGCATGAGAGGGCCGCCCTGAATGCCGGGGAAGACCGCCTTGTTGAACTGCTTGCCGAACTCCTCATCCCGGGTGAGGATCATGCCGCCCCGGGGGCCACGGAGGGTCTTGTGGGTGGTGGTGGTCACCACATCCGCATAGGGCATGGGGCTCGGATGCTCCCCGGCCGCCACGAGGCCTGCGATATGGGCGATGTCCACCATGAGGTAGGCCCCCACCTTCTTGGCGATGGTGCCGAGGCGCTCGAAGTCGATGATGCGGGCATAGGCGGAGGCGCCGGCCACGATCATCTTCGGCTTCGTCTCAAGGGCCGTCTTCTCCAGGGCATCGTAGTCGATGCGCTCCGTCTCCTTCGCCACCCCGTAGGGGACGATGTTAAAATACTTGCCACTCATATTCACAGGGCTGCCGTGGGTGAGGTGGCCGCCGTCCGTCAGGTTCATGCCCATGACCGTGTCGCCGGGGGTGAGGAGGGCGAAGAACACCGCCATATTCGCCTGGGCGCCGGAGTGGGGCTGCACGTTGGCGTAGCCTGCCCCGAAGAGCTTCTTCGCCCGATCGATGGCCAGCTGCTCCACGACATCCACGTACTCGCAGCCGCCGTAGTAGCGCTTGCCGGGATAGCCCTCCGCGTACTTGTTCGTAAGCACGCTGCCCTGGGCCTCGAGAACCGCCTTGGAGACGATATTCTCCGAGGCGATGAGCTCCAGCTTCGTCCGCTGACGGTTCAGTTCGTTGTCGATGGCCTTGGAAAGCTCTGCATCTTTTTTGTGAAGTGGTGTCATGAGGCTCATACTTGCTCCTTCCCGCTGTTTTCCAGCGCCATGATTTTCCCTACGCGGCGCCCGTGGCGGCCGCCTTCAAACTTCGCCTCGAGGAAGGCCCTTACAATCTCCCCCGCCGGCCCCGGCCCGATGACCCGGCCGCCCATGGCGAGCACATTGGCATCGTTATGCTCCCGGGCCTTCTTCGCCGAGTAGACATCGTGGCAGAGGGCGCAGCGGATGCCGCGTATCTTGTTGGCGGCGATGGAGATGCCGAGGCCCGTGCCGCAGAGCACGATGCCAAAGTCCGCCTGGCCCCCGGTGACGCATGCGCAGACCTTCTCCGCGATGTCCGGGTAGTCCACCGACTCCGTGCCAAAGGTACCCACGTCATTTACCTCGATGCCGCCGATTTCCGCCAGGACCTTCTTTACCTCGTCCTTCAGCGCCACGGCCCCATGGTCGCTACCTATCGTGAGGTTCATGCAAAAACCACCTTCCCTTCGATATGCACGATTCCCCTACTATTCTAGCACAGGACACGCCAAAATCCTACCCTTTCGCCCCAACGGCCCGGGAGGAAGTTTCCAAAAACACAAACTACACGCACAATGTCCACTTTGTGGACATTGTGCGTGTAGTTTGCTGTCTGTAGTATACAGGGAAAATCTCGCCGGAAAAATAGCAGAAAGCACACGCAAAAATCTGCCGAAATCCGAAGAGAGGGAATCGTCCCTGCCCCCGGCTACAGGCAGGAGGCCAGGCGGGTGGCGAGGTCCTCCGTCAGGAGGGCCGGGTCGAGAGCCGTGTAGTTCATGACGAAGGTATGCTCCGCCTCCCGGCCTCCCCTGGCGTAGTAGGCAGAGAGCGGCGTCATGCGGATCGAGGCGGCGGCGAGGGCGGTGGCCAGAGCCTCGTCGCTCTTTTCCGTGTGAAGGCGCAGGAGGAAGTGGAGCCCGGCCCCCTGCTCCTGGATTTCGAGCCTTCCCCGAAGGGGATCCGCCTTTAGCACAGCGAGGAGCCTCTCCCGGCGGCGGCGGTATTTGCTGCGCATCCTGTTGATGTGCTTCTCCAGATACCCCTCGGCGATGAAGGCGGCGAGCGTATACTGCTCGAAGCTCGGTACCGGGGAGCTCAAAAAGCCCAGCTTTTCCCGGAAGCGGGCGGCGAGGGAGTTGGGGAGCACCAGGTAGCTCACCCGGATGGTGGGGGTCAATGTCTTTGTGAAGGTATTCATGTAGAGAACCCGACCGGCGGCATCGATGCTCATGAGGGTGGGAATCATCCGCCCCGTCATGCGGAGCTCGCTGTCGTAGTCGTCCTCCAGGATGTAGCGCCCCTCCTGCTCCGAGGCCCAAGCGAGAAGCTCATAGCGGCGGGAGATGGGCATGATGAGGCCCGTGGGAAAGTGGTGGGCGGGGCTGATGTGGAGGATACCGCCCCCCGCCTGCCGCACCGCTTCCGGCCGGACGCCCGCTTCGTCCAGGGGGCAGGGCACACACCGGACACCGCTGGCCTCGTAGGCCCTTCGGGTGCGCCCATAGCCCGGATCCTCCACGCAGTAGGTGCGCTCCCGCCCGAGGAGGGCCGGCAGGAGCAGGGTGAGCTGGTCGGAGCCCGCGCCGACGAGGATGTTCTCCGGTGCCACAGAGAGGCCTCGGAAGGCGGCGAGATGGGTGGCGATGGCCTCCCGGAGCACCAGAGCCCCCTGGGCAGGGACGGGGGAGAGGATTTCCTCTGCTCGCTCGTTCTGGATGCGCCGCAGGAGGCGCCGCCAGGTGTCAAAGGGGAAGTCCTCGGGGCGGACGTTGCCCGTGGCAAAGTCGTAGCGAAAGCGAAGCGGCCGGGTCTGTGCCCGAGGGGCAGGGGGATCTGCGGAGCGCAGGGGTGCGGCGGCGAGCTTCGAGGCGAAGATGCCCCGCCTCTCTACCGCGTGGCAATAGCCCTCGGCGATAAGCTGGCTATAGGCCCCCTCCACGGTGATGGCACTGATCCCCAGCTGGGCCGCCAGTGCCCGCCGGGAGGGCAGCCGCTCCCCCGCCTTGATGGTGCCGGTGCGGATGTCCTCCCGGATGAAGCCGTAGAGGGCCTCATAGAGGGGCTTTTTCCCGATCTGGGCAAAGGAGTAGGTAAGCATGGGGCGTGCCTTTCTGGTCTTATAAAAAAGAATGGTCTTGGCACTTTTCATAGAGCCAAAACCATTCTATACTGTTCTTCATGAAAGCGCAAGACGCTCTCCCGAATGTTCCTGTGCGTTTCATGCACCCCGACATTGAAAGGACTTGTCCCCATGAGAAAAAATTCTTCCATCTCCGCGAAAGAGCTTGCCTTGACTTCCATGATGACCGCCGTTGTCTTTCTCGCCACCTTCGTGCCGAAGATCCCGATTCCGCTTGGATATGCGCATCTGGGGGACGCGGTCATATTCCTTTCCGTCTTCTTCCTGCCGCGGCGGGCGGCGCTCTTTGCGGCCTGCGTGGGGTCGGCCTTTGCAGACTTTCTCGGGGGCTTTGCCCTTTGGATCCTGCCGACGCTCCTCATCAAGCTCGTCATGGCAGAGCTCGCCCTGCGGCTCTCAGGGCGGTCGCTGGGCCGGACGCTTGCCGCCTTCCTCGTGGCCTCCCTTTGGATGGCCTTTGGCTACACGGTCTTCGGCGCTCTGCTCTACGACGGCTTCGCCGCAGCTCTCGCCTCCACGCCGGGCCTCCTCGCCGAGGGCATCCTAAACAGTGCCGTCGCCATCCTGCTGCTGCCGATTCTTCGCCGGCGGCTCGACTGACTGGGCACGGCCCCGACGGATGACGCCCTCGCCGAATCTCGCCTTCAGGGCGTCGATGGCCGTATAGAGCTGCTCCTTCTTCTCGCTCTTCTCCTCGGGGAAGAGCGAGATTTCTATATCCTCGTCGAAATTCGACCCGCTGATGCCCAGGAGCCGGATGCCGCCCGTGGGCTTCAGGGCGTGAAAAAGGGAAAGGGCCGTCCTGTACAGCACATCGTCAAAGGAGGTGGCCTCCCCCAGGGTCTTTGACCGGGTCCAGGTGGTGAAGTCCCCCCGGCGTACCTTCAGCTGGATGGTCCTCGCCCGCCTCCCCGCCCGGCGGAGCCGCCAGCCCACCTGCTCTGCGAGCACCGAGAGGGCCCGGCGGATTTCCTCCTCCGTATGGAGGTCGGCAAGGAAGGTCTCCTCCTTGCCGATGGATTTCGCCTCCTCCCTCGGGTGGACGGGCCGCTCGTCGATGCCGAAGGCCAGTGTGTGAAGGTGCAGGGCCGTCTTCTCCCCGAAGTTCTTCCGCAGGGTGTCCAGAGGGAGCCGCGCCAGATCCTCCACCGTATTCACATGGAGACGGCGAAGCCGCTCTGCCGTCTTTGCCCCCACGCCCCAGATGCGGCGCACATCCAGGGGCCAGAGGAAGGCGCGGATTTCCGCCTCGCTTTCCCCCACCACCGTGAGGCCGTCGGGCTTTTCCATGTCGGAGGCGATTTTGGCGAGAAATTTATTGGGCGCGACGCCCACGGAGGCCACAAGATCTGTCCGCTCCCGGATAGCCTCCTTCAGCTGCTGGGCGTAGTCCCTCGCCGTACCGCCGAAGAAGTGCTCCATGCCCGTCACATCGAGGAAGGCCTCGTCCACGGACAGCGGCTCCACCATGGGGGCGAAGGCGTGAAAGACCGCGAAGACCTCCCGGGAGGCTTCGCGGTAGAGGGGATAGTTCCCCTCGAGGAATATGGCCTCCGGGCAGTGCCGCCTGGCCTCCGTCATGGGCATGGCAGAGCGCACGCCGTAGCGCCGGGCCTCGTAGGAGCAGGTGGATACCACCCCCCGGCCGGCAAGCCCCCCGATGATGAGGGGCCGCCCCCGGTACTCCGGGTGCTCCCGCTGCTCCACGGAGGCAAAGAAGGCATCCATATCCACATGAAAGATAATCCGCCCCATCTCGGCACCTCCCCTATCCAAAGAGGCTGTGAGGAATGCCAACGCATTTCTCACAGCCCCTGCTTTATCCCAAAAACGTCAATACGCGCATCAAGACTCCCTCCGTCGCGCTTCGCGCGCCACCTCCCTCAGAGGGAGTCAAGCAAGGCTTAGCGAATCCACTCCACGGACTCCGCGAGGGGGCGGCGGGTCTTGTCCCGGTGGGGCTTTTCGTCCCGATAGCCGAAGGCCGCCATGACGGCGATGCCGAAGGACCTCGTGTCAAAGAGCTTCCGCTCCTCCCCGAGAAGGCGCGTCGCGGCCGCCGGATTGAAGCCCTCGATGGGGCAGGAGTCGATGCCAAGGGCCGCCGCCGTCACCAGCATGTTCGCCAGGACGATGTAGGCCTGCTTCGCCGTCCAGTCGAATCCCGCCCGAGGCGTCTCGAAAAGCTTCATGTGATTCTCGCCGAAATCCTTGTACCGATTCCCGTACATGTCGTAGATTTCCTTCGGCAGCTTGTGGATGTCCTTCAGCATGTGGTCCACATAGGGGGAGCCAAAGTGCATTTCCTCCCCCTTGCGGGCGAGCAGCACCACAAAGTGGCTGGCCCCCTCAAGGCCCGCCTTGCCGCCCCAGACATGGGCCGCCATAGCCCGGCGAAGCTCCTTGTTCTCGATGACGAGGATTTTCCAGGGCTCCATGCCAAAGGAGGTGGGAGCAAGGCGCGCCGCCTCCAGGATGGTCTCGAAGTCCGCATCGGAGATGCGCTTCGATGGGTCGAATTTCTTGCAGGCATAGCGGTACTTCAAAGCTCCGAGTATCGTCTCCGCCGAAAGCTCCGGCTTCGGCGCATTCACCGTCCCGATGATTGTGTTCGTATCAGACATATTTTCCTCCAAATAAAATAATGAATATTCCCACGTCCTGTGGCTTCGCGTACCCCGCACACACAAAGACGGGATGAGTGCAGGGTACATGGAATAGACCTATCTTCAAAGCGTCAGCAAATACGCGGCACGATGGCCCCTAGGGGCATGTCCACGATGCGTAGGCCGCCTATGGCGGTCTCGAGGGCCACCGTGCCGGGGGCCTCCGCCGTTGTCTCCCCGAGGAGGCAGGCCTCCTTACCGTAGGGACTCTCCCGCATGGCAGCGAGGGCCGCCTCCGCCTCCTCGGCGGGGACGAAGGCGATGCACTTTCCCTCATTTGCCAGCGTCAGCGGGTCGAAGCCCAGCATGTCGCAGACCCCCTGCACCGCCGGGCGCACGGGGATGGCATCCTCCTCGATGCGGATGCCCACCTGGGCGCTCTGGGCTATCTCATTGAGCACCGCCGCCACGCCGCCCCGGGTCGGATCCCGGAGGCAGGCCGTGCGGGGCGCCGCCACGAGGATTCCCTGCACCATTTTCGCCAGCGGCGCACAGTCCGTCTTGATATCCTCCGGGAGCGTCAGCCCGTGGCGGCCGGCGAGCACCGTCGCCGCATGGTCGCCCAGCGTCCCCGAGAGCAGCACCTTCATGCCCGGCTTCACGCTGCGCGGGTCGATCGTCCTGCCCTCAATGAGCTCCCCGATGCCCGCCGTATTGATATAGATGCCGTCCGCCTTGCCGTGCTCCACCACCTTCGTGTCGCCGGTGACGATGGAGATGCCCGTCTCCTCGGCCATGCGCTTCATGGTCTGGAGGATTTCACGGAGCTCGGCGAAGGGGAGCCCCTCCTCGAGGATGAGGCCGCAGGAGATGTACCGGGGCACCGCCCCCGTCATGGCAAGGTCGTTCACCGTACCGCAGACGGCGAGCTTTCCGATATTTCCGCCCGGGAAAAACCGAGGCTGCACCACGTAGGAGTCCGTGGTGAAGGCGAGCCGCCCCGAGAGATCCGTCAGCCGCGCCCCGTCGTGGAGCACGTCGAGGGCAGCATTGGAAAAGGCTGGCAGGATGACCTCCTCCATGAGCTCGCAGCTGAGCTTGCCGCCGGCGCCATGGGCCAGCTGTACCGTCTTATCCGCCATAGGAAAACCTCCCCTGTCCATACTTATGCCAGGCAGCGCAGACCCCCTCCACCGAGACCATGCAGGGGCCAACCGCGTGGGTCGGCACACAGGCCTTGCCAAAGAGCGGGCAGCTGGGGGGCTCGATGATGCCCCGCAGCACCTCGCCGCAGCGACAGCCCTTCTTCGCCGCAGGAATCCCCTCCGGCACGTCGATGGGCACGGCCCGCTCGATGTCATAGGAGGCGTAGGCCTCCCGCATGCGAAGGCCCGACTCTGGGATCACGCCGATGCCCCGCCAGGCCGCGTCCGCCGGCTCGTAGACCTCCCCAAGGGTCCTGAGGGCCACGGGGCTCCCCTCTGCCGTCACGACGCTCTCGTACTCGTTGGCGATGCGGGCCTCCCCCTCGCACTTCATCTGCATGAGGCGGCAGATGGCCCTAAGAATCTGAATCGCCGAGAAGCCTGTCACCACCCCCGGCACCCGGTACTCCTTCGCCACGAAGGAAAAGACCTCCGACCCCGTGACGACGGACACATGCCCCGGCAGCAGGAAGCCATCCACCTGCACATCTGGATCTCTTAAAAGCGCCCGCAGGGCCGGCGGCACCAGCTTGTGGGCTGAGAGCATGCAGAGATTCCGCAGCCCCGCCTGCTTTGCCGCCAGCACCGTGGCCGCCGCCGTGGGGGCCGTCGTCTCGAAGCCCACGGCCAGGAACACCACCTTTTTCTCCGGATTCGCCTGGGCGACGGCGATGCTGTCCATGGGCGAGTAGACGATGCGGATATCCGCGCCCGCCGCCTTTGCCTCCGAGAGGCTCGAGGAGGAGCCCGGCACCTTCAGCATGTCCCCGAAGGTGGTCAATATGACATCGTCGCGCCCTGCGTAGGCGATGGCCCTATCCACATAGTCGTCGGGCGTCACGCAGACGGGGCAGCCGGGCCCCGACACGAGGGAGACGCCCTCCGGCAGCATGGGCCGGATGCCCGCCCGGAAGATGGACACCGTATGGGTGCCGCAGACCTCCATGAAGCGCAGGGGCCGCCCGTACTCCGCCGCCATCCGGCGGATTTCCGAGACGAGGCGGCTGGCCAGCTCCCGCTCTTCGGCCCGCGTCACAATCTGCCTCCCGCTTCCATAGCCGAGACCGTCCCGGGGAGGTCTCCCACGGTGCGGGGCGCCCCGTTCATCTCCGCGAGCAGCGCCTCCGTCTCCTCCGCCTCCTTCTCGCTCACGAGCTGCATGGCAAAGCCCGCATGGACGAGGACAAAGTCCCCCACCTTCGCCTCCGGCAAAAGCATCATGGAAATCTCCCGCGTCACCCCCGAAAGCGAAACCCGCCCGATAGCTCCCTCTATTTCAAGCACCTGTGCTGGCACTGCAAGACACATAAAACCCTCTCCTCTCCTAGAGAATACATACCCTTCTATTGTACCATAGCAGACAAGTACCCTTTGCGACAATCTATCGAAAAGCAGAGAAAGCGACGATTGCACGTAGCTTAGAACAACAACCGTATCATGCGAAGATACCCTCCGTTTTACCGCCAATTTTGATACAATCTAACGATGCATCCCCTATACCCGAT
>CAMCBT010000069.1 GCA_945873115.1 uncultured Mitsuokella sp.
GCGGTTTTTTCTTTTTTATACCCCAACCTCCCAAGCCACTGTTTGGTTTTTTTAATAATTGGGGGGGGGTTGTTTCCCGTGCGGGAAACACACGCCACCCTTTTTCTATTACCCTTTTACGACAATATTCACCAGCTTCTTCGGGACGCAGATGACCTTTACGACCTCCTTGCCCTCGATGTGTTGCTTGGCCTTCGGGAGTGCCATCACCGCCTCCTCCATGGCCTTCTTGTCCGCACCGGCCGGAAGCGTCACATGACCGCGCACCTTGCCATTGATCTGGAGCACCACCTCGATGGTGTCTACCTGAAGTGCCGACTCATCCATCACCGGCCACTTCGCCTGATGGACGCTGCCTGCCCCTGGAAAGAGGCGATGCCAGAGCTCCTCCGTGATATGAGGGGCGAAGGGGGCGAGGAGCTTCATGAGAGCCTCCGCCGTCTCCCGGACGAGACCACCATGCATCTCCTTCCCCTCCATGGCGTAGAAGGCATTGACGAGCTCCATGATGGAACTCACCGCCGTATTGAACATGAAGCGGTCCCGGATATCCTCCGTCACCTTCTTGATGGTCTGGTGGAGCACCCGGCGGAAGTCCTTCTCCTCCTTTGAGAGGCTTGCCACGTCATACGCAGCGGGAACAGCCTTTATGCTCTCCTCATAGCGTAGCAGGATGCGCCACACGCGGCCCAGGAACCGGTAGGCCCCCTCCACGCCCTGGTCGCTCCAGTCAAGATCGCGATCGACAGGCGCAGCGAAGAGGATAAAGAGCCTTGCCGTGTCCGCACCGTACTTGCCGATGATTTCCTCCGGGGACACCACGTTGCCCTTCGACTTGCTCATCTTCGAGCCGTCCTTCAGGACCATGCCCTGGGTCATGAGGTTCGTAAAGGGCTCCTCGAAGTCCACGAGCCCCTCGTCGTGGAGCACCTTCGTGAAGAAGCGGGAGTACAGGAGATGAAGGATGGCGTGCTCGATGCCGCCGATATACTGATCGACCGGTGCCCAGTAGTTCACCTTGTCCTTCGCAAAGGGCTCCTTGTCGTTCTTCGGATCCGTGTAGCGGAGGTAGTACCAGGAGGAGCAGATGAAGGTGTCCATGGTGTCTGTCTCCCGGGTGGCGTCAGCACCGCACTTCGGGCACTTCACATGGACGAACTCCTCGCACTGGGCCAGAGGCGACACGGCCCCCTGCTCGAAGGAGACATTTTCCGGCAGCCGTACAGGCAGGTCTTCCTCCGGCACCAGCACCTCCCCGCAGTGGGGGCAGTTGATGACGGGGATGGGGGCGCCCCAATACCGCTGGCGGGAAATGAGCCAGTCCCGGAGACGGTAGTTCACCCGGCGCTTACCAAAGCCCTTTTCCTCCGCCTCGTCCATGATGGCGGCGAGTGCCTCGTGCATCTCCATGCCATCGAAGCGGCCGGAATTCACGAGGACGCCGTCCTTGTCCGTATAGGCCTCCGTCATCTCCTCCAGCTTCAGATCCCGGTCCTTCGGCTTCAGCGTAATGATGATGGGGATGTTGTACTTCTTCGCAAACATCCAGTCGCGGCTGTCCTCCGAGGGGACGCCCATGACGGCGCCGGTTCCGTACTCCGCCAGCACGTAGTTCGTTACCCAGAGCTCTGCCTTCTTGCCGTTGAAGGGATTCACGGCGAAGACGCCTGTGGCCACGCCCTCCTTCTCCGACTCGCTGGAGGTTCGCTCAATCTCGCTCTGATTCCGGACCTTCTTGCAGAAGGCCTCGATCTCCTCCGCCCGCGGATTGTCCTTCATGATTTTCGCGAGAAGCGGATGCTCTGCGGCGAGCGCGATGAAGGTCACGCCGAAGGCCGTATCGGCGCGGGTGGTGTAGACGGGGAGCTTTTCCCCCAGCTCCGGGATGTCGAAGGAGAACTCCAGGCCCTCGCTGCGGCCAATCCAGTTCTCCTGCATGGTCTTGACCCGCTCCGGCCAGCCCGGAAGCTTCGCCAGATCCTTCAGCAGGCGGTCGGCGTAGTCCGTGATCTTGAAGAACCACTGGGACAGATCCTTCTTATGGACCTCATGGTCGCAGCGCCAGCACTTGCCATCGATGACCTGCTCATTGGCGAGCACCGTGCCGCAGGTATCACACCAGTTGACGCTGGCCTTCTTCTTGTAGGCAAGATCCCGCTTGTAGAAGAGCTCGAAGAGCCACTGGGTCCACTTGTAGTAGCCCGGATCGCAGGTCTTCACCTCCCGCTCCCAGTCGTAGGAAAGGCCCATGGACTTCTGCTGACGCTCCATGTTCTCGATGTTGGAGTAGGTCCAGTCGCCAGGGCGCACCCCATGCTGGATGGCGGCATTTTCCGCCGGCATGCCGAAGGAGTCAAAGCCCATGGGGTGCATGACATTGAAGCCCTGCATGGTCTTGTAGCGAGCCAGCACGTCCCCGATGGAATAGTTGCGCACGTGGCCCATATGGAGGTTGCCCGAGGGGTACGGGAACATCTCCAGCGCGTAGAACTTCGGCCGCTTGGGGTCTGCCTCCGTCTTGTAGGCCTCGGACTCTTCCCAGGTCTTCTGCCATTTCTTCTCGATTTCCTGCGGCTCGTAGCGATCCATGTTATCCTCCTAAACACAAAGAGAAAGCGCGCGGCCCTGACTTTTGACAAAAGAAAAAGTCCCCGGCGCAACGGCCAGGGACGAAATATTCGCGGTACCACCCTGCTTGGCGCAAAATGCGCCCACTTCATTTGCCCTAACGCGGCAGACGGCGGCGCCTTTCCTCGCCGCTCCTCCCGGGTGAGTTCAAGGTCTCTGCCACTGGCTCCCACCTGCCGCCAGCTCTCTAAAGGCATTTTCCCCCTACTATTCCCGTTCGTCGGATTTCATGGCTACTATTATAGCGCAGCCGTCCGGATTTTTCCAGAGGCAAATTTATATTGCAGCACATCCGAAAAGTTACGCTTGCCGCCTTCTATATTCCACATTCTCATGGAATCCCTTATCGCAAGGAACGCTCAATTCGTATAGCTCATGGGGGGAGATATCCTGCTCATGGGGCCACATGACCGTATCCCCTAAAATCGGATGCACTCTGACCATTGCAAAATATGCTGGGTTCTTCAGCTCCCCCATGTAGGAGCCTTTCATATAGGGATGCACATCAAACAGCCGATGCTCCCCATTCTCATAGGTCAGAAGCAGCTTTCCATTCGCCGGTTCCACTTTTTTCAGTCGACGCATAAGTCTCACCTCATTTCAGCGGGTCAATGCGAAAGATCTTTTCGCCTGCCTGCGCCAAATTCCAATTTGCCTCAATTTCATCCCGATGCAATTCTATCCATGCCTCCAGCAAACGTGTCTGCTTCCGCGGAAGCTTTCCCTTGATGCAATTTCCATCGAGGTCATAGACGCCATCATCATCCTGATAGCGGGCATGAATATGTGGCAAATTATGCTGCCCGCCTATTTCCGTATACATCGAAACCACAATTCCGTAGAAAAAAAGAGGCTGTGAACTTGCACAGCCTCCGCTTGAGATTCTATGATCAGATGGTCTCCACGTACTTCTTCAAATCCTCTGCCGCCTTCGTGACGCGGGAGAGGTTGGCGGTAATCTCCTGGGTGGAGGCTGCCTGCTGCTCGCTGATGGAGCCGGTGCTCTCGATGGACTTGGAGATGTCCTCGACGGCCTTGTTCATCTCCGTCAGGGTGGACTGGATCTTCTCCGTGGCCTCCCGGGACTGCTCGGCGAGCTTCCTCACTTCTTCCGCGACGACCGCAAAGCCGCGGCCCTGCTCACCGGCGCGGGCTGCTTCTATGGCGGCATTCAGGCCCAGGAGGTTCGTCTGGCCTGCGATGTTCGTGATGAACTCGATGACCTTGATGGTGTCGGCGTTCTTTTCCTGCAGGAGCTTTGCCTGCTCAACCGAAGCGCGGCCGGCCTCGGCGAGGGCGCTTGCGCTCTTTGCCACCTGCTCGACGGCCTCGAAGACCGTCTGGGTCGAAGTAGCAATCTCTTCAATCGAGGAAATGAGCTTTGCGTGATCCTCGCTCTTTCCCAATGCTTTCGTTTCTTCCAGTGCCATTCAGATTCCTCCCTAAAAACGCCTCGAAGGGCAAGCAATCGTGCGCGGAGACGAACTCGCGCCGATGAATTGGACTTTTCGCAATCTCTAGTCTATCTTATTCCACAAAAAGGATGAAATACCTTCTATTCCCCAAAATTTTTTCTTAGGAAACTTCTGGCAGCGCAAAACAAAAAGCACCGCCGAAGCGGTGCATGTGTTCATATGGCAGGGGTAGCTGGACTCGAACCAACGCATGCGGGATTCAGAGACCCGTGCCTTACCAACTTGGCGATACCCCTGTGTCTTCAGCTCTCGCTGTCAACATAAAGCATTATACACGAGCGGAAATCCTTTTGCAAGCACTTTTTTGTTTTTTACACAAAATTTTTCAGGGGACGTTTCACGGAAGTCCCCGGGAAGGACTCTAAAGTTTCCCCCAAAAATTCCGATAATACTATACGATAGGATGAATATTGAAGATATGAGGATATCCCCATGGCCATGATCATAAAGAACAACAAGTCTGCGACGAATACGCTGAACACGCTGAACAAGAACTCCAAGGCAATGGCCAAGAGCCTCCAGAAGGTCTCCTCCGGCATGAAAATCAACTCCGCCGCCGACGATGCCTCAGGCTACGCCATCTCCGAGCGCATGCGGGTGCAGATACGCTCCCTGAACCAGGCCAATGCCAACGCCCAAAACGGAAAGAGCCTGCTGCAGGTGGCAGGAGGCGCGGTGGAGTCCACCATCTCCATCCTGCGCACCCTGAAGGAGAAAGCCATCAACGCCGCCAACGACACGAATACGGACGCGGACCGCAAGACCATCCAGAAGGAGCTGGATCAGAGCATCGACCAGCTGGACGACAACGCGGAGGCCACCTTCAACGGCAAGCGGCTCTTCGATGGGGCCAGCGACGTGTCCATGGATGTGAAGTCCACCATCGTGAAGGCGCTGAACAGCGAGTGGGTCGCCAGCTCCCTGCAGCTTATAAAGGACACCTACGGCCTCTCCTTCAACGACGACACGGTCATGGTGAAGGAAATCGATGTCCAGTTCCCCCACACGGGCGGCAACGATCTGGCCAACATCACCTACAATTATGTGGGCGCTGACACCACGAAGCTCACCCTCAACGTCAACATGGACTTCTACAAGGATCTCAATGAGCGGGATGTGAACGGCAGCACGAATGCCGCCGGCGGCATCTGGCTGGACAGGACCATCGCCCATGAGTTCGTCCACGCCCTCATGGCGACGAATATCAAGGATGTGTCGAAGCTGCCCAACTACATCATGGAGGGCACGGCAGAAGCGGTCCACGGCATCGACGATGTGCGGGGAAATACCATAAAGGGCATGACAGCGGCGAATTTCGCCAGCATCTTCGCCAGTGGCGGCGCGGCAGGATCCCAGGAGCCCTACACGGCAGGCTACGTCTTCATGCGGTACCTGGAGGCAAAGGGCGGCGGCAGCCCCGACGCGCTGAAGCGCTTCATGAGTGTGCTGACGAAGAAAGGCGGCACGGCTCTCGACGAGGCAGTGGATGCGGCGACCCGCGGCCGCTTCAAGAGCACGAAGGAGGCAACGGACGCCTTCGTGGCGGAGATGACGGCGGCCGCCTCCCCCATGGACTTCTATGAGAAGAGCTGCAACATCAACTTCAACAATGCGGACACGGGCGCGGCCACGGGTTCGGATGCCAGCACGGGGGACAAGAAGGACGCGGTGGATGTGGTCATCGAGGGCCTCTCCACCAGCTTCTGGTACTACCCCACCAGCGATTCGTCGAAAATCGGTGGCGTGACGCTCCAGTGGGGCGAATTCTCCCGGCCGGACGCGGGCTTTCGCTTTCAGATCGGCACGAAGGCAAACCAGATCATGAACGCCGCCTTCTCCGACATCCACGCAAGGGCCCTGGGGCTGAAGTCGGATGACGGCAAGACCCTCTCCGTGGTGACAAGGCAAAAGGCGACGGTGGCCCTCACCGTGCTTGACCGGGCCATCGAGAAGACGCTCGACCAGGCCACCACCATCGGTGCCCTCTCCAGCCGCCTCTCCTACACGTCGGACAATCTGACGACAAACAGCGAAAACACCCAAAGCTCCGAGTCCACCCTTCGGGATGCGGACATGGCAAAGGAAATGACGAGCTACACGAAAAACAACGTACTCCTGCAGGCCGCCCAGTCCATGCTGGCCCAGGCCAACCAAAACTCCAGCAGCGTGCTAAGCCTCTTGCAATGATACAAAAATTTTGGACAATAAGACCCAAAGGAAGTATTTGCAAAAATGTTACGTTTGGTATACGATAGTATTGGAATCGTTTCCCTAAAATCCGGAACAAGCGCGTTATCCTAGGAGGCAAATATGGAAAGCAAATATGATGTACAGATTACGGCCATCGGCAACCTCGCCAAGACGTTTCTTAGCAACAACAACAGTGCCATCCTCATGGACGAGGGCATCCGCCCGAACCTTTCCGACATGGTCATCGAGCATACCCCCGGCGACCTGAAGGAGGACATCAAGGTGGGGGACAAGCTCCTCATGGGCGGCGTCAAGTACAGCGTCACAAGGGTGGGCGACACCGTCAATGACAATCTCCGGGAGGAGGGCCACTGCACCATCGTCTTCAACGCCGAAGGCTCCATGCCCGGCCAGATCCTCGTGACCGGCCCGACGCTTCCGGTACTCTCTGTAGGTGCCCACATCACCTTTACAAAGAAATAATTTCGTGCGCTACAAAAAGGGCCGCCTCACTTCGTGTGAGGCGGCCCTTTCGTCTATTCACTTCGGCTGTTTGCGCTTTCCTGTCATGGACTCCACCTCCAGCACGTAGACCGTGGTGCGGGGGATGGCGGCGGGGTTGTAATAGGCGTTCTCCCCCGGATGGTAGTGATCCATAAGGCAGGCGAGGGAGTCCTTTATCTCCTGCTCCTCCGTGAGGATGCGCAAGCGCCCCCTTCCCGTGACGCTCTCATAGGCCGCCGTGCAGTAGCCCTTCTCAGGGAAATACTGGATCTGATGATTCACATCCACCTCGAAGGCCGCGCGGCTGTCCCGGCGCATAAGCTCCAGCTTGTGGCCCTCCAGGGCGCTGTGGAAGTGAAGGCGTACCTTCCCCTCCCGCTCCTCCACCCCGTAGTTGATGGGGAGGATATAGGGATAGCCGTCCTCATCATTTAGCGCGATGCGGCAGACCTCTGCCTGCCGAAGGATGGCGAGCTGCTCGCCCCTGTCTGTGATTTCCCGGTCGTGTCTTCGCATGGCGTACTCCTTACCAGTGATATTTCTCACCCCGGCTGATCTTGAAGGCGCGGTAGACCTGCTCCACCAAAAGGAGCCGCACCATCTGGTGGGTAAATGTCATGCGGGAAAAGGAGAGGCGCCTGTCTGCCGCCCTTCGCACCTCCTCCGAGAGGCCGAAGGCCCCGCCGATGAGGAAGGTGACGTGGCTCCTCCCAGAGAGGGCGAGAGCCTCCAGCTCCGCCGATAGCTCCTCGGAGGAGAGAGCCTTGCCGTAGACATCCAGCACGTAGAGATAGCTTCCCTCCGGCACAAGCCGGAGAAGCCGCTCCCCCTCGCGCTTGAGCACCTCCCGTTTTTCCGATTCGGAGGGGTTTTCCTTCATGCGCTCCTCCTGGATTTCCTTCACCTCAAGGCGTGCATAGGGGCGAAGACGCTTCGTGAACTCGGCGATGCCCTCCCGGAGGTAGGATTCCTTTATCTTTCCCGCGCAAACTACTGTGATATTCACTTCGAATCCTGGGGCATTTCCTCGAGAGTGATCTTCGTGGTCTCCTCGTGGTCATTGCGGTCGTAGGTGACCTCGATGGTATCTCCCACCTGATGGTCGGCAATCTTGCCCCGAAGCTCCGCCACCGTATTGACCTCCTGACCGTCCACCTTCAGGATGATATCGCCCCGCTGGAGGCCTGCCTTGCCGCCGGGGCCGTTCAGCGTGACCTTGAAGACGTAGACGCCCTTGTCGATATTGAGCTGGTAGCCATAGCGGGCCGCCGTCTCCGGGTCGAAGACCGAGACACCGAGATAGGGCCGCACCACATAGCCCTTTTCCATGAGATCCTTTATGACCTGCTGCACCGTATTGGAGGGAATGGCAAAGCCGATGCCCTCCACGCCGGAGGCGGCGATCTTGATGCTGTTGATGCCGATGACCTGGCCGTCCGCATTGACGAGGGCCCCGCCGGAGTTGCCCGGGCTGATGGCCGCATCCGTCTGGATGAGCTTCAGCCGCTTGTCGCTCGTCTCAAGGGTGCGATTGAGCGCACTGACCACGCCTGCCGTCACAGAGCCCTGGAACTCCAGCCCCAGGGGATTGCCGATAGCGATGGCAGGCTCCCCCACGACAGCCTGATCCGAATCGGCAAACTGGGCCGTGGGGAGGTCACTGGCATCCACCTTGACGACAGCCAGGTCCGTCAGTGCATCGGCCCCAACCACCTTGCCCTTCAGGCTGCGGCCGTCGGAGAGGGACACGATGATTTCCTTCGCGCCCTCCACCACATGGTTATTCGTGACGATGTAGCCGTCGCTCTTGAAGATGACGCCGGAGCCCACGCCCTCCGTCTCCACCTTGTTGTTGAACCAGTCCCGGGCGATGGCCTTGTTCGTGATGCCGACCACCGCCGGGCCCACGGCCTTTGCCGCCCGGACCACGGGGGTATTGCGGGCGTCGGAGAGGCCCTCCACCTTCACATTGGCGGCGGGGCTGCCGGAGGCCGCCGTATTGTCCGCCGCCGTCCCCGCCGAGCAGCCGGCAAAGGTCATGGCCGAGAGGCCCAGCACCAGGGCTGCCACCAGGCCGGCTTTCTTATGGCTTGTCTGTACATTCCAATTCATGGTATCCCTCCTAGAAAGGTACGATGGACTAATCTTAAGGCGAGACTCTGTAAAGTGCCTGCAAAAGTACACCTGCAAATGCCCACCTGCAAATGCCCACCTGCAGAGCCTGCAGGCTGCCCTTGCAGGAAGCAAGCCAATCCACCGGCCCTGCGGCATGCCCGCTTGGGGCTTCCTATGAAAAAAACGCCCTCCCCTTTGGGAAAGCGTCTTGTTCCGATTAGTGAAGCGTGTGCTTCTTCGACCGGCACTCGGGGCATATGCCGAAGAAGTAGAGCTGGTGATCCGTCAGGTGATAGCCTGTGGAGTGCGCCACCTCGTCGGTGAGCTCCTTCGTGTCGATGGCCTCCACGTCATCCACCCGGCCGCACTGGACGCAGCGCACATGGGGATGATCGCTGGTATCCGCATCGTAGCGGAAGGCGTCCTCCCCAAAGGAGAGCTCCTGGGCCAGGCCGATCTCACAGAGAATCGACAGGGACTTGTAGACCGTCGCCAGACTCATGGTCGGATACGACGGGCGAAGCTCCTTGTAGAGCATCTCCGCCCTGGGATGGGATCTTGTGCGGGCCAGTGCTTCATATACAGCCAGCCGCTGGGGCGTGACCTTGAACCCCCGGTTGCGCAGCCGCTCCGAGACCTCTTGTACCTGCAGCATATGTCCACCTCCTAAATAAAGTAATGATAGTAAACTACACGCACAAACGTCCACTTTGTGGACATTGTGCGCCGCCCTTGC
>CAMCBT010000070.1 GCA_945873115.1 uncultured Mitsuokella sp.
ACCCATGAACCCGGCGTGAGAGGCCGGTGTCTTAACCGCTTGACGAAGGCGCCGTTGTCTTAACGACAAGAAGTATTATACTACATCGCCGCGAGGGATGCAAGACTTTTTTTGAGCCTTTCCAAAGAATTTTGTTTGCCCAGGATGGAGAGGATTTCCGTGGCGCCGCCCGGGGTCACCAGCTTGCCTGCCGCCGCAATGCGCAGAACCCACATGGCCAGGCCCTTCTTGATTTCCTTCTTCGCGATGAAGTCATTCAGCCTTGCGTATAGGGCATCGTTCGTCCAGTCCGCCTCCGGGACCTCCTCCAGGAGGGCAATCATGTCCGGCAGGAGCTCTTTTGCCTTCTCCGGCGTCACCTTGTTGCGCTTGTTCTCGTAGAAGCTGGCATCGAAGGCGGGCTGCTCGATGAGGAAGGCGATTTCCCCGGCGAAGTCTGAGAGGCGGGAAACTCGCGTCTTCAGAAGCGCAGCCAGGGCCTTGAAATGGGCCTCCAGATAGTCCGGGATCTCCCCGGCGAAGGGGCGGGCGAGCCTTTCGAACTCCGTCTCGTCCATCTTCTTCAGGTACTCGCCATTGATCCAGCCCAGCTTGTCGTAGTCGAAGACGGCAGGGGACTTGGAGAGGCCGTCCAGGCGGAAGGCACCAATGAGCTCCTCCATGGAGAAGATTTCCTGGTTCGTCGTCTTCGGGTTCCAGCCGAGAAGTGCCACATAGTTGGTGATGGCCTCCGGCAGATAGCCGGCCTTCACCAGATCCTCAAAGCTCGTGGCACCGTGGCGCTTCGACAGCTTCGACACGGTGCCGTCCTCATTTTTGCCCATGACGGGGGCCAGGTGGATGAAGGTGGGTACCTCCCAGCCGAAGGCCTCATAGAGGAGGGTGTACTTCGGGGTGGAGGTGATGAACTCCGATCCCCGCATGATGTGGGTGATTTTCATCAGGTGGTCGTCGATGACATTGGCGAAGTTGTAGGTGGGCATGCCATCCCGCTTCAGGAGTACCTGATCCTCCAGCTCCTCGTTCTTGATGGTGATACTCCCATGGAGCATGTCGAAGAAGGTGGTCTCCCCGGAGAGAGGCATCTTCTGGCGGATGACATAGGGGGCGCCTGCGGCCAGGTGCTTTTCGATAACCTCGGGGGATAGATCCCGGCAGGTCCTGTCGTAGCCGCCGAATTCGCCCGCCGTGTGGTTTTCCTCCGGGTCACAGAAGCAGCGGTAGGCGGCACCCTTTTCCACCAGCTCCTCTGCGTACTTCTTGTAGAGATCCATGCGCTCGCTCTGGACGTAGGGGCCGTAGTCCCCGCCGTAGCCCGGGCCCTCGTCGGGGACTATGTGGGCGAGCTGGAGCGTCCGCTTGATGAAGTCCACCGCATCGGCCACATAGCGGGTGCGGTCCGTATCCTCGATGCGGAGCACGAAGTCGCCCTTCTGGGCCTTGGCGTAGAGATAGCCGTAGAGCGCCGTGCGGAGATTTCCGATGTGCATGTAGCCCGTGGGGCTAGGGGCAAAGCGCGTGCGTACAGTCGTATTCAAATGAATTCCCTCCATATATATTACTTCTTGAGAAATTGGTAGAGTGCCCGGTAGAGGAGGAGCGTGCTCATGGCACCGGGATCCTCGTGGCCGATGCTGCGCTCCCCGATGAGGCTGGCCCGTCCCTTCTTCGCCACGATGGTCTTCGTGTAGGCCACGCCCTCCCGGCCAGACCGGAGGCCTTCCTGGAGTACCTCGAAGAGGCGCTTGCCCTCGGTGTTTTCCGGCAGGAAAACCTCATGGATTGGGATGAGGGCATCGAGAATGGTCTTGTCGCCGGCCTCGGCCCGGCCCCGCTCTTTTATCCCTTCGATGGCGGCGGCGAGAAGCTTCTCCAGGCTCCGGATATTGAGGCCCGTCTCCTCGTCGCAGGCGGCGGCCGCCTTCCGGAAGGCCGTGCCAAAGAGGGGACCGGCGGCACCCCCCGTATTCTGGATGAGGGCCCGGCCGATGGCATCCAGCACAGGGCCGGGCTTTGTGGTATCAAGCATCTCGTCCACGGCCTCCTGGGCCGCCGTAAAGCCACGGGCCATATTGATACCGTGGTCGCCGTCGCCGATTTCCAGGTCCAGGGAGGTGAGATAGTCCCGCTGCTCGATGATAGCGCGCGAGACGGCATCGACGGCATCCTTGATTCTGCTCATTTGAGGTCTTACTCCTTTGGTGTTGCTTTGTATTGCAAGGAAAGACAGGGCTTTCTTTGCAATATTTCTATTATATCGATGGGAAATCCGTTTGACAAGATAAATCTCTCCGGATTCTGCCCCTGAAGGAAGGATCGATCGAAGAGCAATCAGGAGAACAGTTTGTCAATGCTGTCGTGGAAGCGCAGGATTTCTATTCGGATGGAGGAGAGCTCCTCCGGGGAGAGCTCCTCCAGACGGGATTCGAACCGCTTTCGGATCTTGCTGCTGTGGTCGTCGAGGAGGGCCTGGCCGCTTTTCGTCAGGGAGACGATGGTGCGGCGCCGATCTTTCTTGTCCTGGGCCTTTTTCACATAGCCTGCTTCCGCCAGCCGCTCCAGGATAGAGGACATCTGCTGCTTGGAGATGAGCAGCACTTGGCTCAGCTCCGACACCCCCATGGCTCCCTCGTTCATCAGGGCGATGAGGGCACAGAACTGGTTGACGGGAATGGGGACAGGGACATTGCGGAAGAGGCGGTTATGCATGAGCATGACCGTCTCCATGAAGCACTTGGAGAGGGTGGATATATCTATCGGGCTATTCATAGAGCCTCCTTGTCTTTGGATTGAATGAATTCTATATGAAAAGGATTTCTTGACTTTTCAATAGGGATAGTATAAACTGTTTCGAGTAAATAGTAAACAAATATTTACTAATCTTTTTGCAACATTTCATGCCATTATTACCAGCAGTCCTTTGCTGGGTCTCTTAAGGAGGTTATTTTTTTGTTTTTTGCGAGAAACAGAAAACTCAAGGTGCTCGTGCTGGCATCCCTCATCGCAGGGGCGCCCGTCGCCCTCACAGGCTGCGGCGGCCAGCAGGCACAGCAGTCCCACGCAGCGCAGGTCAAGGCCATGAAGGTCATCCAGCAGGACACGCCGCTCACGAATGAGTACGCGGGCCAGATTGTGGGCAAGAACACCGTAAGCGTCCAGTCGAAGGTCTCCGGCAACGTGGTGGAAAAATACGTCACCGGCGGCCAGTTCGTCACGGCGGGCCAGCCCCTCTACCGCATCGACTCCCGCCAGTATGAGTCGGCTGTCCTCCAGGCCCAGGCGACGCTCGCCCAGTCCGAGGCGACGCTGAATAACGCCCAGACGGATCTCTATCGGGATCAGCAGCTCCTGGCCTCCGATGCCATCTCCGAACAGACGGTGACGACCCAGCAGGCCAATGTCAATGCCTACCAGGCAGCGGCGGCAGCCAATGCGGCTCTTCTCCAGAAGGCCCAGCAGGATCTGGCGGATACGGTCATCTATGCTCCCATGTCCGGCCAGCTGGCTGTTGACGATGTGGCGGTGGGCACCTTTGCCACGGCGGGCAATACGAACCTCGTGACCATCGGCTCTTCTAATCCCGTCTACGCCCAGTTCTCCATCTCGGAGACGGACTACCTGAAGTTCATGAACATCCAGCAGATGCGTCAGAACGCAGGGACGGGGGCGGACATCCATGTGGGCCTGACCCTCTCCGATGGCAGTACGTACCCCCTGGAGGGGCGCATCGCCGAGGCGGACCGGGCCCTGGCCTCCCAGACGGGGACGCTGACCATCAAGGCACTCTTTGACAATCCGAACGGGCTTCTCCTCCCAGGCATGTTCGCCCGGGTGAAGATAACGGGCGAGGTGGTGCCAAACGCCATCCTCGTGCCCCAGCGGGCTGTCCAACAGCTCCTCGGCAAGTCCTTCGTCATGGTGGTGGGGGATGACGGCAAGAGCGTGGCCAAGACCGTCAAGCTCGGCTCCAAGGTGGGCAGCTACTACATCATCAAGGACGGCATCTCCGTCAATGATACCGTTGTGGTGGAGGGCCTCTCGAATCTCCAGGAGGGCCGGGACCTTGCTGTCACCATGGTGACGCCGGAGGACATGGGCTTCTCCACGACGGCAGACGACACGGCCTTTGACTCCAGCACGGTTGTGAACTCCGGCTCGGATGAATAAGGAGGCGGCGTAACTTGTCAAAATTCTTTATCCACCGACCGATATTTGCGATTGTCATATCGCTCATTATCGTCATCGTGGGCGTGCTGGCGGCACTGCAGCTGCCTATCGCCCAGTACCCGCAGATTTCGCCGCCGACCATCGGCGTCTCCACGAACTACACGGGTGCAAACGCCGCTGTCATCAACGAGACGGTGGCCCAGATCATCGAGGAGCAGGTCAACGGAACCCAGGGCATGGACTACATGTCCTCCACCTCCGACGATACGGGCTCCTATCGCCTCTCCGTCACCTTCGAGGTGGGCACGGATGGCGACATGGACTCCGTCAAGGTCCAGAACAATGTGGCCACAGCCAATGCCAGCCTCCCCAGCGATGTCCAGCAGGTGGGTGTCACCACCCGTAAGGCCTCGAACGATATGGCCTACATGATGGGCATCTACACGCCGAACGGCAGCTATGACCGCGCCTTCATGAAGAACTACGCCGACATCTACCTCGTCGACAAGATGAAGCGCGTGCCGGGCGTCGGCGAGGTCCGCGTCTTTGGCTCCGACTACTCCATGCGCATCTGGCTGAATCCGGACAAGCTTGCCGAGCTGGGTCTTACCGTGTCCGATGTCTCAAGCGCCATCAAGGAGCAGAACATCCAGGCACCGGCCGGCACCGTCGGCGGTATGCCTGCTACGAACGGCCAGGAAAAGCAGTACACCGGCAAGGTGGAAGGACGCCTCGTGACGCCGGAGCAGTTCGGCGACATCATCCTGAAGTCCGGCGGCGATGGCAAGTTCGTCCGCCTGAAGGATGTGGCCCGCATCGAGACAGGAGAGAAGTCCAGCTCCATTATCTCGAAGTTCAACGGCTACCCGTCCGTGGGCTTCGGTCTCATGCTCACGAGTGATGCCAACGCCATGGAGACCGTCAGCGGCGTCAAGAAGATTCTTACCGAGGCCCAGGAGGATTTGCCGCCGGACCTCAAGATGAAGGAAATCTTCGACAGCACCAACTACATCAAGACATCCATCAAAGAGGTGGCAGAGACCTTCTTCGAGGCGCTCTTCCTGGTGGTGCTCGTCATCTTCATCTTCCTGCAGAACTGGCGGGCGACCCTTATCCCGCTCCTCGCCGTCCCAGTGTCCCTTATCGGTACCTTCGGTGCCTTCATCGTGCTGGATTTCTCCATCAATACGCTGACCCTTTTCGCCATGGTGCTTGCCATCGGCCTCGTGGTCGACGATGCCATCGTCGTCATTGAGAATGTGGAGCATCACATGGAGCAGGGACTCAGCCCGGTGGATGCCACCGAGCGGGCCATGAGCGAGGTGCAGGGGCCTGTCGTGGCCATCGCCTTCGTCCTGGCCGCCGTCTTCGTGCCCGTCGCCTTCCTGGGCGGCATGATGGGGGTCCTCTACAAGCAGTTCGCTCTGACCATCGCCATCTCCATGGCGCTCTCTGCCTTCGTCGCCCTGACGCTGACGCCGGCCCTTTGTGCCATGATTCTGAAGCCCCATGAAAAGGGCGGGAAAGAGGGTCTTCTCGATCGTTTCTTCACTGCCTTCAACAACTGGTTTGACCGCATGAAAAACGGCTATATGGGCATCGTCGCCCGGTTCATCGGCCACGCCCGCCTCGCCATCCTCTTCATGGTGCTGGTCTGCGGCGTGACGGGGCTTATCTACTCGAAGCTCCCTTCCACCTTCGTGCCGGAGGAGGACCAGGGCTACCTCTTTGCCAACGTGAACCTGCCGGAGGGTACCTCCCTTAATCAGACCCAGAAGACCGTGGACAAGATCTCCATGGCGGCAAAGGAGCTGCCGGGCGTGGAGAACGTCATGGGCATCACGGGCTTTGACCTGCTCTCCGGCGGTGCCAAGTCCTCCGGCGGACTCGTGGTCCTGGGTATGAAGGATTGGTCCCAGCGGGAGGAGACGGATCTCTCCGTCGCCTCTACTGTCAAGAAGATGTTTGGCATTGGTGCCAAGATTGCCCCGGAGGCCACGGTCATCGCCATCAACCCGCCGGCCCTGCCGGGCCTGGGCTCTGTGGGCGGCTGGACCCTCCAGCTCCAGGACATGAGCGGCCATACGGATGAGGAGCTGGCAGATCTCTCCCAGAAAATCCTCGCCGCGGCCAACCAGCGGCCGGAGCTGGCGGGCGTGCGCACCACGTACTCTATCAATTCGCCTACCTATACCTATGAGATTGATAGGGAGAAGGTCAAGCAGCTGGGCGTAGCCCTTTCCGACGTGTTCACGGCGCTGCAGGTCAACTTCGGCGGTGCCCAGGTCAATGATTTCAATCAGTTCGGCCGTAGCTACAAGGTCATGCTCCAGTCCGATACCATGTATCGCGGCGAGGCAGAGGCCATGAAGTTCGTCTTCGTCCGGAGCTCCACCGGCACCATGGTGCCTCTCGATACGCTCCTGAAGCCGACGCTTGGCACGGCGCCGTCCCAGATATCGAGGTTCAACGGCGTCCGCGCCATCCAGTTCCAGGGAAGTGCGGGACAGGGCTACTCCTCGGGCCAGGCCATGAACGCCATCGAGGAAATCATCAAGCAGTACGCCCCCACGGGCTACAACATCGAGTGGTCGGGCCAGAGCCGTGAGGAAAAGAATGCCTCCAGCTCCACGGGCCGGGTCATGGGCCTCGCGCTCCTCTTCGTGTTCCTGTGCCTCGCTGCCCTCTATGAGAGTTGGTCCGTGCCCTTCGCCGTCCTGTTAACGGTGCCTACGGGCATCCTGGGGGCTGTGGCCTCCGAGTATGGCCTCTCCCTGCTGGAAGTGCTCATGGGCACCCAGAATGCGGGCCTCCAGGATAGCGTCTACATGCAGATCGGCATCATCATGATCATCGGTCTTGCGGCAAAGAACGCCATCCTCATCGTCGAGTTCGCAAAGGTCCGCGTGGATCGAGGTATGGAGCCGGTGAAGGCCGCCATCGAGGCGGCAGGCCTGCGCCTGCGCCCGATCCTCATGACGAGCTTCGCCTTCATCATCGGCTGTCTGCCTCTCGCTGTAGCTACCGGCGCTGGTGCGGCGGCCCGTAATGGCATGGGTGTCGCCGTCGTGGGCGGCATGCTCTTCGCCACCAGCCTAGGCATCTTCCTCATCCCCGTGTTCTTCGTCATCACGGAGTGGATAGCCGCCAAGCTGGGCATCATGAAGCAGGCAAAGAAGAAGACAACAGCAGACTACATGTGATTTTGGTAGTGGATTGTATACAGAATTTCTTCAGAAAATCTCTTGACAGGAAAAACTCCCTGCGCTATACTAGCACCATCACAAGAAAACAACTGCTTGAGGCAAAGGAGCCCTGCAAATCATGGTACCTGATTTGCGGGGTTTTTCTGTTTTCTTGTTGCATCAAATCCATATTCAAAAGGACAAAGGCGTCCGCATCCAGGGAATACAATCCCCTGTGTGCGGACGCTTTTTTCGAGGATGTGGAGCCCTATGAACCTTGTTCCTTCGAAAGGATGATACCTATGATTGACACAGGCGATACAGCTTGGGTGCTCATAAGCGCCGCAATGGTCTTTGTCATGACGCCAGGCCTGGCCTTCTTCTATGGCGGCATGGTTCGCAGCAAGAACGTGCTCACCACCATCATGCAGAGCTTCTTCATCGTGGCGATGATTTCCGTCGAGTGGATTATCCTCGGCTATGCCATGACCTTCGGTACGGATGTGGGTGGCTTCATCGGCCAGCTCGATAAGCTGGGCCTCGCGGGCGTAGGCCTGCAGGTCCTCGATGGCGGCACCATTCCGGAGCTCGCCTTCGTGGCCTTCCAGTGCATGTTTGCTGTCATCACCCCGGCCCTCATCACCGGCGCTTTCGCCGAACGCATGCGCTTCGCGGCCTTTGCCGTGTTCATCCTCCTCTGGGCCATCTTCATCTACAACCCCATGGCCCACTGGGTATGGGGCGGCGGCTTCCTGGCAAAGCTCGGTGCCCTTGACTTCGCCGGCGGTCTCGTCATCCACATCCTCTCCGGCGTGTCCGGCCTCACCATCTGCATTCTTCTCGGCAAGCGCCAGGGCTACGGCGACATTGCCATGATTCCCCATAACCTCCCGATGACCGTCCTCGGTGCCGCACTCCTCTGGTTCGGCTGGTTCGGCTTCAATGCCGGCAGCGCCCTCGGCGCCAATGCCCTGGCAGCCAACGCCTTCGTCACGACCCAGGCCGCAGCTGCTGCCGCCACCGTCTCCTGGGTTCTCGCCGAGTGGTATCATAGCGGCAAGCCGACCCTCCTGGGCGCAGCGTCCGGCTGCGTCGCCGGCCTCGTGGCCATCACGCCGGCCGCAGGCTTCGTAG
>CAMCBT010000071.1 GCA_945873115.1 uncultured Mitsuokella sp.
TAGAGGCCTCCCGCAAGGCCTTCGCCAAGGTGCGAGAAATGCGTGGCTGACTTTATTATCAAGCGGCAGAGAAATCTGTCGCTTCTTTTGTTGCGTTCTCCTTTTATATGGCTTATACTTTATACAAAAGAATATTCTAGCGACTAGGATGAGGAGGGTCATTATGGCGGAAGTGAAGAAGGAAGCTTTTGGGCACCTTTCCGATGGGCGGGAGGTGCTGCTCTTTACCCTGCGCAATACGAAGGGGACGGAAGTGGCGGTCACCACCTATGGGGCGCGACTCGTCTCCTGGCGGGCCTTTGACAAGGATTTTGTGAAGCGGGATGTGCTCCTGGGCTTTACGAGCGCAGAGGAGTACGAGAAGGACACGGCCAGCATCGGCGGCCTCGTGGGGCGCCATGCGAACCGCATCGCTGGCGGCCGCGTCACCCTCGGGGGCAAGGAGTATCAGCTGGAGCTCAACACGGGCTCCAAGAAGCAGAACCATATCCACGGGGGGCTCAAGGGCTTCCACTGCCGCCTCTGGGAGGGGCAGGAGGATAATGGGGGCGTGCTCCTGACGTATCACGCGGCGGACGGCGAGGGGGGCTATCCCGGCAACATGACGGTGCATGTCCGCTACGGCCTGTCGAACGACAACGAGCTCCTCATATCCTACGAGGCAACAAGCGATGCGGACACCGTCTGCAACCTGACGAACCACGCCTACTTCAACCTGGACGGAGTGGGAGAGGGATTGGGCGACGTGCTGGGGCAGCGCATCCAGCTCTTCTCGGACTCCTTCACCTGGGCGGATGCGGAGTCATTGCCGGACGGGCGCATCCTCCCGGTGGAGGGCACGCCTATGGACCTCCGGAAACCCACCCCCATCGGAGCCCACATCGATGACGACTACGACGAGCTGAAGCTGGCCGGCGGCTATGACCACAACTGGATTATTCGGGACGAGAAGCCGGTGGTGGAACTGGAGCCCGGAGCCTTTGGCTACGATCCGGCCTGTCCCATCGACTACACGGCAGAGGGTCTCAAGAAGGCGGCCTATGCCGAGTCGGACAAAACGGGGCTCACGCTGACCTGCTATACGACTCTCCCGGGCCTCCAGTTCTACACGGGCAATTTCCTCCACGGGGAGGCGGGGAAGGGCGCTGTCTTCGGGAGGCGCACGGGCTTCTGCCTGGAGACCCAGTATTATCCCAATGCCTTCGTCAATCCCAGCTTCCCCCAGCCAGTCCTGAGGAAGGGGGACACCTGGAGGGCCCAGACCATCTTCGTGTTGGGCAGAAAGGAAACGAAATGAAAGAGCGTTATACCATATCCCGTCCGGACTACACCATCGGCTCGGACGCCTACGACAAGATTCGCGAGGTCTGCCCGCCCTTTGGCAAGAGCGTCGTCGTCATCGGCGGACGCCGGGGCGTGGAGGCGGCCCAGGACTCCCTCATCAAGTCCGTGGAGGGAGTGGGCCTGGAGTTCACCGGCTTCCTCCTGGCAGAGGGGGAGACCACCTGGGATTGCATTGAGAGGCTGGTGGCCGATCATGCCACCCAGGAGGCAGACATGGTCTTTGCCGTGGGTGGCGGCAAGGCCATCGACACGGCAAAGGCGGTGGCGAGCCGCCTTCACAAGCCCGTCTTCACCTTCCCAACGGTGGCAGGGAGCTGCGCGGCGGCGGCCCGTATCTCCACCATCTACAACGAGGATGGCAGCTTCCGGGAGTTCTACTTCCTCCATCGCCCGCCGGTTCATGTCTTTCTCTGCACCCGCATCATCCTCCAGGCCCCGGAGATCTTCCTCCTGCGGGGCATCGCCGATACCATGGCGAAGTACTACGAGGCCCAGATAGCCGCCCGGGGCAAGAAGCTCCTCCATAAAGACGGCATCGCCCTGGCTCTCTCGAAAATGTGCTCCGAGCCCCTCTACGAGTACGCGGAGCAGGCTATAGCGGACAATCGATCCCATACTCGCAGCACCGCCTTTGAGGAGACGGTGCTGGCCGTCGTCGTCACCAGTGCCATGGTGTCGAACTACGCCTCCCCAGAGTACAACGGACACATGGCCAATGCCCTCTTCTCCGAGCTGGCGGCCCTCCCAGAGTCGGAGCGCTGCGCTCATCACGGGGGCCTTGCCGCCTACGGGGTGCTGTTGCTGCTCCTCGCCGACGGGCAGGAGGAGGAGTTCCAGAGGTTCTACGACTTCTGCGAGCGCCTGGGCCTTGCCACCTGCCGGGAGGGAACCGGGGCCAGCGAGGCCCGGGTCCAGAAGGTCTTTCGGGCCACGGAGAAGAAGCAGGATGTCAGGATCCTCCCCTACAAGATTACTCAGGCCATGCTTCATGAGGCCTCGGAGAAGCTGGAGGCCTACCATGCGGAAAAGGAGGGGGATTCCGGGGAAAAGAAGCATGTGAAAAAATAAACTTTTCTCTCCACCTCGAAATAAACGCGAAGTAATTGACGCAAGTAGGATAATACGATATAATTTGAAAATGTAGGAAAGAGATGACAATTTATCAGAATTATTCTGGAAAATCGGCAAATGAAATAGGTTGCCACCGGGGTAAGATAGAGTCTCTCAGAAACTTCATAAGGAGGCAGATTCATGAATATCCATGAGTATCAGAGCAAGGGCATCCTGCGCGAATATGGCGTGAATGTCCCGGCGGGCAAGCCTGCATTCACGGTCGAGGAGGCTGTGAAGGCTGCAGAGGAGCTCGGCAGCAAGGTGACGGTGGTAAAGTCCCAGATCCATGCTGGCGGCCGTGGCAAGGGCACCATCAAGGGCAATGAGAGCATGCACGGCGTCATGCTCGCAAAGTCCACGGACGATGTCAAGAAGTACGCAGAGGCTCTTCTCGGCCAGGTTCTCGTGACGAAGCAGACGGGCCCTGAGGGCAAGAAGGTCGGCCGCCTCCTTATCGAAGCCGGCTCCAACATCAAGAAGGAATACTACTTCTCCTTCGTCGTGGATCGCACCCAGGGCCGCGTCGTCATGATGGGCTCCTCCGAGGGCGGCACCTCCATCGAAGAAGTGGCCGCAAAGACCCCGGAGAAGATCATCACGGATACGATTGATCCGGCCATCGGCCTTGCCTCCTTCCAGGCACAGCGCATGGCCTACGCCATCGGCATTCCCCAGCCCGCTGTCCGCAAGGCGACGGCCACCTTCCTGAAGCTCTACGATGCCTTCATCGGCAAGGACTGCAGCCAGGTGGAAATCAACCCTCTCGTCGTCACCGAAGAGGACGATGTCATCTGCCTCGACGCAAAGCTCAACTTCGACGACAGCGCCCTCTTCCGTCATCCGGATGTGGTGGAGCTCCGCGATGAGTCCGAGGAGGATCCGAAGGAGTTGGAGGCTTCCGCCCTCGGCCTGAACTACGTCAACCTGGGCGGCGACGTGGCCTGCATGGTCAATGGCGCAGGCCTCGCCATGGCGACGGTGGATATTCTGAAGCACTTCGGCGGAGATCCTGCCAACTTCCTCGACATCGGCGGCGGCGCCAGCCCCGAGGAGACGGCCGAGGCCTTCAAAATCATGCTGGAGGGCGGCCAGGCAAAGGGCATCTTCGTCAACATCTTCGGCGGCATCAACCGCTGCGACTTGGTCGCAGAGGGCATCATCGCTGCAGCGAAGCTCGTCTCGAAGGATGGCGGCAAGTCCATGCCGGTTCCCGTCGTCGTCCGCCTCGAGGGCACGAACGTGGACAAGGGGCGCGAACTCCTGAAGAACACGCCGATCCAGAACGTCATCATGGCTGAGTCTATGCAGGGCGGCGCCGAGCAGATCGTGAAGCTCGTCAAGGAAGCAGAAAAGGCGTAATTTGGGAGGACTCGTAAAATGAGCGTACTGATTAATAAAGATACAAAGGTCATCGTGCAGGGCATCACGGGCAAGGCCGCGACGTTCCACACGAAGCAGATGATTTCCTACGGCACGAAGATTGTCGGCGGTGTCACGCCGGGCAAGGCTGGCCAGGTGGTCGAGGGCGTTCCCGTCTTCAACACGGTTCGCGATGCGGTGAAGGCTACGGGCGCTACGGCTTCCGTCATCTACGTCCCCGCGAAGTTCGCAGCCGACTCCATCCTCGAGGCCATCGAGGCGGAGCTGGAGCTCGTCGTCTGCATCACGGAGCACATCCCTGTCCTCGACATGGTGAAGGTTCGCCGCTACCTCGAGGGCAAGAAGACCCGCCTCATCGGACCGAACTGCCCTGGCATCATGACCAGCGGCGAGGCCATGATGGGCATCATCCCGGGCATGATTCAGGAGAAGGGCCATGTGGGCCTCATCTCCCGCTCCGGCACCCTCACCTACGAGGCTGCCTACCAGCTGAAGAATGCTGGCATCGGCGTCACTACGGCCATCGGCATCGGCGGCGACCCGGTCAAGGGAACGGACTTCATCGATGCCCTGAAGCTCTTCAAGGATGACCCCGAGACAAAGGCCCTCCTCATGATTGGCGAGATTGGTGGCAACGCTGAGGAGGACGCTGCGAAGTGGATTGCCGAGAACATGCCGGATAAACCGGTCACGGCCTTCATCGCCGGCCGTCAGGCGCCTCCGGGCAAGCGCATGGGCCATGCAGGTGCCATCATCGCAGGTGGCAAGGGCACGGCTGCTGACAAGATTAAGGCCCTCAATGCCGTCGGCATCGAGGTCGCCGACACCGTTGCCCACATCGGCGAGACGGTGGTCAGGACTCTGAAGGCAAAAGGCCTCTACGACGTCTGCCACACCTGCTGATTTCATAGCATAGAAAAAGAGAACCGCAGAAGAATTTCTTCTGCGGTTCTTTTTGCGTTTGTATAATTTCAAGTGTGGGAGGTCGCTACGTGGAGCTCCTTTATCAGTGCGTTTTGCAGGAAGTTTGAAAAATTGATATTGTGCTCCCGGGCGAGGGGATCGAGCCACAGGGGAATCGTCGCATTCTAGCGGAATCATCTTCAAATCGGATCCACGCTGCCCAGACCTCCTGTACTCTAATTTGGTATTGAATGATTCTGTCCTTTTGATAAAGGCAAAGCATACTCATAGGCAGGCATGGACAGGCGAAGGCTTCCTTCTGGAAAGAGGTGGAGTACCGCCGGCGTGACACAGGTTGTTCTGCAGCCAGGAAAGACGGTTATAAAACACGAATAAAAAAGGGCACTGTGTGAAATTCGATTTCAGCACAGTGCCCTTTTGATTGGGGAAATCACGAGTATTCATTTGCCGATTTTCTGATGCCAGATATGGCGTAGGGTCATGAGGGGGTGGCGCAGGAGCATCCGGGGGCCGGCCCAGCGCATAATCTTGCGGATCTGCTCCCGCTCCTTTTTCTGGTAGCAGTGGATGGGGCAGACAGCACAGAAGGATTTTTCTGCCATGCGGGGACAGCCAAGGATGCGGCTGCGGGCATAACCTGCGATATGCTGGCACTCGGGGCAGAGGCCGGCACATGCCTCCCGCAGATGTTGTTTCCCATGGCAGTACAGGGTGATGATTTCCTGCATGGACTTCATTTCCTGCTGGCGCTTTCTTTCGATGGCCTCCAATTCCTTTGCCGGTAGGGCGGCTTCCTTTATCGCATCCATGGTATGCTCCTTTCTTTCTATTCTATTGTAGCAGAAAGGGGGCATTTTTACATTGCTCCTTGTTACACCATCTATTTTGTATTGTAGGAAAAGAAAGCCATTCCCCCACCTAGCCATAGGAGGGAAAACATGATAGAATAGTCGTAAAACAAGTGGTTCTGGGTAGGAGGACGAGCATGAGAGGCATTCGCGGGGCTATCACGGTGACGGAGGACGAAAGGGAGGCTATATGGGCGGCGGCCCGGGAGATGATGCAGGAGATCCTCGCCCGCAATGGGCTTTCCCCGGAGGATATCGGGGCGGCCATCTTCACCATGACGGAGGATCTGACGGCGGCCTTCCCCACGGCAGGTGTCCGGGAGCTCCACGGCTTCGATCTGGTCCCTCTCTTCGATGCCCGCCAGTGCGCCATCGAGGGCAGCCTCAAGAAATGCATCCGCGTCCTGGTGCTGGCCGATACGGCAAAATCCCAGCGGGAAATTGCCCACGTCTACCTAAAAGGCGCCGCCGCCCTGCGTCCAGACATAGCAGCAAAAAAGGATTAAGTATAAAGTATAAAGGGAGGAGTGATTTGCATGCCGCTTGATACAGAACTGGACAAGAGGAAATAGGTCGAAAGATTGAGCTTGCTAAGGATGATGATGATTCTTTTGGTGCCTTCAAGGCTCAGGTGGCGGAGTAACTGGAAGATGCGCGAGAAGTACTTTCCCTCGTGGCAGCATATCTAGAACGTCAGGGCGTAGAGGCATCTTTTGAAATAAGAAAGGAGTAATCCAGTTGAGTAATCTTGATATGAAATGCGTCAATGCCATCCGCGTGCTTTCGGCGGATGCGATTCAGAAGGCGAATTCCGGGCATCCGGGGCTACCCTTGGGGGCGGCTCCCATGGCCTTTGAGCTTTGGGCCCACCATATGAAGCACAATCCGAAAAATCCCCAGTGGGCGAATCGGGATCGCTTCATCCTCTCTGGTGGCCATGGCTCTGCCATGCTCTATTCGCTCCTCCATCTCTTTGGCTATGGCCTCACCATGGAGGATATGAAGAGCTTCCGTCAGGATGGTTCCCTCACGCCGGGCCATCCGGAGTACCGCCATACGGTGGGGGTTGAGGCCACGACGGGTCCCTTGGGGGCTGGCATGTCCATGGCTGTGGGCATGGCCATGGCGGAGGCGCACCTGGCTGCAGTCTTCAACCGTCCGGGCTTTGATATCGTCGACCACTACACCTTCGTGCTGGGGGGTGACGGCTGCCTGATGGAGGGCATCTCCTCGGAGGCCTTCTCCCTCGCCGGCACCCTCGGCCTCGGCAAGCTCATCGTCCTCTATGATTCGAACAAAATCTCCATCGAGGGCAGCACGGACATCGCCTTCACGGAGAACGTGGAGAAGCGCATGGAGGCCTTCGGCTTCCAGACCATCACGGTGGAGGATGGCAACGATCTCGCCGCCATCGGCAAGGCCATCGACATCGCCAAGAAGGACACGAGCCGGCCCTCCTTCATCACCATCAAGACGGAAATCGGCTACGGTTGCCCCGCAAAGCAGGGCAAGGCATCTGCCCATGGCGAGCCCCTGGGCGAGGAGAATGTGCGGGCCCTCAAGGAAAATCTCGACTTCGACCCCGACAAGAGCTTCTATATCCCCGAGGAGGTTTACGACTACGTCAAGAAGGGCACAGCCTTCGGCGCGGAGAAGGAAAAGGCCTGGGATGAGCTCTTTGCCGCCTACGCCGAGAAGTTCCCGGAGCAGAAGAAGCTTTGGGATACCTGCCATTCGGAGGTAGACGAAGAGGCAATCCTCGAGGACAAGGTTCTCTGGGAGCACGAGGACAAGCCCCAGGCGACTCGTGCCCTCTCTGGCATCATCCTCAACCATCTGAAGGATGTGCTCCCGCAGCTCGTGGGCGGCAGTGCGGACCTTGCCCCGTCGAACAAGACGGAGCTGAAGGGGGAGGGGTTCCTCCAAAAGGGGGACTACAGCGGCCGCAATATCCACTTCGGCGTCCGGGAGCTGGCGATGGCAGGCATGGAGAACGGACTGACCCTCCATGGGGGCCTGAAGGCCTTCGTCGCCACCTTCTTCGTCTTCAGCGACTACACGAAGCCCATGCTTCGCCTGGCCTCCCTCATGAAAATCCCCACCATGTATGTCTTCACCCATGACAGCATCGGCGTCGGGGAGGACGGTCCCACCCATGAGCCCATCGAGCAGGCGGCGGCACTCAGGGCTATGCCGAACTTCCACCTCTTCCGTCCAGCGGACGCCACGGAGACGGCGGCAGCCTGGGCCAGTGCCGTGCTGAGCCGGGAGACGCCGACGGCCCTCGTGCTCACGAGGCAGAATCTCCCGCAGCTCTCTGGATCCTCCAAGGAGGCCCTGAAGGGCGGCTACGTCATCTCCGAGGCGAAGAACGCGGCATCTATGGACGGCATCCTTATCGCCACGGGCTCGGAGGTTTCGCTCGCCATCGAGGCCCAGGAGGAGCTCTCCCGCGAGGGCATCGATGTCCGCGTCGTCTCCATGCCCTGCATGGATCTCTTCGAGGAGCAGACGGAGGAATATAAGGAAAGCATTCTCCCGAAGAACGTCCGCGCCCGCGTGGCGGTGGAGGCTCTTTCGGACTTCGGCTGGGGCAAATACGTGGGTCTCGACGGCAAGACCGTGACCATGACGACCTTCGGCGCCTCGGCACCGGCCGGCCTCCTCTTCAAGAAGTTTGGCTTCACGAAGGAAAATGTGGTCAAGACCTTCAAGGAAGTTGTGGGAAAATAATCGGATAGACGATTTGATAGGCAAGACAGCGGGAATCCATCACGGATTTCTGCTGTTTTTTCATGTAAAGGAACCACTGATTAATTCGGCACTCCGTCTTCACGCGTCTGCACTGTCCTCCC
>CAMCBT010000072.1 GCA_945873115.1 uncultured Mitsuokella sp.
GAGATCACTCCATCGGCATCTTGCCCTTTGACAAGGGAATCCTTCCCCGCGGGGAGCCGGTGCTCCGGGAGCAATATCTGACCTCCTTTGCCATCTCCCATCCGGAGCTCACCAAGGCGATGCTGGCGGGCAACACCATCGGATCCCATATGCACATCCTGCCGACGCTACTGGAGCTCCTGGCGCCGGAGGGCCACGAATACTACTCCCTCGTGCCGCCCATGACGGAGCGAATCTCGGAGGTGGTGACCCCCTACGGCTACCTCACGGAGGAAAGGATCGGCGCCTATCGGGAGGGCTACGAGGAGCAGCTCGCCCCCACCCGGGAGCTGCCGGCGCACCATGCAGGGACCCGGTACCAGGAGACGAAGGACGCCCTCATCGAGCTCACAGGCTACCTCATCCGCCACAAGGAGCTCCTGCTGCCGACCCGCGACTAGGGGAGAGTCCACAGGAGAGAGACCCGTGCATATCTATGTGGATGCGGACTGCTTCGAGCGGCGGGACTGATCTTTGAAGGCTTTTTGCAAAAACAAGGGACGATATCCCATCTGCGCGGTTGGATATCGTCCCTTTTGTCTTGCAAACAGGGGATTAGCCCAGCTCCCTGCCGCTGTCTTCCTCCACCTCGATGACCCGGACGCCTCGCCCTCGGATGGCTTCGAGCTCCTCTGGGTCCGCCCCCGTGCAGGTGATGAGGGTGTGGATATGCTGGAGGCCGCCGGAGAGGAAGTTGTGGGTGCGGCCGATCTTGCTGCGGGCGGCCAGCACGTAGCAGTTGCCGCCGGAGCGGCGCATCATCATCTCGTTGACGGCTGTCTCCGGCAGGACAGAGGTGGTGACGCCGCCGGTGGCGCTGATGCCGGAGACCCCGAGGAAGGTCTTGCTGGCGTTTATCTTCGCCAGGGTCTGGAGGGCGAAGTCCCCCACGAGGGATTGGCGGCGCTCGTAAATCTCGCCCCCTGTCAGGATGATGGTGACCTCCGGCGCGTGGGGGTGGCCGGCCGCATGGCTGTTGTTCGTCACGAGGATGACGTGCTTGTCCTTGATGTAGTTCAGGAGCAGGAGCGTGGTGGAGCTGGAGTTCATGAATATGGTGTCCCCCTCCTCGATGAGGGTGGCGGCGTAGCGGGCGATGGCCTCCTTCTGCTCCCGGTCGATGTGGGCCTTCGGGTCGTCGCTCAGGGGAAGGTCCTCCTCCTGGAGGGAGCCGCTATTGAGCTGGGCACCCCCATGGAAGCGGGTCACCAGGTGTTGGTCGGCGAAGGTCTGCAGGTCTCGGCGGATGGTGGTGGGGGAGACCCCGAGCACCTTGGCGGCGCTTTCCACGTCGATGGAGGTCTCCTGCTTCAGGAGCTTCAGGAGCTCCTGCTGGCGGCGGAATATGATGCTTTTGCTGTTTTTCATGGGGAGCTCCTTTCAAAAAAGCATAAAGGAAGCAATATGCTCATATCCGATTATACTAGAAGACCGGGAGAAAAACAAGCATAAAATAATCATAAAATAGAAACATTCCGAGAATCCCAAAATAAAATTTCAGAAAACTACTTGAAGTGAGCATAAAAAGATGGTATGATAGGATTATATCAAAGGAAAACGCCATTACGAAAGGGAAATATGAGCGTTACGGTAATAGGAGGGCATGTAATGAGCAAGATATCGGAGATGACACGGGAAAGCTGGATTATGAGCACCTTTCCCGAGTGGGGCACCTGGCTGGTGGAGGACATCGAGGGCTATGAGGTCCCCGCAGGCCAGGTGGCCATGTGGTGGCTGGGCTGCACGGGGGTCTGGTTCAAGACGCCGGGCGGCGCCAATGTGACGGTGGACCTCTGGTGCGGGAACGGAAAGCGCACCCACGGGGACGGCAAGATGAAGGTGGGCCACCAGATGGCTAACATGTGCGGCTGCCGCACCATGCAGCCGAACCTCCGCAATGTTCCCTTCGTCATCGACCCCTTCGCCTTCAAGACGGTGGATGCGGTGCTGGCCACCCACTACCACCAGGATCACATGTCCGCCGAGTGGGCCGCCCACGTGCTGAAGAGCGGCATGACCACGACGGATGAGAACGGCAAGGAGATCCCGGTGCCCTTCATCGGCCCGAAGAAGTCGGTGGAGACCTGGGTCAAGTGGGGCGTGCCCGAGGAGCGCTGCCACGTGGTGAAGCCGGGCGACGTCATCCGCATCAAGGATATCGAGATCATCGCCCTGGACAGCTTCGACAGGACCTGCATCGTCACCACGGACTCCACGGGCCCGGATCGGGAGGAGCTCACGGGTAAGTGCCCCACGGACATGGATGAGAAGGCCGTCAACTATCTTATCAAGACGGCGGGCGGCAATATCTACCACTCCGGCGACTCCCACTTCTCCATCTACTTTGCAAAGCATGGCAAGGACTACGACATCGACGTGGCCTTCGGTTCCTTCGGCGAGAACCCCATCGGCATGCAGGACAAGATGACCTCCGTCGATATCCTCCGCATGGCGGAAAACCTCCGGTGCAAGGTGGTGGTCCCCATCCACTGGGATGTGTGGACGAATTTTCAAGCGGACTGCGATGAGATAAAGCTCCTCTACGATTTCAAGAAGGACCGCAACGAGTACAAGTTCCATCCCTTCTTCTGGCAGGTGGGCGGCCGCTATGTCTATCCCCAGGACAAGGACAAGATTTACTATCACCATCGCCGGGGCTTCGAGGACTGCTTCGAGCATCCCCAGAACATCCCGTTCCGCTCCTGCCTGTAAGAATGCCGAGAGAGGAGACCTACCGTGTTTAAGGAATTTGTGGAAGACAAGCACTACTCGTTTCACGAGGGCTTTGACGACTGGCGCGACGCCATCCGCGCCGCCTGCGCCCCGCTTCTGGCGGACGGCACCATCGACAAGGAGTACCCGGAGTTCATCATCGAGAAGGTGGAGGAGCTGGGCCCCTACATCGTCATCGCGCCGGATATCTGCATCCCCCACGCGGAGCGCGGCCGAGGTGTCCATGGCACCAGCATGTGCTTCATGAAGACGGAAAAGCCTGTCCGCTTCGCGAAGGACGGGGAGCACGATGCCCGCATCTTCGTGGTGCTGGCGGCGACGGACGACGACGCTCATATCAAAAATCTCATGGCCCTCTCGGAGACTCTCTCGGATGAGGAAATCGTCAAGAAGATTCTTGCGGCTAAGACGCCGGAAGATCTTCTGGCAATTGAGGCATAGGAGGAGGACATATGGAAATCTTGCTTGGTATCTGGGAATTCTTCCAGAACAACATCCTGACGAAGCCCCAGTTCTTCATCGGCTTCATCGTCTTCGTGGGCTATGCGCTTCTCCGAAAGCCCATCTACGAATGTATCGCCGGCTTCATCAAGGCCGTCGTCGGCTACATGATTCTGATGGTCGCCTCCAGCGGACTCGTCGGAAACTTCCGTCCGGTGCTCGTGGGCCTGAAGGATCGCTTCGATCTCTCCGCTGCCGTCATCGACCCCTACTTCGGCCAGGCGGCGGCCCAGATGAGCGTCGAGAACATCGGCCGCTCTTTTTCCATGATGATGATGGTCTTGCTCATTGCCTTCGCCATCAACATCCTCCTGGTGCTCTTCCGCAAGTACACGAAGATCCGCACCCTCTTCATCACCGGCCATGTCATGGTGCAGCAGTCCTCGACAGCCCTCTGGCTCGTCCTCTTCTGCTTCCCGAACCTCCAGGATCCCGGCGTGGTGCTCATGCTGGGCGTGCTTCTGGGCACCTACTGGTCCGTGGCCTCGAACCTCACCGTGGAGCCGGTGGCAAAGCTCACGGAGGGCGGCGGCTTCGCCACCGGCCATCAGCAGATGTTCGGCATCTTCCTGGTGTCGAAGCTGGCAAAGCGCATCGGCAATCCCCAGAAATCCCTGGAGAATCTGAAGCTTCCGGGCTTCCTCTCCATCTTCAATGAAAACATGGTGGCCACGGGCATCCTCATGACCATCTTCTTCGGTGCCATCATCACCATCCTCGGCGCCGACCTCATGCACCAGATCGACAAGGGCTTCAGCCCGAAGCAGAACTTCGCCTTCTACATCGTGGAGAAGTCCTTCAACTTCGCCGTTTACCTCACCATCCTGCAGCTGGGCGTCCGCACCTTCGTCTCGGAGCTGACAAATTCCTTCCAGGGCATCTCCGAGAAGCTCCTGCCGGGCTCCATGCCTGCTGTGGACTGCGCCGCCACCTATGGCTTCGGCCATCCGAACGCCGTGACCTTCGGCTTCCTCTTTGGTGCATTCGGTCAGTTCCTCGCCATCCTCGGCCTCATCGTCTTCCAGAGCCCGATCCTCATCATCAGCGGATTCGTGCCGCTCTTCTTCGACAATGCGACCTTCGCCGTCTTCGCGAACCGCCTGGGCGGTGTTCGGGCAGCGGCGATTCTCCCCTTCTGCAGCGGCATCATCCAGGTGCTGGGCGGCGCCTTTGCGGCCTACTACTTCACCACGGGGAACTTCGGCGGCTGGCATGGCAACTTTGACTGGGATACTCTCTGGCCTGCCATCGGCGTCATCATGAACTACTTCCAGTATGTGGGCGTGGCGATAGTCGTGGTATTGCTCCTCCTCATCCCGCAGATTATCTACTATCGCAACAAGGATACCTACTTCCTCATCGCCGAGGACTACGATGCCTATAAGGAAGTCCTGGCAAAGAAGCAGGGCGTCCCGGTCGATCAGGTCGTCGTTGACTAACGCACCTTTTGCGCGTATGATGTAGGATAAGAATGAATATTGTGTCTATAAAGGAGTGCTTATCATGTTAAAGGTTATCGCAGCCTGCGGAAGCGGCATGGGTTCCTCTCAGATCATCAAGATGAAGCTCAGCAAGGTCTTCAAGAAGCTGGGCATCGACGCGGATGTCTACCACACGAACGTGGGAGATGCCAAGTCCCAGGCCAATAACTATGACGTGGTCTTCTGCTCCGCCTCCTTGGAGGGGCAGTTCGCCGGGACGAAGGCAAAGGTCATCGGCCTGAAGAACCTCCTCTCGGAGCAGGAAATGACAGAGAAGATTGAGGCCGCAGATCTGAAATAAGAAGGGGGCAGGGCTGCCGCGCCATACGGCTGTCCTGCCTTGTTTCTTTGGATGGAGGTACCTATGACGAGAGACTATCAGCTGGGCCTGTACGAAAAGGCCATGCCGAGCACCCTCACCTGGCGGGAAAAACTGGAGGCAGCGAAGGCGGCGGGATTTGACTATGTGGAAATGAGCATCGACGAGACGGACGCAAAGCTCGCCCGCCTCACCATGGGCGAGGCGGAAAAGGAGGAGATTCGGTCGGCTATCCAGGCCACCGGCATCCCCTTTGGCTCCATCTGCCTGAGCGGCCACCGAAAATACCCCTTCGGCGACCCGGATCCCGAGAAGCAGGCCCGCAGCATGGAGATCATGGAGGGAGCCGTGAAGCTTGCAGCAGAGCTCGGCATCCGCACCATACAGCTCGCCGGCTACGATGTCTACTACGACGAGGGCACGGAAAAGACCCGGGAGGACTTCGCCCGGAACCTGAAGAGGGCTACGCTCCTCGCTGCCCGGGGCGGCGTGCAGCTGGGCTTTGAGACCATGGAGACCCCCTTCATGGACACGGTGGAAAAGGCCATGCACTATGTGGAGCAGGTTCAGTCCCCCTACCTCGGGGTATATCCCGACAGCGGCAACCTCACAAATGCCTCCCTTCTCTACGGGAAGAGCGTGGAGGAGGATTTGGAGACGGGCCGGGGCCACATCGTCGCCGTCCATCTGAAGGAGACGGTCCCCGGCAAGTACCGGGAGATTCCCTTCGGTACGGGCCATGTGGACTTCGCGACCGTCGCGAAGAAGGCCTGGGCCCTCGGCGTCCGCCGCTTCGTCGGAGAGTTCTGGTACCTCGAGGGACAGGACTGGAAGAAGGAGCTCGCCTTTGCAAACGATTTCCTGCGCCGCTATCTCGATGGGGCCCAGGGACTTTAAGAGGAGAAGGAATATGCTACAGGTAAAAAAAGACGTGGTGGGACAGCTCTCCAAGTGCTACTCCCTCACCATGCTACACTATCAGGGAAAGGATCACTTCCTCTGTGCCGCAGAGAAGGTGGACAAATGCTACCTCATCAGCCTCGACGGGAAAATCGAGGAGACCGTCTGGGATGGCCCCGGCGGCGTCATGACCATGGAGCAGGTGCCGGGCACGGACGGCCAGTTTCTGGCCACCCGGAAATTCTACTCGCCGAACGACTCGAAGGATGCCTCCATCGTCATCGTCACCCCGCGGGGAAAGGATGACTGGGAGGTGCGGAAGCTTTGCGACCTGCCCTTCGTCCATCGCTTCGATATCCTTCAGGCAGGGGGGAAGAACTACCTCATCGCCTGCGCCCTGAAGTCCGGCCACGAGTACAAGGAGGACTGGCGCTTCCCCGGGAAGATTTTCGTGGCGGAGCTGCCGGAGGATCTGTCCGGCTACAATGAGGATCATCAGCTCCCGCTCACCCCCATCAAGGAAGGCCTCCTGAAGAACCACGGCTACTATCGCCACGTGGAGGCAGATGGCAGCATGAGCAGCATCGTCTCCACGGATAATGGCGTCTTCCACGTGTACCCGCCGAAGACAGCGGGGGACCAGTGGCGCGTGGAGCAGCTCATCGAGGACGCGGCCAGCGACGGCCTCCTTCTCGACCTCAACGGCGACGGCAAGGAGGAGCTCTGCACCATCGCCCCCTTCCACGGGGATACCATCAACATCTATGAGCAGAAGGACGGGAAATTCCAGCTAGCCTACACCTACCCCGAGAAGCTGGAGTTCCTCCACGCCATCTTCGGCGGCACGATAAAGGGAAAGCCCACCTGGATCCTAGGCCACCGCAAGGGGGAGCGGCTGCTCCTCGCCTTCACCTACGAGGAGGGCAAGGGCTACGTGGCCCAGGAGCTCGACCGAGGCCGCGGCGCCGCCAATGTCCTCCACTACGTCTACGAGGGCAAGGACATCCTCATCGCCACCAACCGGGAGACGGACGAGATTGCTCGCTATGAGCTGACGTAAAATTCCATACGTGCAGGACTGCAACAGGAAGCAACACGCTCCTGTTGCAGTTTTTTACGTTGGAATAGAACGTATTATTTCGGAATTTGATTTTATCTATTGTGAAATACAATAAAATCCGAGATTATTCGATGAAATACTATTGACTGCGCACCGGTATACTGGTATACTCTTTATTGTCAGATAAACAGAAAGACAGGCATGCATACAGAGGAGGGACGTGCATGAAGATTGCTGTCATTGGTGCCGGAGCCATGGGCTCCATCTACGGCGGTCATCTTTCCAAGGAGAATGAGGTTGTCCTCATTGACAAGGACGCGGCGCTTATCGAGGCCATCACCTCGAAGGGACTCACCCTGGAGGAGCAGGGAGAGTCGAATATCTACCATCCGCATGCGGTGACTTCGTCGGAGGGGATTGGCCCGGTGGATCTGGTCATTGTCTTCGTCAAGGCGCTCTTTTCCCGGGCGGCGCTTGCGGAGAACCGGCATCTCATCGGGGAGCACACGTACCTCATGACGCTGCAGAATGGCTCGGGCCACGAGGATATCCTGAAGGAATTCGCGCCCCTTTCCCACATCATCATCGGGACGACGGAGGACAATGGGGCGGTGCTGGAGAAGGGCCATGTGCGTCACGGCGGAGAGGGCGGCACGAATATCGGCATGCTGGAGCCGGATGCAGAGGGCTTCCTGCCAAGGCTGAAGGAAGTCCTCGATGGGGCAGGCTTCGTGGGGAAAATCCAGACGAACATCCAGCAGCTCATCTGGGACAAGCTCTTCACGAATGTCTCTCTGAGTGCCGTCACAGGCATCCTCGGCGTGCGCATGGGCTTCATCGCTGGAGACCCACATGCCTGGAGCATGACCTGTCAGCTTCTGGAGGAGGCTCTGACGGTCGCAAAAGCACTGGGGCTCTCCTTTGACGGGGAGGAGATGCAAGAGAGGGTGCGGCAGACCTCCCTGAAGAATCCGGAGGGGCAGACCTCGATATACGCGGATCTTATGGCAGGGCGCCGGACAGAGGTGGACACCATCAGCGGCTCCGTCGTCCGTGCCGCAAAGAAATGCGGCATC
>CAMCBT010000073.1 GCA_945873115.1 uncultured Mitsuokella sp.
GAGGACAGTGCAGACGCGTGAAGACGGAGTGCCGAATTAATCAGTGGTTCCCTAGAAGATGGAAAGGGGAGTTTTGATGAACTTTGCGGTCTTAGCGGATGATTTGACGGGAGCAAACGACACGGCACTTTCCTTCGTCCAGAGCGGCATCCGCACCAGCGTCCAGCTGGGGTTGTCCCTGACAAAGGTGGAGGCGGATGGCATTGTCATCGATGCGGACAGCCGAGAGCTCACGCCAGTGGAGGCGAGAAAGCGTGCCCGCAACCTTGCAGAAAAGCTGATGGCGCAGGGTATATCCTGCTTCTACAAGAAGATGGATTCCACCCTGCGGGGCTCTTGGGCCGCAGAGATTCAGGGCATGTGCGACGTGCTTTCGCCAGAGCTCGTCATCCTGGCTCCGGCCTTCCCAGCGGCGGGCCGCACGACGCGGGAAGGGGCCCAGCTCCTGCTGGGGCGCCGCCTCGAGGAGACGGAGCTCGCCCACGCCCCCAAGACACCTGTCAAGGCATCTTGCATTCCTTTGCTTGTGAAGGAGCAAGCAGGAGTGGGAAGTGCCGTCCTGCCTCTTTTCATCCTTCGGGGGAGCCCGGAGAAGGCTCGTGGCTGGCTGGAAGAAAAGGTCCAGGCGGGGACAAGCTGGATTGTGGCGGATATAGAGGAGGAAAAGGACTTCACTTTGCTCATGGATACCGTGCGCGGAAGGAAGCGAATTCTTTGGGCAGGCTCTGCTGGCCTCGCTGCATATCTGCCGGCATTCTACGGCTGGCAGAGGAAAGCTGCTCCGCTTTTTTCAGCCCGCAGAGGAGGAGCTCTCCTATGCGCGGGAAGCATCAGCGAGACGACGCAGGAGCAAATCCGACGAATAAAGGCCCTGCGCTCTATTCCCATCCTGAAGCTAGCACCTGAAATGCTTTTTGAAGAGCAGGGGAAGGAGCAGCTTCTCCAGGAGCTTGGAAGGATTCTTGCAAGCGGCCAGGACGTGTTGCTCTCGGCCGCGGAGACAGATGCGGATGTGTCCTATGCAGTACAAGTCGGGAAAGCCCATGGACTTTCCGGCAAGGAGATGAGCGAGAGGCTTGCCTGCAAGATGGGGGAAATCCTGCGGGACCTTCCCCTGGACAGGGTATGTGGCCTGGTGGTCACAGGGGGCGATACAGCCGTACACATCACAAGGGCCATTGGCGGAACGGAAATCGTAATCTGTCAGGAGGTGGAGCCAGGCATCCCCCTCGGCATATTGAAAAGAGAAGGCGCGGGAGAAATCCCAATGGTCACGAAGGCAGGGGCCTTCGGCTCGCCCAATGCATTTTGCAAGGCAATCGATGCGCTGCATGGTGCGGGGAGCGAGGCATTACAGGAGGAAAGCGTATGAAGAAACCGATTCTTGGCATTACCATGGGAGATGCTGCAGGCGTCGGCCCGGAAATCATCGTCAAGGCGTTAGCAGATGCTGCCCTTTATGAAAAGGCAAGGCCCTTGGTCTTCGGCGATGCGGCCATCCTGAAGAGGGCGGTGGAAATCATCGGGGCGAAGAGCGATATCCACACGGTCGAGGATCCGGAGAAGGGAACCTACCAGCCCGGAATCATCGACGTGGTGGATTTCCACAACCTCCCAGCAGACCTTCCCTTTGCAAAGGTGGACGGCCGGGCAGGCAAGGCGGCCTACGAGTACATTGAGCGGGCAACGGCACTTGCCATGGAAAAGAAGATTCATGCCATTGTCACAGCCCCGCTGAACAAGGAGGCACTCAATGCAGGAGGTGTCCACTTCCCGGGCCATACGGAAATCCTCGGCCACTTGACGGGGACGAAGGACTTCTCCATGATGCTCACGGCACCGAAGCTTCGCGTCATCCATGTGACGACCCATGTGGCCTATCGGGATGTGCCAAAGCTTGTCAAAAAAGAACGCATCTTGAAGGTCACGGAGCTGGCAGAGGAAACCCTGCAGCTTATGGGTATCGAGAAGCCTCGAATTGCCGTGGCTGGCCTAAACCCGCACTGTGGAGAGCATGGGCTTTTCGGGGATGAGGATGAAAAGGAAATCGAGCCTGCTGTCAAGGAAGCCCAGGCAAGGGGCTGGAATGTCACAGGACCTGTTCCGCCGGACAGTGTATTCCACCGGGCGGCAAATCTCAATGAATTCGATATCGTCGTTGTCATGTATCATGACCAAGGCCACATCCCCATCAAGGTGCTGGGATTCGACAGCGGTGTCAATGTCACCGTCGGCCTTCCCATTATCCGCACATCAGTGGATCACGGTACCGCCTTCCCCGTGGCAGGGACAGGCAAGGCCAGCGAGGCCAGCATGAAGGAAGCCCTGCGGCTCGCCTATGAAATGGCAAGCCGCAAGCACAAGGATATCTTGTAAGCCTTTGGCTCGCGCGGGGGATGGTCATCCGCACAGAGCCCTTGCATATAGAAAGGATGAAAAAAATGTTCCAAGCTAAGGGTCTTATTACGCCAGTCGTCACAGCATTGACGGAAAACGAGACGTTTGATGCCGGCATGTATCGGGAATTCATCGACCATCTCATCGATGCGGGGGTAAGCGGCATCTTCCCCTTGGGCACGAATGGTGAGTTCTACGCCTTCAACCAGGAGAAAAAGCTGGAGATCATCAAGGCAGCTGTGGAAGCTGTCCATGGGCGAGTTCCCGTCTACGCAGGCACAGGCTGCGTCACCACCAAGGAGACGGTAGAGTTCACAAAGCGTGTGGAAGACCTGGGGGTGGATTGCCTCTCCGTTATATCGCCCTATTTCGTGGCCGTATCCCAGGAGGATCTTTTCGGCCATTACTCGGCTGTGGCAGAGGCGACGAAGCTTCCGATGCTCCTCTACAATATCCCCGCCCGCACGGGCAACAACATTGCCTACACGACGGTCAAGCGGCTCATGGAGCAGCATAAGAACATCATCGGCATCAAGGACTCCAGCGGAAACTTCGACAACACGCTGAAGTACATCGAGAACACGGTGCCAGGCATCAACGTTCTCGCCGGCAGCGACTCCATCATCCTCTGGACTCTCATGGCCGGCGGCACAGGTGCCATCTCCGGCTGCTCCAACGTCTTCCCCGAGCTCATGGTCAGCATTTACAAGTACTGGGAAGCCGGCGATATCGAAAAGGCAAACGAGGCCCAGAAGAAGATCCGTCCCTTCCGCAATGTTATGCAGATGGGTAATCCGAACTCCGTCGTGAAGCTTGCCGTCAACATGCGAGGCTACAAGGTAGGCCCCGCACGCCGCCCGTCGAACTGCACCGATGAAAAGATTCGCAAGGCGTTGGAAGAAGTTTTCAAAAAATATTGAGTTTCATAAAATTTCATAGAATATTTCATAGAACAGGGAGTGATACCCGTGACAACGGCTATGCTGATAGCAATCGCAATCATCGCCTTCATGATCATTCTTATCATGGTCGACAAGCTTCCCTTCGGCGCACCGCCGCTCCTCGCGTGCCTCTTGATGGTCGTGTTCGGCATCGTCGACATCAAGGTGGCATTTGGCGGATTTGCCAATTCGACAATTGTCATGCTCGCAGCCTTCATGGCTATCATTGCAGGCTTGCAGAAAACTAATTTTATCAGAATATTCAAAAAAGTGATTCATAATATGGCGGAAAAGGGAGGCTATCAGGCCTATATCATTCTGACGCTCATCGTCATGCTGGCCTGCTCGCTCTTCGGCATGGGCTCGACCGCCTACTATGTCCTGACCATCGGCTTCCTCACCAACTTGCCGGACACGGAAAAGCTGGCGCCCAGCAAGGTGCTCATGCCGGCGGGCTTTGCGGCGAACCATCCGCTTCTTCCGATCAACATCGCGCTGCAGTACGGCATCATCATCGCCGTGCTCGCCAGCGTCGGCATCACGCAGGAAGTGAGCCTTATGAAGGTCTCCATGGTCATGGGCATCCTATCCCTTGGCTTCCTCTTCTGGGCAGCACTTGCCTACAAGTTCCTTCCGGTCCATCCCATCGCCATGGCGGACAAGGAAGCGGCGGCGAAGATGGCGGAAACATCCTCCCTCACGCCGGGGCAGGAGAAGCTGACCTATTTCATGTTCGTGATTGCTGTCATCGGCATGATCGCGCAGAGCAAGATCGGCGATGCCGGCTATGCCATCACGGGCATCTCGGTCTTCGGCCTCCTCGTCGGCAAGGTACTGAGCTTCGATGAAATCCGGGATGCCATCAGCGCACCGATCATCTTGATGAGCGCGGGCGTCATCGGCATCGCCGACGCGATGGGGTCGACGGGACTCACCAACCTCGTCGGCGTGACGGTCGCCCATGCGCTCGGGGCAGATGTCAATCCGTTCTTCCTCATCTTCGCGTTCTGCATTTTGACGAGCCTGTTGGCGACGCTCACGGGCTCGACCATCGGGACGGTGTACGTCTTCGCGCCGATGGCGATAGCCACCTGTCTTGCCATGGGTCTTGACCCGACGGCGGCAGCGGTTGCCATCGTCATTTCCGGCTGGTGCGGGCACTTCCTGCCAATTGATGGTATGCCTGCTATGATTATGGGCGCTGGCAAATATACCATGATAGAATTTTGGGAATTTACGGTTCCCCAGTACTTTATCCGTCTTGTGGCATTGACGGCGGGAGCGGTTCTTATTTTCCCAATGAGGTAATGAGCTATTTTACGTGAAGCGGAGGAAATATTATGATTGTCGGGAGACTGGAAAGCATACAAGAAGAGCTATCCTTCTACCCAGAAGCAATACGGAAGGGAATTTCCTTTCTGTTGGATACGGATTTTCGGGATATTACTTCAGGTACCTTTGAAATAGAAGGGAAGAATATCTTTGCGAAGGTTTCGGAGTACGATACGCAGCCGATAGAGGAGCGTCGTCCGGAGCGTCATGAAAAATATATTGACATCCAATGTATCATAGAAGGGGCAGAGCAAATCGGTTGTGGGTTGTTGCAGAATGCGGGCAAGGTTGATTTGGATGCCATGGAGGAAAAAGATATTCTTTACTATGATGCAGGGGAAGGAATGAAGGAGGAGACTTTTATTCCTTTGCATGCAGGGGGGCTTCTCGTGATCTTCCCTTGGGATGTACACCGACCAAATTGCCGGCTCGGAGAGAATGCTCATGTGAAGAAGGCTGTTGTAAAAGTTGCGATGGCATCACTGAAAGGGGAGGCATAAAATGAGTGAGCAGTTTGATGGCATCCTTCGTAAAAATGAGGAAATGGGACAGCAGGAGGCATACCTTCCTTCTACCAATCCGCAAAATCATGCGTCGAACCTTCTGGAGCTATCGAATGGGGATCTTCTTTGTACATGGTTTTCCGGAACACAAGAAGGCGTAAGTGATATCTCCATCTATTTCTCACGCCTTGATCATGGAAAAGATGCATGGTCTGTCCCTGTAAAACTCTCGGATGATCCAACACGATCTGAGCAGAATCCCCTTCTTTTCGAGGCACCAAATGGGGTGCTCTGGCTTCTCTATACAGCACAGAAATATGGAAATCAGGATACGGCAATCGTGCGGTATCGGACTTCTGAGGATGGGGGAAAGACCTGGAACCCCATTGGCACTCTGATTGGGGAACCAGGAACCTTCATCCGTCAGCCCGTCACGGTGCTTGCCGATGGTTCTTGGGCGCTTCCTATCTTTCGCTGTGCGACGCGTCCCGGGGAGAAGTGGATTGGCGATCATGATACCTCCGCCGTATGTCTTTCCTATGACGGGGGGAAGACTTGGGAGGAGCATCCCGTTCCGAATAGCGTAGGCTGCGTCCACATGTGTGTAAACATCTGCAAGGATGGAAAGCTTGTGGCTCTTTATCGCAGCCGCTGGGCAGATCATATATATCGTAGCGAGTCACAGGATGGGAAGACCTGGAGCACCCCGAAAGCCTTGGATCTACCCAATAACAACTCATCCATCCAAGCCACCGTCCTGCAGGATGGCAACATGGCACTTGTCTTCAATGATATCAGTGCAAAGGACAGTGCGGACCGGCGTGCTTCCCTTTACGATGAAATAGAAGAGGGAAGCGTGGAGGATGCGGAGCGCAATATGACGGCAGATGTACCCATCGATCCGAAAGGGCGCAAGGCAATCTGGGGAACTCCCCGGGCACCCATGACGATTGCCCTGTCAGAAGATGGAGGAAGGACTTGGCCTTACAAGCGCAATCTACAGGAGGGTGATGGCAGCTGCCTGAGCAATAACTCCCAGGAAAAGAAGAATCGTGAATTTTCTTACCCGTCAATCAAGCAGGGAAGGGATGGAGCAATTCATGTGAGCTTCACCTACTTCCGGCAGACAATCAAGTACATCCGCCTGACGGAGGATTGGATCCGTCAGGGGAAATAATGGAGGGAAATTTTCAGAATGAGCAGCTATCAGATTACTATTCCATCTGTTTCGTATGCGGGAGAGGGGAGCACGGAGAAGCTCGAAGAAATCCTCAATCGAGAGAATGTAAAGAATGCGCTTGTCTTTACGGATAAGGGAATCCGTGGGGCTGGCCTCACCAAGGCAGTAGAGGAAATTTGTTCCAAGGCGGGAAGTGTCACCGTTATTGACGATCTGACGGCAGAGCCTGCTGTCAGCGACGTGGAGCGAGTCATTGGTGAGGTAGGAGACAAGCCGGATATCATCGTCGGTGTTGGTGGCGGCAGCGTCATGGACGCTGCAAAGCTTGCCAGCATCATTGTGGGGGCCTCCTACACGCTGCGTTATCTTCTCTCGGATAGCTCCATTGCTTCGAAGCAGGTCAAGACTGTCATGATGCCGACGACCTGCGGCACAGGTTCTGAGGCGACCTGCAATGCCATCGTTTCGATTCCTGAAAAGGAGTCGAAGCAGGGCATTGTCAACAATTGCATGATTCCTGACTATGTCATCCTTGACAGCAGCATGATTCGTCGTCTGCCTCCTGCTATTATTGCATCGACCGGAGTAGATGCGCTTGCCCATTGTGTGGAGTGCCTCACTTCCAATAAGGCGACTCCGCTCAGCGATACCTATGCTCTTGCCGGTGCGAAAAAGATTTTCCACAATATCCGCGAAGCCTATAAGAATGCGGACAACATGCAGGCAAAGATGGAAATGATGCTTGGGGCCTTTTATGGCGGTGTTGCCATCACGGGGTCTGGAACAACGGCGGTGCATGCACTCTCCTATCCTCTTGGTGGCAAGTATCATATTGCTCATGGCGTATCAAATGCTATTCTTTTCGCCCATGTCATGAAATTCAACAAGGATGCCTGCGAGGATCGACTGGCAGATCTCTGTGATGCGGTCTATCCCGAGCATTCAGGGAAGAGCATTGGGGAAAAAGCCGATATCATCATTGAGGAGATTGCAACTGTCGTCCGGGAGACGGAGATTCCCACAAGCCTCGAGAAATTTGGCGTAAAGCCGACGGATATCGACTTCCTTGTGGAGGCCGGAAGCCAGCAGAAGAGGTTGCTTGTCAATAATTGCAAAGAGCTTTCCCTGGAGGATATCCGCTTCTTGTACAAGAAAGTTTTATAATCTATTTTTAATGAACCACTGATTAATTCGGCACTCCGTCTTCACGCGTCTGCACTGTCCTCCCGTC
>CAMCBT010000074.1 GCA_945873115.1 uncultured Mitsuokella sp.
AATGCAGGGAAAGGGCGATAGTATGAATCGTAAAAATATGAGCGCACTGCTGGGGATGACCTTGCTTTGCCTGCCCCAGGCGTCCTTTGCGGCGGCGGGAGACGCAAACCGCTATCCGCCGCCGCTCCCCCGGGTGGAGCAAAGCCAGGTGGACAGGCTCCAGCAGGAGATCCCGGGCAAGGGGAAGCCGGCTGCAGGGCCTAAGGCGGAGGCCCAGGTGGAGGATCAGAATCTGCCAGCGCAGCAGGTGGGAGCGGCCGTCACCTTCGACGTGAAGAGCTTCCGCCTGGAGGCGCCGGAGTTGGATCTCGATAAGGCGGAGCTGACGAAAATCCTCGAGGAGGGCATGGGGGCGAAAAAGTCCCTATCGGAGCTCAACGCCATGCTGAATAAGCTCACCCTCTACGCCCGCACCCATGGGTACCCGGCTGCGACGGCGTATCTCCCGGCCCAGGAGAGCACCGACGGGGTGGTGCTGGTAAAGCTCATCCCCGGCCATATCGGCGCCGTGAAGCTGGAGAACCACAGCCGGCTCCGGGACCCGGTGGCGAAAAGTTTCCTCCATGGGCTCAAGATAGGCGATATCCTCCGGACGAAAAAGCTGGAGACGGCCCTCTACACTCTCTCCGACGCCAGCGGCACCCGGGCCGTGGGTGTCCTGGGCCCAGGCAAGGGCTTTGGCGAGACGGAGCTCACGGTGCGCATCGAGGAGGGGAAGGGCGAGAGCACCATCCTCTATGCGGAAAACTATGGCTCGACCTCCACGGGACGCTATCGCTACGGCATCCAGCACAGCATGTACGATCTCGATGGCACCGGTGCCAAGTTCAAGGTGGGCGGCCTCCTCTCGAACCATGAGATGCATAACTTCTACATCAACTACGAGATGCTGGTGGGCCACGGGGGCACGACGGTGGGCCTGGGGTACAGTCGCATGGATTACAAGCTGGGCGGCCCCCAGGAAATCATCAATCTCGATGCCAACGGCACGGCGGACACGGTGAGCGTCTTTGGCTCCCGGCCCATCTACCACGAGTCGGATCGGTCCCTCACGGTGAACTATGGGGTGGACTATCGGCACCTGACGGACAATCTCGGCAAATACAAGGGGACAGCTGACAGCAAGAAGCACTCCGTCAGCGCTTACGTGGGCGTGGCGGGATCAAACCGGAGCTCGGGCCTCGTGACGGAGTACACGGCAAATGTCCGGTCGGGCCACGTTTCCATGGACTCGGACTACGCGAAGTTCTGGGATTCGAAGGGCGGCCTGGTGGACGGCAGCTTCACGAAGGCGGAGGGCAGCTTCCGGGCTACCCAGGCTCTGGGCCATCGGACGGATGCCACCCTGTCGCTCTCGGGCCAGCTGGCCAGCCGGAATCTCGACGGCTCCGAGGACTTCAGCTTGGGCGGGGCCAATGCGGTGCGGGCCTATCCTGCCGGCGAGGCCTCGGGGGACACCGGGTATCTGGGGAGCCTGGAGGTGCGCTACTACACGCCTATGCCCGGGCTGGTGGCCAGCATCTACTATGACATGGGCCATGTGAATTTCTACCGGGACCCGAGATCCGGCAGCGGCGGCGCCACGCTGAAGGGCTACGGCTTCGGCCTGGCCTACACAAGGCCAAACGACTGGTTCGCCCGCCTGGACTACGCCAGGCGCATCGGCGACTACGAGGGCATGAGCAAGGGCGCCCAGGCAAAGGGCCGCATGTGGTTCATGCTGGGAAAGCTCTGGTAAAGGGCAAAAGAAAAGGCTTCGTGAACGGCGGTTCACGAAGCCTTTTTTGCACATCGAGATTTAGGGATTAGAACATGGAGTCGATGAGGTTGCCGAGCATCGAGGCGTTCATGCTGGCGGAGAGGACCGTGGGGTTCGTGTAGGCGCTGGCCTTTGTCAGCTGGTCCCCCAGCATGCTCTTCATGGAGGGGAAGACGCTCTCCTTCTGGGAGAGGGCAAAGGTGGCATGGGTCTCCGCCTTGCCGGCGAGGCCGTTCTTCCCGAGGGTGGCCTCTGCGCCGGAGCTGTTATTCGCCAGCGCCGTGGCGAGCTTGTCCTCGTCCACGGAGAGCTTCCCCGTCGTGCTGTCCACGCTGATGCCGTACTGCTTGTAGCTGTCAGCGCGATAGGTGGTGTCGGAGAAGGACGTATTGAGACTCGTCATGCGATTGCTGACACTCTTATAGTCGCTGGTGACGGAGAGGGCATCGTTGTAGGCGGAGACGAGATCCTTGACGCTCGATATGGCGCTCTTCAGGTTGTCGCTGTAGGTCTTCTTGCCCGTGGTCGCGTTCGTGGTGATGTCGGCACTGCTCAGGGAGGAGAAGTCCAGCTTCTTTACCGCCTTTGCCGCGTCCTGCAGGTCCTGCATGGAGCTCGTAAACTGGGCGGAGAAGGTCTTCTGGGCGTCGTTGTAGGAGGAGACCAGGGCGGCGGCCCCGCTGGTGACGCCCCGGATGCTGGATAGCCCCTGGGCCGCAGAGGAGTAGCTGGACCAGAGATTTGAGAAGACGTTGCTCGATGGATTCGTGGCGCTCTTGATGCCATAGGCGGAGCCGAAGGAGCTCACGAGGTTCGAGATGGAGGAGACCTTCGACTGGGCCGCTGCGATGGCAGCATTGCGCTTCTCCGTCGCCGCGTCAACGGCAGACTTCGACTCCTCCGCCGTCATGGCCTCATTGGATTTGGAAGAGCTGCTCGTGCTGGAGCTGCTGGAGCTGGAAGAAGTGCTCTTTGTATCTTCCGCAGAGCTCGCGCTCTTTTCCGCCATCTTGTACATGGTGTAGGTGTTGTTTGCGATAGAACTGATCGTGCTCATATATATCCCGTCCTTTGGATCAAATACGTTTCTCTTCATTATATGTTATCGTATTTTTCTATGGATTCGATAAGGATTTTTCATAAGTTTTTTGGATATGCCAGTAGAAATTTTTTCGCGGATGTAGTAAGATAAGAGGCAAAGGGCAAGCCCCTTGCTTACGGAGACCGGCCGCAGTGGCGGCTGGCTGTTTCAAAGGAAGATAGGTGGGGTTTTTTTATGTTGAAAAAGACGAAGATCATCTGCACGCAGGGACCTTCCACGGACAAGCGGGGCATCGTCGAGGCTCTCATTGAGAACGGCATGAACCTGGCTCGCTTCAATTTCTCCCATGGCGACCATGAGGAGCACCTGGGCCGCATCAACCGCGTCCGCGAGGCCGCAAAGAAGGCGGGCAAGGTCATCTCCCTCGTCCTCGATACGAAGGGGCCGGAGATGCGCCTCGGCGAGTTCGCGAACGGCAAGGTCCAGCTGGAGAAGGGCAAGAAGTTTACCCTGACCTACGACGAGACCCCGGGCGATGAGACCCATGTCTCCGTCAACCACAAGGGCCTCTACACCGAGGTCAAGCCCGGCGACACGCTGCTCCTCTCCGACGGCCTCGTGGCCCTGAAGGTGGACGAGATAAAGGGCAAGGACATCATCACCACCATCCAGAACTCCGGCCCCATGTCCACGAAGAAGCGCGTGGCAGCTCCCGGCGTCTCCCTGGGGCTCCCGCCCATCTCCGAGCAGGACGCCAAGGACATTATCTTCGGCTGCCAGCAGGACATGGACTTCGTCGCTGCCTCCTTCATCCAGCGCCCGGAGGACGTGCTGGCCATCCGCAAGCTCATCGAGGAGCACAACGGCCACATGGAAATCCTGCCGAAAATCGAGAATCTCGAGGGCGTGAAGAACTTTGACGCTATCCTCGAGGTCTCCGACGGCATCATGGTGGCCCGCGGCGATCTGGGTGTCGAGGTGCCGGCTGAGGACGTGCCCATCATCCAGAAGGAAATCATCCGCAAGTGCAACAAGGCGGGCAAGCCGGTTATTGTCGCGACGCAGATGCTCGAGACGATGACGAACAACCCGCGCCCGACCCGCGCAGAGGTCTCCGACGTCGGCAACGCCATCCTGGACGGCACGGATGCCATCATGCTCTCCGGCGAGACGGCGAGCGGCGACTATCCGGTGGAGGCCGTCGCCACCATGAACCGCATCGCCCAGCGCATGGAGTCCTCCCTCTCCTACAAGGAGCTCTTCGTGGATCGCGGCTTCGAGCACCTGAAGAGCCGTACCCGCGCCGTGGCCCATGCTACGGTCCAGATGGCCTACGAGCTGGATGCCTCCGCCATCATCACCCCGACGGAGACGGGCTACACCACGAAGGTGGTCTCCCAGTATCGTCCGAAGGCCGCCATCGTGGCCTATACGCCGGACGCAAAGGCTGTCCGCCAGCTGAACCTCCGCTGGGGCGTCTATCCGATCCTCGGGAAGCAGTGGACGGATGAGAACCAGATGACCCAGGTCGCCGCAGAGGCAGCGCTTGCGGGCGGCTACGTCCAGTCCGGGGACTGCACCATCATCACCTCGGGCATCAAGACGGGCGATGGCAACACGAACGCCATCCGCGTTTACACCATCTGAGCAGAATAGATTTGAAGCTTTCAGGCAGGAGTCTTGCTCCTGCCTTTTTCATGTCCCTATGGGAAAATAAGTGCCATCGGGCCTTTTGGTATTCTATCGTAGGAGAATTTATGGAAGCACTGACCTCGACATTCCTCATCATCCTCCTGGCGGAGCTGGGGGACAAGACCCAATTCCTCGTCATCGCCTTCGCTGCCAAGTACGACTGGCGAAAGGTGCTCCTGGGTATGACCATCGGCATCGCCGTCGTTCATAGCCTCGCCGTCGCCGTGGGTTCCGTTATCGGGGCCTTTATCCCGGAGACTCTCATGCAGGTGGCGGCGGCCCTTATCTTCCTGGCCTTCGGCGTGCTGACACTTCGCGCAGGGGACGAGGAGGAGGAGGCCACAGGCTCCCGCTTCGGCCCCGTGCGGACCGTTGCCATGGCCTTTATCGTGGGGGAGATGGGGGACAAGACCCAGATTGCCGCCATGACCATGGCCGCAGAACACGGTGCCTGGCTTCCCGTCCTCATAGGTGCCGTCGGCGGCATGCTGGTGGCGGATTTCTTGGGCCTTATCTGCGGCGCGACGCTCAATAGGCAGCTCCCTGCCAGGAAGCTCAAGCTCCTCTCCGGCATCCTCTTCCTCCTCTTCGGTGCCCTGGGCCTTTATGACGCAGCCATGGACTACTGGAGCTGACCGAATCTGACCAAATCCGATCCGAGCAATGAAGCTGCATCTCTATTGCGGCTTCATTGCTTTTTTCAAAAAAATTTTGTACAATAAAGGCAAGAATATCAAGAAAATCACGAGAGCAGGTCGTGGCCAATTTATTGGCATACGGCTTTCCTATTGAGAAGATAGCAGAATATACGAAGCTTTCCATCTCACGTATTGAAGAGCTTCGCACTTCAGAACGGTTGGCATAATGGACTATAAGAATATCCTTGTCATCAATCTCATGCATATCGGCGACCTCATGCTGGTGACGCCGGCACTGCGGACGCTGCGGGCGAATTTCCCGGGGGCGAAGATCACGCTTCTCGCGGACAAGAAGCTCCGGGAGCTGGTGGAGGAGAACCCCTGCCTCGACGAGTGCCTGCTGCTGGATAAGAAGGGGGCGGACGACGGGCTTCTTCCTTTGGCGCGCTTTATCCGGGGCATCCGCCGGAGGCACTTCGACCTCGTCATCAATCTCCATCGCAATGAGCGGGCCTCCGCCATCGCCGCCTTCTCCGGGGCGAAGCGCATCGTGGGCTACGCCAAGCCCTTCTTCTCCCTCTTCTTCACGAAGGTTCTCGAGAACTACGCCATGCCCGGCACGCCGGCGGAGAAGACGCTCCATCAGGTGGAGGCCCATTTTCGCGTCCTGCGGGAGGCGGTGGGGGTGGCCAATATCGACGACCGGGGCATCGAGATGCTTCTTCCCGAGAAGGCGTGGAGGGAGGCGGAGCGGATTTACGCGGAGGAGTTCCGGCCCGGGGAGACCATCATCGCCTTCAATATCGGAGCCAGCTGGCTCACGAAGCGGTGGCTGGGCGAATACTTTGCCCGGTGCGCCGATACCCTCCTTCGGTGGGGCCTCACGGTGGCCTTCTTCGGCGGCCCCAGCGACGAGGGGCCCGTCATGGAGTGCATTGACGCCATGGAGGAGAAGGATAGCCCCCGCCTCCACGTCCTTACGGGAAAAGTGAGTCTCGGGACGCTCGCCGGGCTTCTTCGCCACTGCGCCCTCTTTCTCACCACGGACTCGGGGCCCATGCATGTGGGGGTGGCGATGAACCTTCCCGTGGTCACCATGTTCGGCGCCAGCCCCGTGCCTACCTTCTACCCCTACGACGGCCGCTCCATCCTCATAAAGACCCCGGAGGAGTGCCACCCCTGCGGCCTCCACGAGTGCCCCCGGCAGGGGGAGGGGTACATGGGCTGCATGAAGCACATGCCGCCGGATATCATCCTGAAATACGTGGACGAGCTCCTGGAAATGTACGGGGGAAGGCCCGCCCTGGAGCTGGTGCCCCACCCGGGAGACTACAAATGCCGCGTAATCGAGCTATAGACGCTCCCGCAGCGTAACGGAGGAATGGAATGGACAAGGAAGCGATACGCGCATTTTTGCAAAAGCGGCCGGAGGCCTGCAAAGTCCTGGTGGCAGGCGATGTAATGCTGGACAAGTACTACTATGGCGAGGTGAACCGCATCTCCCCGGAGGCGCCGGTGCCCATCACTCATGTGATGCGGACGAAGGAGACCCTGGGCGGCGCGGCCAATGTTGCCCACAACCTGGCGCTCCTCGGCTGTCAGACGGATATCGCGGGCTTCGTGGGGGATGACTTCCACTGCCAGAGCCTGCTGGAAAAATTCACCTCCCGGGATATTTCCTATCGGGGCCTCATTACCACGAACCGGCCCACCACCACGAAGGTGCGCATCATCGGCGGTCATCAGCAGATGATGCGCCTGGACTTCGAGGAGGCCTCCCCCGTCGAGAATCCCTATGCGGAGCGCTTCCTCCAGTACATCGAGTCCCGCCTCTCCGAGAGCCTGGACTGCATCGTCATCTCCGACTACGGCAAGGGAGCCTGCACGGAGGCGAGCTGCCAGGAAATCATCAAGCGGGCCCACGCCCACGGGGTGCCCGTCGTCATCGACCCGAAGGGCTCGAACTGGACGAAGTACGCTCACGCGGACTACATCACCCCGAACCTGAAGGAAATCAACCAGGTCATCCTGGAGCCCATCAAAAATGAGGACGAGGCCATCGAGCGGACGGCCCATTACCTCATGCGGAAATACAAGATAAAGAACGTGGTGGCCACCCGATCTGAGCATGGCCTCTCCCTGGTGCAGGAGGGAAGCACGGAGCACATCCCCACGAGGGCCCAGGAGGTCTTCGACGTCTCCGGTGCCGGCGACACGGTCATCGCCGTCTTCGCCCTGGCTCTGGCCGGAGGCCTATCCCCCTCCGTGGGGGCCTATATGGCAAACCTCGCCGCCAGCGTAGTGGTGGCAAAGCTCGGCACCTACGCCGTGAGCCGCGAGGA
>CAMCBT010000075.1 GCA_945873115.1 uncultured Mitsuokella sp.
GCAATCCGCGGCACGTTCTTGAAGAATTCCACCGCCTCGTCGAGGGTCATGTCCAGCACGTCGGCGATGTTCTTCCCCTTGTAGCGGACCTCCAGGGTCTCCCTATTATACCGGGCCCCCTTGCAGACCTCGCAGGGCACGTAGACATCCGGGAGGAAGTGCATCTCGATTTTCAGAATCCCATCGCCCCGGCAGGCCTCGCAGCGGCCGCCCTTGACGTTGAAGCTGAAGCGGCCTGCCTTGTAGCCCCGCATCTTCGACTCGCTCGTCTGGCTGAAGAGCTCCCGGATGGCATCGAATACGCCGGTGTAGGTGGCGGGATTCGACCGAGGGGTGCGGCCGATGGGCTGCTGGTCGATGTCGATGACCTTGTCGATGTGCTCAAGGCCGAGGATTTTCTTATGCTTTCCCGGTTTCCCCTTTGCATGGTAAAGGCGGGAGGCAATGCCCTTGTAGAGGATTTCATTCACGAGGGTGGATTTGCCGGAGCCGGAGACGCCGGTGACGAGGGTCAGCGTCCCCAAGGGGAACCTCACAGAGACGTTCTTCAGATTGTTCTCCGAGGCCCCCACTACCTCAAGATAGTGACCATTGCCCTTCCGCCGCTTCTTCGGCACGGGGATGAAGAGGCGGCGGGAGAGATAGGCACCCGTCACGGAGGCGGGAGACTTCATGATGTCCTTTACGGTGCCCTGGGCCACCACCTTGCCGCCGTACGATCCGGCGCCGGGTCCGATGTCGATGATGTGGTCGGCGGCGTACATGGTATCCTCGTCATGCTCCACCACGATGAGGGTGTTGCCGAGGTCCCGCAGGTGCTTCAGGGTATCCAGCAGGCGATTGTTGTCCCTCTGATGGAGGCCGATGCTGGGCTCGTCCAGCACGTAGAGGACGCCTTGGAGACCGGAGCCTATCTGGGTGGCCAGCCGGATGCGCTGGGCCTCCCCGCCGGAGAGGGTGCCCGCCGACCGGGAGAGAGTCAGGTAGTCGAGGCCCACGTTCAGCAGGAAAGAGAGGCGGGCGTGGATTTCCTTCAGGATCTGCCGGGCAATCTTCTCCTCCCGCTCCGTAAGCTTCACAGAGGAGAGAAACTCGTCCACCCCTCGGATGGTCATGGTGGTGACCTCGTAGATGTTCTTCCCCCCCACCGTCACAGCTAAGGTCTCGGGCTTCAGCCGTGCGCCGTGGCAGGCCTTGCAGGGAATCTCCGTCATGTAGGCCTCGTAGGATTCGCGCATCTCGTCGGAGTCCGTCTCCGCGTAGCGACGGGAAAGGAGAGGCAGGACGCCCTCGAAGGGCACGTAGTATTCCTTTTCCTCGCCGAACATATTCACATAGGAAAAGGTGATGCGCTCCTCCCCTGTGCCGTGGAGCAGCAGCTTCTGGACCTTTTTCGGCAGGCTCTTCCAGGGGGTGTCGAGGCTCTCCCCCTGGGCCTTCACCACCGCCTCCATGGCCTTCATGGCATAGGAGTGCTGGTTTTTCGAAAGGGGCAGGATGGCTCCGGAGGAGATGGAAAGCTCTGGGTCAAGGATGAGCTCCTCGTCGAGCTCCATATGGCTGCCGAGGCCGGTGCAGACGGGGCAGGCGCCGTAGGGATTGTTGAAGGAAAACATGCGGGGCGTAATCCCCGGCAGGGAGATGCCGCAGTCCACGCAGGCGAAGTTCTCGCTGAACATGAGGAGCTCCCCGTCCACAATCTGCACGTAGGCGACACCGTCCCCCAGCTTCAGAGCCGTCTCCAGGGAGTCCGCCAGACGGGAGTCCATCCCCTCCCGCACCACCAGGCGATCGATGACCACCTCGATGGTGTGCTTCTTGTTCTTCTCCAGCTGGATGTCCTCATTGACGTCCAGGACCTCCCCGTCGATACGGACGCGGACGTAGCCCTCCTTGCGGATGTGCTCCAGAGTCTTCTTGTGCTCCCCCTTCTTCCCCCGGATGACTTGGGCCATGATGAGGAGCTTCGTGCGCTCGGGGAGTTCCATAATTTTATCAATCATCTGATCCACGGTCTGCTGGGTGATGGGCTTGCCGCAGCGCGGGCAATGGGGATGACCGACCCGGGCGAAGAGGAGGCGCAGATAGTCGTAAATCTCCGTGACGGTGCCCACAGTGGAGCGGGGGTTGTGGCTGGTGGTCTTCTGGTCGATGGAGATGGCAGGCGAGAGGCCGTCGATGCTCTCCACGTCGGGCTTGTCCATCTGGCCCAGGAATTGGCGGGCGTAGGAGGAGAGGGACTCCACATAGCGACGCTGGCCCTCGGCGTAGATGGTGTCAAAGGCGAGGGAGGATTTTCCGGAGCCGGAGAGGCCAGTGATGACGACGAGCTTATCCCGGGGGATTTCCACGTCGATGTTCTTGAGGTTATGGGCGCGAGCGCCCTTTATCTTGATGGCTTTTTCCATGATTTGCTTGTTCCTCCGAAATTGAAATACGTTAGAACGAGTATACCATAAAGTGATTCGTTGTGCCATATCGCCGGTTACCGTTTTGGACGAGAAACCACACGCAATTTGATTCCTGACACCGCTCCAGAAGCAGCTTCTCCTGCGTATCGCAGACCACATTGATGACATGAGCAAGCGGATTGACGAGACGGACAAGCTCATCGGCCAGTACCTTGGCGAATATGAGGAATCCATTGCCGAGCTGGACAAGATTCCTGGCATCGGCCGTCAGAGCGCGGAAACAATTCTTGCCGAAACAGGCTTGGATATGACACGCTTCTAGGCAGCGAGTCATTTTTCCAGTTGGGCGGGACTGTCGCCCGGGAACTACGAAAGTGCAGGAAAACGGCGGAGCAGACGAACGGCCAAAGGGAACAAGACACGGAAGACAACTCTCATCCAATGTGCGACGTCTGCCGTCAAGAGAAAAACATCTTTCCTGTCTGCCCAGTATGACCGATTGGTGACAAGACGCGGAAGGAATCGAGCAACTGTCGCCGTTACTCACACAATGCTCCTATCGATTTACCACATGCTGAAAGAGGAAGTTCCCTTCGTTGACCTCGGTGCAGACTATTCCAATCAGTTCAACAAAGAACGCAAGATTAACCACTTTATCAAGAAACTTGAAAATTTTGGTAGGCTGCTTGGTCTTGGGCAATACGGGCGTTTTCGGCAATGCAGTTGTTCACCATATCCACCAGCACCGCCACCTCATCCTTCAGCCGGTTTTTTTCCTCCTGCCTATCGTTAAGAGAGTATTCCTCAGAAGCCGCACGGGACAAGGCTTTGAGAAAAAGAGAAAGGGGGGCATTTGCACCCCCTCGGTGGGGATTTTGCACCCCCTTTGCTAATATATTTATTGTTAATAAGGTAAAAATTTTGCAAACGGTGTATGCTACAGACTCATTTGTACTGGGATATGTCATACTATAGCTGACAACACATCGCTACTATCACCATCTATACAGATTGAACGTATGCGTATCTTTTCCGGGCATATTGCCTCATCAAAGTTCAGACAGGCATAAAAAGCCTGTGGATTTTCCGCAGTCATTGCCCAAAAGGGATACTTGATAATCATAGGCGTATTGGCACCTACACCAATTTCAAAAAATAGGATTTTTCGGCCTTCATGGGCACTAAGATAGGCTGCATAGCGGTCTGCCGCCGCATGCCAGCCGGCATCTTCCACAAAAGTCTCATCCGCCCGCAGATTCATTGCCACGGGGCTACCATCATCCGGACAGACAGGTATAAGTTTCTGCGGAATACGCAAGGAAATACGTCCATCTTGCGGCATCTGAAACCTGCCCTGCTCATCCCTAATAAAGCCTTGGGCAGCCATGGCCTCCATGACCCACTTTTCATTATCATAAGTCTGTTTGATTTTGCCCGTGGCACTCTGAAAAAGTCCGTAATCTCCTTGCGTATAAAAAAGCCGCTGTTTAGCAAAACCTATGCGCTGGAACTGATGGTCTACATTTGTCGTTATGACAAAATAATCCTTATTCTTTACAAGTGCCAGCAAATCCTGATACACCGGCTTGGGTGCATCAACATAACGATTGAAATAAATGTTCCTTGCCCACCATGCCCAACGTGTTTCCTCATCGGGAAAAGGATAGAAGCCACCCGAATACATATCCCTTATGCCAAAATGCTCTTGAAAATCAAAGAAATACTTTTTGAACCGTTCACCGCTGTAGGTAAAGCCGGCAGCAGTCGAAAGCCCCGCCCCGGCACCAATGACTATTGCATCGGTAGCTTTAAACGCACTTCTAAGTCTGCTGATGTTTTCTTCCCGGCTGCCGGTATAATCGGTAAAACCGTCAGCAAAGTTGCGCACAAAGGCGGCTCCCTTTTGTAGCGTCCAGGTATAATCAATGGCTTGACTGCCGAAAAATCTTTTCATAGATATCCCTATCCTCATCGGTAAATACGTTAAAAATCACTCGGTCTATCACGCCACCATGCGCAGCCAGCCACTGCTTTACACTGGAAAAAGCAATTTGCGCCGCCCGTTCCTGCGGAAAATGAAATACGCCTGTGGAAATACAGCAAAACGCTACGGAGCGCAACCCATTTTCCATGCACATAGCCAGTGAATTGGTGTAGCAATCTGCCAGAGCTTTCTCCAGTCTAGGTGTCAATTTGCCGGAGATAATCGGTCCCACGATATGAATAACCTTCTTAGCCGGCAGATTATAGCCATCGGTTAGCATAGGCACTGCGGTGGGTTGATTATAATCTTCTCCGTAGCGCTGCCGCAGTTCCTGCATCTGGCGATGACATTCGTTGCGCAGCTGAATACCGGCAAAGGTATGAATGCAGTTATCAATACAGGCATGCAGGGGAACAAAGCAACCCAGCATTTGCGAATTGGCTGCATTCACTATGGCATCAACAGCAAGCTGCGTAATATCCCCTTGACAAAGCGACAGCCCCTCCTCCCTGAGCGGAATATCTTTAAGCGTCACAATACCTTTCTCCTTGGCACGGGCTTTTAAGTAATCGTCCTGTAACTGCAAAACTTCAGTTGGCATATCGCCCGGCTGCCTTATATTCATAAGGGAACGCAGCAGCCGTTTTCTGCCCTCGTCATCCTCCGGCATCTTAATCGTTTCATATTGGCCGGAATCCGCCTTGAATGCCTCGACCAGTTTGGCTAACCGCTGCTCTTGTGTTATTCTTGCGTTCATAAAGGTCATCCTTTTAATATCTGACAAAATTTCAGCCGCCAGCTACTGCCACAGAGTAGACACTGACGGCTGATTGATTATCCTGTCTGGTTGATTTTTTCGCGGATATCCACCGCTACATCAGCGATGCTTATCTCTTTCATCTTTTGCTCCATCACAGCTTGTATATCCTGTAGCTTGCCTTCCATTGCCATTTGAATATTTCTCCCTACGGGACAGTCCGGATTTGGATTCTCATGCATGTGGAACAATCCTGTTTCATTAACGCAATCCGTGACCTTGTAGACATCATAAAAGGTTATTTCCGTCAACGGACGCGCCAGGGTGATACCACTTTTCCCCTGACTTATGGCAATAATACCCGCTTCTTTCAGTTTTGACATAACACCCCTGATTATCACGGGATTTACACCGACACTGCCAGCTAAAAAACTACTGGTGACAGGCAACGTGTCCTTGAAATAATCTATGCAGGTGATGATGTGTACTGCTATAGTGAATTTGGTCGATATCTGCATATAGAAGCCTCCTTGCTTGTAATTTATCATATTACAGGTAGGTTGGCAAGACAAAATCACATACTTGCGCATTATTCTCTGACAATACTAATTCTCTTCTTGATATTGTTGCCCTTTTCTATTTCATCTACCATGGCAATGGCATAATCGGCATAACTGATGATGCTCTCTCCTTTGGAATTGAGGGTAAGTTCCTCTCCAGCGAGAATGTACTTGCCGGTGCGCTCCCCGTCTGCCTGAAAATCTCCGGCGGGGCTTATAAACGTCCATTTTACATCATCACGTTTCCTAAGTTCCTCTAACTCTTGTCCCTGGGCATTAGCCAAAGGCAGGAACATCGCCGGGAAGCTCGGATCATCCTTGACCTGTGCGGTATGTTCGGCATTCACGTAGAGACTGCCAGCACCGCCTACAATCAAAAGTCTGGTATCTGAACCGGAAAGTACATCGCAAAGATGCTGAGAAGTCTTGATGTGCATGGGCTGGTCTTCGTCTTTCCAAGCGCCGAATCCGTCAACTACGGCATCAAAACCTGCCAAGTCTTCCTTAGTCAAATCCATGATGTCCTTCTTCACAAACTTTGTTGCACCGGACTTATTTTCTTCCCCACGGGCAAAAGCCGTGACATCAAAGCCTCTCTTCTGAGCTTCCTTGACCACCTTCTGGGCAACACGACCATTAGCTGCTACAACTGCGATTTTCATGATAAACATCCTCCTATATAAATATATCCACCTCATACAATCGCCTTGATTATATGTTGATAACGTTTCAATTTGCCAACTGTTGAATTGTTACCGTACCGATTTCCAGTTTGTGCAAGTTCCCTGCAGGAATATCTGCCTGTGTCTTGGCTGCGTAAACTACAGCCGAAGTCAGACCGATGGGGGTGTCTGGCAATAAGGCAGGGAAAGAAAATACCGTTGCCAACGCAAAAGGAAGAGCCAGTTTCCGATAGTGTTTTTTCATTTTGTAATCCTCCTCAAAAAATCCAACATGTATCTTTATTGCTTACATGTTGGATTTTACCACCCTCTTTTGAAGTTGTCAATATTTTTTTTACATGTTTTTGTGTCCAAAATTCATCGTTTTAGTATCCTGTTTGTTGAGAAATACACCTAGGTTTTCCCTCCGTCCCATCCCGGGACACCACCGTCATGCCGCCATCCGCACCCACCGCCACATAGTCCACCATCGCTCCCCACAGCCGCTCGTCAAACTCTGCCACAGGCATCTCCTGCGCCTCAAGTGTCCTGATGAACCCCGCCAGCCTCTCACCCTTGGCTGACCGCTGGGCGATGGCCTCCGTCACCTCGTCGAACCGTGCCTTGGTCTTTTCGTACCGCTCCACCAAGCCGTTGTAGCGTTTCTGGTACTCTCCCTGGTCTTGGGCAATCCTCGCGTTCTCGGCAATGCAGTTCTGGGTCATCTCCACCAGCACCGCCAGCTCCTGCCCCAATGAGGTTTTCTCCTGCTCCAACTCCGTAGTGTCACAGAGGGTTTGCCGGACGAGCCGGGCATTGGCGGCAATCTCCTCCCGTTCCGTCACCAGCTTGTTGAAGGCCGTGACGAAGGCTGGCCCGGAAGCCGCACGGGACAAGGCTTCGGCAAGAAAGAGAAGGGGGTACATTTGCACCCCCTCGACAGGGATTTTGTACCCCCTATGAATATAACTTGTTTTTTTTCGTTAGCCTTCGAGTTGTTCGTTTAGCCAATATGGATTTTTCATAATC
>CAMCBT010000076.1 GCA_945873115.1 uncultured Mitsuokella sp.
TCTTCAATGAAAGTCCACGAATTCGTCAATGCGGGCGCCGCCCTTTGTCATGGGCTCTACGAAGCTGCGCCAGACGTCCACCACGATGACCCGGGGGTGCTTTGTATCCGCGAGGGCCTTTGCAAGGGCATCGGCGAATTCCTCCTGGGTCGCCACGGTCTCCGCTTCGATGCCGAAGCTCTTGGCGTACATGGCGTAGTCCATGGGATAGTCCAGCTCGCAGGCGATGTAGCGTTCCTTGTACATGACCTTCTGGAGCTGGCGGATCATGCCGAGGCTCCTGTTGTTGATGATGAGGGAGATGATGGGGAGTCCGAGGCGGGCGATGGTGTAATACTCGTTGCCCGTCATCTTGATGCCCCCATCTCCTGCGATATGGATGACCCGCCGGCTGTCCCCATAGGCCAGCTGCGCCCCCATGGCGGCCGGGAGGCCGTAGCCCATGGTGCCGAGGCCGCCGGAGGTGAGCCAGGTGCGTGGCTCCTCAATCTCCAGGTGGAGCGCCGACCACATCTGGTGCTGCCCCACGTCCGTGGCGAAGGCATAGGCCTTGCCCCTCGTGGCTATGGCCACCTGATGAAGTGCCCAGGGCACCGTGAGCCGCGACACATGGTAGTCGTAGGCGGTGGACCCCTGCCAGCCGCGAATCCGCTTCCACCACTCCGTGAGGTCTGCCCCACTATCGTGCTGCATCAAGAGCTTCAAAATCGTCTTCATATCGCCGGCAAGGCCCAGGGAGTTGCCGATGTTCTTGTCGATTTCCGCCGGGTCGATGTCGATGTGGATGAACTTCGTCCCCTGCATGTACTTCTTGACATTGCCCGTCTGGCGGTCGGCGAAGCGGTTGCCGATGGCGATGATAAGGTCTGCCGCGCCGATGGCCCGGTTGGCCGTCTTCCGCCCGTGCATGCCCGCCATGCCGAGGAAATTCGGATGGCTGGCGGGTATGCCGCCGAGGCCCATGAGGGTCGCCGCCACCGGGAGGTTGTATTTCTCCGCAAAGGCTGTGACCTCGCCGCTGGCCTCCGCCGAGATGACGCCGCCGCCGATGACGAGGACAGGGCGGCTGGCCTTCGCGATTTCCTCCGCCGCCTCCGCCGCACAGATGAGGAAGTCTGCGTCGGGTCTCCCCGGCTTCTTTTCCTCCCGCTCTACCTCCTCGTAGGGCACCTCCATGAGGAAGATATCCCGGGGCACGTCCACGAGGACGGGGCCGGGCCGGCCGCTTCTCGCCAGATCGAAGGCCTCCCGCAGGGTCGGGACGAGCTTCTTCGGGTCCTTGACCTTGTAGTTGTGCTTCGTGATGGGCATGGTGACATCGAGGATGTCCATCTCCTGGAAGGCATCGCGCCCCAGGAGTGCCGTGTCCACCTGTCCCGTGATGGCGACGATTGGGATGGAGTCCATAAACGCCGTGCCGATGCCCGTCACCAGATTCGTGGCGCCGGGCCCCGATGTGGCGATGCAGACCCCCACCTTCCCCGTGGCGCGGGCGTAGCCATCCGCCGCATGGGCGGCGTTTTGTTCGTGGGTGACAAGTATCTGACGGATGTCCGTCTCATCGTACAGCTCATCGTAAAGTGGCAGTATCATACCGCCGGGATAGCCGAATATCGTATCGACGCCCTGCTCCTTGAGGCAGAGCGTCACCGCCTTTGCGCCCTTCATGGCTCTCTCCCCTTTTATTTAGATGCGCGCTGCGACTTCCTGCGCCATTTCCTGCGTGTTGACCTTCCGGAGACCTTCCTTGGCGAGGTCCGGCGTACGGATGCCATCCGCCAGCACCTTGTCCACGGCCTTTTCCACCGCGTCCGCCGCCGCTTCCTCGTGGAGGGCGTATCGCAGGAGCATGGCCGCCGAGAGAATCGTCCCCAGGGGGTTTGCGATGCCCTTGCCGGCGATATCCGGCGCACTGCCGTGGATGGGCTCGAAGAGGCTCGTCTCCTCGCCGATGGAGGCGGAGGGCATGAGGCCGATGGAGCCGCCGATGACAGCCGCCTCATCGGAGAGAATGTCGCCAAAGAGATTGCCCGTCACGATGACATCAAACTGCTTCGGGTTCACTGCCAGCTGCATGGCGCAGTTGTCCACGTAAAGATTATTGAGCTCTATCCCAGTGTGCTCCTTCGCCACTTCAGCGACGGTGCGACGCCAGAGGCGGGAGGTGGCGAGGACGTTCGCCTTGTCCACGGAGGTCACCTTGCCCCGGCGAAGCTTCGCCGTTTCAAAGGCCAGCTTTGCGATGCGGGTGACCTCGGGGACAGAGTAGTTCTCCAGATCCCAGGCCCTTTCTGCCCCATTATGTTGCTCGCTCTCGCACTTCTCCCCGAAGTAGATGCCGCCGATGAGCTCCCGGACGATGACGAGATCGACGCCCCTCACCAGCTCCGGCTTCAGGGGCGAATACTCCACGAGGGCATCCGCCACCTTGACGGGACGCAGGTTCGCATAGAGGCCCAGATTCTTCCGAAGGCCTAGGATTGCCTTCTCCGGCCGCAGGGCCGGATCCACATTGTCCCACTTGTCGCCGCCCACGGCGCCGAAGAGGACGCCGTCGCTGGCCTTGCAGGAGGCGATGGTATCCTCCGGCAGGGGCGTGCCGAACTTGTCGTAGGCAGTGCCGCCGGCATCCTTGTGGTCATAGGAAAGGCCCAGGGAGAATTTCTCATCAACCTTCTTGAGCACCTCGACGGCTGCATCGGTGATCTCGCTGCCGATGCCGTCGCCGGGAATGACTGTGATGCGATATGCCATGTTCTTCCCTCACTTGTTCTTGATGTAGTTGATGAGGCCGCCGGCATCGGCAATGTCCTGCACGAAGCCCGGCAGCGGATGGGCATGGTAGACCTCGCCCGAGGTCTCGTTTTTGATCTCGCCCGTGGCCGTATCGACGGAGAGCTTGTCCCCCGCCTTGATCTTCTCCACATCGTCGCCAATCTCCAAGAGCGGCAGGCCGATGTTGATGCCATTGCGGTAGAAGATGCGGGCGAAGCTGGCGGCAATGACCACGGGGACGCCGGAGGCCTTGATGGCGACGGGGGCGTGCTCCCGGGAGGAGCCGCAGCCGAAGTTCTTGCCGCCCACCATGATGTCGCCGTCCTTCACGTTTTGTGCAAAGGTCTCGTCGATATCCACCATGCAGTGCTTTGCCAGCTCCTTCGGGTCAAATGTATTGAGATAGCGCGCGGGGATGATGACATCCGTATCGATGTTGTCTCCGTAGCGCCAGACCTTGCCAGTATACTTCATAGCTCAAACCTCCTCTGGCGTTGCGATGCGGCCGAGAATGGCGCTCGCTGCAGCGACGAACGGGCCGGCGAGATACACCTCGCTGGTGACATCGCCCATGCGCCCACGGAAATTGCGGTTCGTGGTGGAGACGCAGCGCTCCCCCTCCGTCATGATGCCCATGTAGCCGCCGAGGCAGGGGCCGCAGGTAGGCGTGGAGACGGCGCAGCCCGCATCGATAAAGGTGTCGATGTAGCCCCGCTTCATGGATTCCTTGTAGATGGCCGGGCTTCCGGGGATGACGATGCAGCGCACCCGGTCCGCCACCTTGTGGCCCTTCAGGATATTTGCAGCGATTTCCATGTCCTCCAGGCGTCCGTTCGTGCAGGAGCCGATGATGACCTGGTCGATTTCGATGGGCTCCTTGATGTCCTTCACGGCCTTCGTATTCTCCGGCAGGTGCGGAAAGGAGACGACAGGCGTGAGCTCCGACAGGTCGATGGTGACCGTCTGCACGTAGCTGGCATCCGCGTCCGGCTCCACCGGCGTATAGGGCTTCGTGACGCGGGCGTCCACGTACGCCTTCGTCACCTCGTCGAAGGGGAAGATGCCCGCCTTGGCGCCGGCCTCAATGGCCATGTTGGAGATGGTGAGTCGGTCCGTCATGGTGAGCTCCTTCACGCCATCGCCTGCGAACTCCAGGGACTTGTAGAGGGCACCATCCACGCCGATCCTTCCGATGAGGGTCAATATGACATCCTTGCCGCAGATATTCGCAGGCTTCTTGCCCGTAAGCTCCACCTTGATGGCCTCGGGAACCTTGAACCAGGCCTCCCCCGTCGCCATGGCAGCGCCGAGATCCGTGGAGCCCACGCCGGTGGCAAATCCATTGACCGCGCCATAGGTGCAGGTGTGGGAGTCCGCGCCGATGGTCAGCATACCCGGGGCCACGATGCCCTTCTCCGGCAGGATGACGTGCTCGATGCCCACCCGCCCCTGCTCGAAGTAGTGAGTGATGTGGTGCTTTTTCGCAAAGTCCCGGACGATTTTCGCCAGCTCTGCGCTCTTGATGTCCTTCGCCGGCTGGAAATGATCCGGCACCAGGGCAATCTTGTCCTTGTCAAAGACGGGGCGGCCGATTTCATTGAACTTTGCAATGGAGGGGGGCGCCGTGATGTCGTTTGCCAGCACCATGTCCAGCTTGCAGGTCACAAGCTGGCCGGCACTGACCGAGTCCTGGCCGGCATGCTTTGCCAGGATCTTCTCGCTCATGTTCATACCCATAGTAGATTTCCTCATATTTTAAGAAAAGCCTTCTCTATGCGAGAAGGCTTTCTCCGGTATCTGATATTCGTATTCGTCTATTCGCCTGGCGATTAGAACTGAAGCTCTTTCTTGTCGCGGAGCCAGGGCATCATGTTGCGGAGCTCTGCGCCGACCTTCTCAATCTGGTGCTCCTGATGCAGCTTGCGCTGTGCAAGGAAGTTGGCGCGGCCAGCTGCGCGGTTCTCCAGCAGCCAGTTGCGGGCGAAGGTGCCATCCTGGATTTCCTTTAGGACCTTCTTCATTTCCTTCTTCGTCTCCTCTGTGATGATGCGCGGTCCGATCATGTAGTCGCCATACTCAGCCGTATCGGAGCAAGACTGGCGCATCTTCGTCATGCCGCCCTCATAGCAGAGGTCGACGATGAGCTTCATCTCATGGAAGCACTCGAAGTATGCCATCTCAGGCGGATAGCCTGCCTCCACGAGGACCTCGAAGCCCGTCTGCATGAGCTGGCAGACACCGCCCATGAGCACGCACTGCTCGCCAAAGAGGTCTTCCTCCGTCTCATCGCGGAAGGTGGTCTGGAGGACACCGGAACGGGTTGCGCCGAGGCCGCGGGCATAGGCAAGAGCGATGTCGAAGCACTTGCCGGAAGCGTCATGCTCCACAGCAAAGACAGCCGGCACGCCGGAGCCCTCAGTGTAGGTGCGGCGGACGAGATGGCCAGGTCCCTTCGGAGCCACCATGAAGATATCGATATCATCGGGCGGCACAATCTGCTTGAAGTGGACGTTGAAGCCATGAGCAAAGGCCAGGGCGGCACCGGACTTCATGTTCGGTCCGATTTCCGTCTTGTAGACGTCCGCCTGCTTCTCATCGGGGATGAGTACCATGACAATGTCAGCCTTCTTGACGGCCTCTGCCACGGGCAGGACAGTCAGGCCATGGGCCTCTGCCTTTGCCTTCGACTTGGAGCCCTCGTACAGACCGACGATGACATTGACACCGCTCTCCTTCAGGTTCAGCGCATGTGCGTGACCCTGGCTGCCGTAGCCGATGATGGCGACGGTCTTGCCGTGGAGATTGTCCATGTTCGCGTCCTGGTCATAGTAAGTTTTTGCCATAATACTCTCTCTCCTCACAATGTTCGTAGATGGTATGTTCACCGCGCTCAAGAGCCACAAGCCCTGTCCGGATGACCTCGGCAATGCCGTAGGGAGCGAGCAGCCTCAAGAAGGCCGTCACCTTGTCGTCGCTCCCCGTAATCTCGAAGACAAGCGTCCCTGCCTCCACATCCACAACGTGGGCGCGGAAGAGCTCCGCAATCTTCAAGGCATCGAGGCGCGTCGTATCATCCGCATGGATCTTTATGAGCGTCATGCCGCGGCAGACAGCATTTTTCTCATCCAGCCGCTCGACAGCGCGAACGACGGGGAGCTTCTCAAGCTGCTTTATCATCTGCTCGACAAGCTCCTCATCCCCCTGCACCACGACGGTGATGCGGGAAAACTCCGGGCTCTCCGTTACACCGACAGAAAGGCTGTCGATGTTGAACTCGCGTCTGGAAAACATGCTTGCGACGCGCACCAGTACGCCGGTCTGGTTCTCCACAAAGACGGACAATACGTGGCGCATAAGCTCATCTCCTCTAATCTGCGTCGAAAATGGGCGAACATACTGCCAGCCATGTTGCTGCTCGTTTCCGAACGCCTTCATGCACTGCCGTCCGATGCCCTGCCCGCCGCAAGCATGTATACATTATTACTCTATGATGGTCTTTTGTCAACTGCCTTTTGTAACTTTTTTTCGAATTTCATTCCCTTTCTATCCGCTGACTTGAAACGGAAAAGTCATTTTTGTGGTTTTGTCCTTTATAGATGGAGGTCTGTGTAATTATAGAGTATACATCTTGTTTGTTCGTCTATTTTTTCGCATCCTTCGCCCCTTTATCGTAACCAAAAAGCATGATACACTAAACAAACTACACGCACAAACGTCCACTTTGTGGACATTGTGCGCCGCCCTTGCAAGAAACCAGCCAATCAGCCTGCGCCTACGGCTTGACTTCTTGGGGTTTCATAGTAAACCACACGCAATTTAATGCGCCAACATAAACGAAAACAAGCAATCACCTTCT
>CAMCBT010000077.1 GCA_945873115.1 uncultured Mitsuokella sp.
TGCGATCTGCCAGCTGGACGTGAAGCGCCCGTGCGTCCGCATCCGAATAAATCGCCACCGTCTCAATGCCGAGCTCCTTGCAGGCACGAATGACACGCACCGCAATCTCACCACGATTGGCAATCAAAATTCGATTGAACATAAAAATCCCTCCTGTAGAAATGGCAGAAGAACACCTTCTGTCAGGGCGGATCGACCCGCATGTCACATGCTATCACAAATACAGTATTTTTACAACAATAACCGAAAGGAATTGAAATAATTTCTTTTAAGAATTATATTGCAAGATTCCAGCCTAAAAAAGCGAACAAACAGAAATAAATAAAAGCTATATTTGATTTTGTTTTTATAGATGTATAAATATTTGGTATTTTATTTTTCAGTAAATTTGGAGTATAATAACGAAAGAGAAGCAAAAATATACACTTACTCCTATGGCTTATCCTACCATGGATTCCCCATACGCTTGAAAGGCGGGATGGATTATGTCAGAAAAACGACCGCGCGTCGTCATACTGGGCGGTGGAATTGGCGGCATCAAGGCGGCAAAGCAGCTTGCGGGCAAGCCCGTCGATGTGCTCATCATCGACCACAACAACTATCAGGTATTCCAGCCGCTCCTCTACCAGGTGGCGACCTCCATGCTTTCGACGGATGAGGTGGTCTACCCCATCCGCGGCTTCTTCCGGGAGGCAAATAATGTCAATTTCCTACTGGCAACGGTGCACTCCATCCGGGCCGAAGAAAAGAAGGTCATCACAAGCCGGGGCGAAATCCCCTTCGACTACCTGATCATTGCCCTGGGCTCCACACCGAATTTCTTCGGCAACAAGGAGGTGGAGGCGAACGCCTATCCCTTGAAGACCCTCGTGAACTCCATCGAAATCCGAAGCCACCTCCTGAGCGTATTTGAGGCGGCCACCACGGAACAGGATCCGGAGAAGAGAAAGGCCCTCCTGACCTTTGTCTTCGTGGGCGCAGGCCCCATCGGCGTAGAGGGTGCCGGCGGCGTGTCGGAGCTGGCCTACGACGTACTGAAGAAGGAGTTTCATACCATCGACTTCAGCGAGGTCAATATCCACGTACTGGAGGCAGGCCCTGACGTGCTCATGATGATGCCCGAGAAGCTTCGAGTGGAAGCGAAGAAGGTGCTGCAGAAGAAGGGCATCGATGTGAAGTGCTCCATGATGGTGCTGGGCTACGATGGGCAGACCCTCTCCTATCGCCCCATGGACGCCCCTAAGGACGCGCCCCCCGATACCATCCGGACGAAGACGGTCATCTGGTCCGCCGGCGTCCGGCCCGTGGACTGCCTAAATGGCTTCGAGGTGCCAAAGGATCGGGGCAAGCGGCTCCTCATCACCGACTATTGCCAGGTCAAGGGCTATGAAAACATCTTTGCGGCCGGCGACTGCTCGAGCTTTACACCGGCGGGCCAGGAGCGACCGCTGCCGACCCTAGCCCCTGTGGCCCTGGAGGAGGGACGCCTCGCCGCCTGCAACATCCTGCATTCCATAAAGGGCGAGCCCCTGGAGGAGCTCCACTACAAGAGCAAGGGGGTCATGGCCATCATCGGCAACAGCGAGGCGGTCATGTCCGTTGGCCCCCTGGAGGGCCGGGGCTTTTTGGCCTGGCTCGCCTGGCTCTGGATCCACCTTTTGACAAAGGCGGGCTTCCACGCCAACATCTCCGTCACCTTCAAGTGGATCTTTAACTACCTCTCCGGCGCCCGACTGGGCCGTCTCATCACACGGCCGGAGATTCCCAGCACCCTGCCGGATCCAAAGCAGAAGGAAGAAGCAGGAGAGAAGCAGGTATCCTGAAATCCCCAGGGATTTCTTTCACACTACCCTATCTATAGGAGGTATATGATGATTCCAGAATCGAAAATCAAAACACAGTACAGTCTCTTTATCGACGGGAAATGGCGCCCCTCCTCGGACGGAAAGACCTTTGACTCCTATTGCCCGGCTACCGGCGACAAGCTGGCCAGCTGTGCCGAGGCTACGCCGGAGGATGTGGATGCGGCCGTAAAGGCTGCCTGGAAGGCCTTCGCCTCCTGGAAGAACACCACGGCGAAGGAGCGGGCCACCATCCTGAATAAAATCGCCGATATCATCGACGAGCACACAGAGGAGCTTGCCCTCATCGAGACCCTCGACAATGGCAAGCCCATCCGGGAAACCCGGAATGTGGATATTCCCCTCTCCGCCCAGCATTTCCGCTACTTCGCCGGCTGCATCCTCGCCGACGAGGGGACGGCCACCATGCTGGATGAATCGAATCTCAGCCTCATCCTCCGGGAGCCCATCGGCGTCGTGGGGCAGATTGTCCCCTGGAACTTCCCCTTCCTCATGGGGGCCTGGAAGCTGGCGCCGGTGCTGGCCAGCGGCTGCTGCACCGTCTTCAAGCCCTCGAAGACCACCTCCCTCTCCATCCTCTACTTGGCAGAGCTCATCGAGGACGTGCTGCCTCCCGGGGTCTTCAACGTCGTCACCGGCGCAGGCTCCCGGGCCGGCCAGTATATCCTCGACCACAAGGGCTTTTCGAAGCTCGCCTTCACCGGATCCACCGAAGTGGGCCTCTCTGTGGCAAAGGCCGCAGCAGACAGGCTCATCCCGGCTACGCTGGAGCTGGGCGGCAAATCCGCCAATATCTTCTTCCCGGACTGCAACCGGGAACAGGCCTACGACGGGGCCCAGCTGGGCATCCTCTTCAACCAGGGACATGTCTGCTGCGCCGGATCCCGCATCTTCGTCCACGAGGATATCTACGATGCGTTTGTGTCGGAGCTCGTCAAGCGCTTCAACAAGGTCAAGGTGGGCCTCCCCTGGAAAGAGGACACCCAGCTGGGAGCCGTCATCTACAAGGGCCAGCTGGAGCAGGATCTCTCCTATATAGAAATCGCAAAGAAGGAGGGTGCCACCATCGCCTGCGGCGGCGAGGCTGTGACGGAAGGCGAGCTCGCCCAGGGCTACTTCATGCGCCCCACCCTCATAACCAATGTGACGAATGACATGCGGGTGGCCCAGGAGGAAATCTTCGGACCGATAGCCGTCGTCATCAAGTTCAAGACTGAGGAAGATGTCATAAAGATGGCCAACGACAGTGTCTATGGCCTCGGCGGCGCCGTCTGGACCCAGGACATCAACCGGGCCATTCGGGTGGCAAGGGCCATCGAGACGGGCCGCGTCTGGGTCAACACCTACAACCAGATCCCCGAGGGCTCTCCCTTTGGCGGCTACAAGCAGTCGGGCATCGGCCGGGAGACCCACAAGGTCATCCTGGAGCACTACACCCAGATGAAGAACATCCTCATCAACCTCTCCGGCAAGCCCTCCGGCTTCTATCCCCAGAAGTAACTCCCCCATCCCCCATATCCCCCAGGCGGCTGCCCACGGCAGCCGCCTTTTCTTTTTTCCCACCATTGAAAAGAAAGCCGCCCCATGGTACACTACGAGAGAAAGCGTTTTCTATCATGCAAATGCAAAGGAGATTTCATGAAGAAGCTATTCGGAAAGAAGAAAAAGACGGTTGCCCTGCTCTATATCGAGGATGTCATCACCGCCACGCCGCCAAAGCAGATGCTGGGACGGGAGGGCTTTGACCTCATGGAGATTCTGGACTTCCTGGAGGACCTCTACGAGGACGACGGGAAGGTGGATGGCCTTCTCCTGCGACTCGATACCCCAGGCGGCACGGCGGGCGCCTCGGAGGAGCTGGCCCGGTCCATCGAGCGGGTCAAGAAGAAGAAAAACATCCCCGTGGTGGCCTCCATCGGGGATATCTGCTGCTCCGGCGGCTACATGACCGCCTGTGTCGCCGATGCCATCTATGCCAATGGCCAGTCCCTCACGGGCTCCATTGGCACCATCCTCCAGATTCCCAACTACAAGGGTCTCGCCGAAAAACTCGGGGTGACTACCGTCACCATCAAGAGCGGCAGGATGAAGGACCTGGGGAACCCGGTGCGGGATATGACAGAGGAAGAAAGGGCGTACCTGCAGGAGATTGCGAAATCCGGCCACGATCTCTTCAAGAAATTCGTCTCGAAGCGTCGCCCTGAGATAAGGAATCCCGAGGAGATGATGGACGGCCGTCCCGTGGATGCTATTCTCGCCCTCGAAAACCATCTCATCGATGGTATCGGCACCTACTACGAGGCCTATCGCCATCTCCTGGAGCGCATGGGCGTAGAGAGCTTCGACGATGTGAAGGAGGTCTACATCAAGCGCAAGAAGGGAATCCTGGCCCGCCTCTTCGGCAACATCTCCCTCCTCCCCGCTTCCCTCGCAGAGACGCTGCAGCAGACACTGGGTTTCTCCCCAATCGGCAAACGCTGACGTATATATGTCACTCTTCTACGTATGCAAAGACGAATAGAGCCGTTTCAATCTTCTGAAACGGCTCTATTTTACTGAAGTGCCTCTTTCAGCACTTCCATATTCTTCTTCATGGCATTGATATAGGCATCCGCCGCCTCAGGCTTTGCCTCTCCTGTCACAACAGGATCCAGCTCATAGAGCTTCGCTCCCGTGGCCTCGGCGATGGTCTTTGCCGCCGTGGGCGAGTACTGGGGCTCCGTGAAGAGCACCTTCACCGGCAGGGCGTTCACCTGGGCGATGGTCTCCTCCAGCTCCTTCGGCGTAGGCTCCGTGCCTGGCTCCCGCTCGATGACGCTGACGATATGGAGACCGAACTCTTTTGCAAGATACGGAAAGGCCTCGTGGAAGGTAACGATGTCCTTATGGGGGAGGTTATCCAGCTCGGCATGCATCTCTTCCTTGAGCTTTTCCAGCTTCATGACGTAGTCCAGGGCGTTCTTTCGGTACATGTCCGCATGGTTCGGGTCGATTTCGCAAAGCTCTGCGGTGATGGCCTTCACCTGGGCGATGCTGTAGGTGACGCTGAGCCAGACATGGGGATTGATTTCGTCCCCGTCCTTCAGAAAGCTGATATCGTCCCGCTTGGAGGCATCGACAATCTTGAGCTTCTTGTTCTCGCTGGCCACCTTCTCCAGGAAGCTCTCCATGCCGCCCCCATTGACCACGAAAACATCCGCCGAAGAGAGGGTCTTCATGTCGGCTGTGGTGAGCTGGTAGTCATGGAGGCAGCCCGTCTGGGGCTCCGTCATGTTGACGACCTCCACATTCGGCACATCCTTCGTGATATTGATGACATCGATGTACATGGGATAGAAGGAAGTGACGATTTTAAGTGGCTTATCCACCTTCCCCGGAGCAGAGCAGCCGGCGACGAGCAGGGCCGTCAACAGGGTGCAAAGAAGCAATATGAGTTTTTTCACTTGGGTTTCCTTTCAAAGCCCAAAGGGCTGTTTCTTACGAAAGCGAGATGGTGGCGGCCCGGTCCAGCGCCCCTTGGGCCTCCACGATGATGCGGTTGATGATCTTCGCCACCGGCTCGATTTCCGTCAGGGGGCGGAGGCTCTGGCCGGCCTGCATCATGCCATTCACCACGTCACCGTCCACGGCCGCCAGCTTGTTGGTGCCGGTGGCAAGCTTCAGGAGCTCCTCCTTCGAGGCCTTACCGGAGTGCTCGAGGGCCACGAATTCCTCGGAGAACTTGTTCTTGATTCCCCGCACGGCACCGCCGATGGTGAGGCCGGTGACGATGGAGTCCGTGTCCACAGCCTCGAGGATTTTCTCCTTCATATTGGGATGGACGGGGCACTCCTCCGCCACCAAGAAGCGGGTGCCCATCTGGACGCCTGCGGCTCCCATGATAAGGGCTGCCGCCAGCCCGCGGCCGTCGGCAAAGCCGCCTGCCATGACGACGGGCAGCCCCACCTCGGGGATGACCTGTGTCATGAGGGGCATGGTGGCGATGGAGCCGATATGGCCACCGGCCTCCATGCCCTCCACCACGATGGCGTCCGCGCCCTTTTCCTCCACTCGCTTTGCAAGCTTCACATTCGGCACCACTGGGATGACCTTCACGCCTGCAGCGTGGAATTTCTCGAAGTAAGGCACGGGATTGCCTGCCCCCAGAGTGACGAAGGAGGGCTTCTCCTCGCAGATGACCTCCACTATCTCGTCCTTGTTGGGCGCCATGAGCATGACATTGACGCCGAAGGGCTTATTCGTCAGGGTACGGCAGCGGCGAATCTCCTCCCGGGTATACTCCGTCGTGCGCCCCCCCGTGGAGATGATGCCGGCACCCCCTGCGTTGGAGACGGCGGAAGCCAGCGTCGCATCCGATATCCAGGCCATGGCCCCCTGCAGAATCGGATACTCGATGTCAAGAAGTTCTGTCAAGCGTGTTCCCATGAGAAAAGCTCCTTTCAAAAGACTTGTTCATATATATGAATAGTAGGCGTTCTTATTCCGTAAAAAAGTGTGGAGAGGCTCCACACTTTCTACATTCCTTATCTGTCGTAATGGGTGACGTTGAATTTCGGCTCTGCCTCTCCTGCGGTCTCCGGACTATCGGAGAGATCTTCCCCCTCTGCCGGTACCTCGGCCTTCTTGGCCTCAGGTTGGGGGGCAGCACGCTTCGCCTCCTCCGTCATCCCCGCCACGAGAGGTGTGAGAGCAGGCGTACCCTTGTCATCTCCCTTGGAGTCATCGTCCTCCTCGTAGGTGACCTTTCCCATGG
>CAMCBT010000078.1 GCA_945873115.1 uncultured Mitsuokella sp.
GCTTTTTTATTCGCCCTCGTAGGCGCGGCGATAGATTTCCACCACCTGCTCCTTCGTGTACTTGCGCGGATTCGTCAGGGCGCAGGCATCCTTCATGGCATTTTCCGCCATGATGTCGAAGTCCTCCGGCTTCACGCCCAGCCCCCGGAGGTTCCTGGGGATGCCCACCTCCCGGGAGAGGCGTTTGATGGCCAGGATGCCCTTTGCAGCCGCATCGTTGGTGCTGAGGCCCTCGATCTTCTCCCCCATGGCCTCGGCAATATCCCGAAAGCGGTTGAGATTGGAGATGTTGTTGAACTCCTCCACATAGGGGAGCAGGATGGCGTTGCAGACGCCGTGGGGCAGGTTGTAGTAGCCGCCCAGCTGGTGGGCCATGGCGTGGACATAGCCAAGGGAGGCATTGTTGAAGGCGATGCCTGCTAGGTACTGGCCGTAGGCCATCTTGTCCCTGGCTATCATGTAGTCGCCATTTGCCACGGCCTTCGGCAGATACTTCTGGATGAGATCGATAGCCTTCAGGGCTGCCGCGTCGGTGAGGGGGTTCGCCGCCGTGGATACATAGGCCTCGATGGCATGGGTCAGGGCATCCATGCCGGTGGCGGCGGTGAGGGAGGGCGGCATCCCCTTCATGAGCACCGGATCGTTGACGGCAATCTGGGGTGTGACCCGCCAGTCGAGGATGGCCATCTTGACCTTCCGGGAGGTATCCGTGATGATGCAGAACCGGGTGATTTCAGACGCGGTGCCGGCCGTCGTGTTGACCGCCATGAGGGGGACCATCTTATTCTTCGAGATGTCGATGCCCTCGTAGTCGTGGATTTTGCCGCCGTTCGACACGATGAGGCCGATGGCCTTCGCGCAGTCGTGGGAGGAGCCGCCGCCCAGGGAGACGATGCTGTCGCAGCCCTCCGCCTTGTAGGCAGCCACACCTGCCTCCACATTCTTGTCCGTCGGGTTCGGCTCTGCGCCGCCGAAGATGGCGACCTTCAGCCCCTCCGCCTCCATGATTTTCTTCAGGTCCTCCGCCATGCCGCATTTGGCCAGAAAGGCGTCCGTGACGATGAGGGGCGCCTTGCCGTCCAGCGTCTTCATGAGCTTTCCGACTTCCTTCACGGCACCCTCGCCGAATACATTCCTCGTGGGCAGATAATAATACGTCAACATCAAATACCAACCTCCTCAACAGGGAAACTCCAGAGCAGCCTGATTCCGGGGGATTTCAGGAATTATTATTTTTTCATAACTGCTCTTGTTGGTTATTATCGTAATACAATTCCGACAGCGCGTCAAGGACTTTTTGATAGAAAGTAAGTTAATTTTATAACAAATAATATCTTATATAGTATTGATTTATAAAAATCCCCCTTTCCCCCTGCAGAGGATGGAAAGCGAGGAACGGGACTGGCCCTTGTTCTTGACGAAGTTTTTTCATTTCAGTATAATGAATACAATAGATTTTGTCGCGAAACACCCTCTGCAAGCTGAGGTGATTTTTTGGACGCTACATATTACCAGCAGCAGTTTTTTCTGTCGATCGCCCTGTTCTGCGCCTTCCTCGCTATCCTTCTCATCGTCATCCTGACCCAGATTTCCGGCAAGCTAGGGGATCGGACGGAGATCCTCAGGCTGCGGCTCCTCGTGCTGTTCTCGATGTTCGTCGCCGCCATTGAGATGGTCTACAACCTCGTCATGGGGGGCCTCATGAGTTCCAGCCGGGAACTCATCGCCGGCATCAGCGCAGGCGATCTCCTACTCACCCCCACCTGTGTCTATCTCTGGTTCATCTTCTGCGACTACAAGAGCAGCCGCCGCTTCTTCTCCCGAGGCCTCCCCTTTATCCTGCCGACGGCCTTCCTCGTGCTCCTCATCCTCTCGAATCTCGCCAGCCCGTGGACGGGCTGGATTTTCTCCATCGATATGGACGGCATCTACCATCGGGGTCCCTACTACCCCCTGCAGGTCTTTGGCTGCTACATCTACTATGTCCTCGCCGTGGGCATCTGCATCTTCGGCTACCTCCGAGGCTCCGTGCTGGAAAGGGATCTGTCGCGCCGGCTCTTTCTCTACGCCCTCTTCCCCATCATCGGCGGCGTGCTCCAGATCATCAACGGGGACTTCCCCTTCACGGTGGCGACCGTCACGCTCAGCGCGTTCTTCACCTTCATCTCCATGCAGGGCCAGCGCATCTCCACGGATGCCATGACCTCGCTCAATAACAAGTTCCGCATTACCCAGTATGTGGAAAGCCGCGTCCAGGGTGCCCATCACCGCCCCTTCACCCTCTATATGATGGATGTCAATCGCTTCAAGATGATAAACGACACCCACGGCCATGTGGCAGGCGACCATGCCCTGATACTCGTGGCGGAGTCCATCAAGACCTTGGCCGATACGTTCGACGGCTTCGCAGGGCGCTACGGTGGCGATGAGTTCGTCATCATCCTGGACCAGGGCCGGGCCGACGACCCCATCGCTCTGGAGGAGACGCTGAACGCCGGCATCGCAAAGAATGCGAATCTCGCCAAGCTCCCCTTCGAGGTGACAATCTCCGTGGGCAGGACCCTCTGCGACGACCCCACGGACACCATCGAGGATGTCTTCCGCCGAGCCGATGTCCAGCTCTACGAACGAAAGCAAGCCCGCAAGCAGCTTCGCATGGACTGAAAAACGCACACCCACTTGGGTGTGCGTTTTTCAGTCCATGACATCGTCATGCGTCTTATTCCAGCCGGAAGCGGAACGCCTTTGTCCAGACGCCCTTGCGCCCGCCGTCGTCGGGGTTCTACGCGAAGCACCAGCAGAAGAAGGCCAAGAAAGAAAAGGCCAATAAGGAGAAGTTTGCCAAGGAGAAGCAAGCAAAAAGAGAAAAAAAGAAGAGGGTTGCCGGCCTTGCGCTCGTCGGCAACCCTCTTTCTTATGGCATTCTCATGGCAGCGGTCTCCACGCGCGAGGCTTCAGGCAGATGCGCACTTCAGAATCTCCCGCTCCTGCCGCCGCTTTCCTTGTCAGCAGCGTCACTAGCCTTGGCATCTCCCTCGGCACCTTCCTTAGCGATAGCCGTCACCTTCTGCCCATCCTCCTTTGCCGAAGGCTGCGGCTCCTCCTTCGAGGAAGGCTGCGCCGTCTGCGTGGAGGCAACGGATGCTGCGCCGCCCTGCTGCGCCTGCGCGTTTTCCATGATCTCCTGTGACAGGGCTGCCGCCTTGTCGCCCGTGCTGCGCAGGGCATCGATGCCCGCCTGCCGCTTCTGGATGATGCCCTGATCCTTGAGGCGCAGAACCTCGACAGGATGGTTTACCTCATGGTTGAGCTGGGCGGCCTGCAGGTCAGCATCCGCCTCTGCCCGCGTGCGGATAGAATCTGACGCGGCAAGCTGCGCCATGCCCGTCCCGGCGGAGATAATCGCTTCCATCGAATCGGCATCGGTGCCACTTGCGCCCTTGCCGCCTGCAGGATCTCCTTCCTTCTTCGGCGCATGCTTCACGGCACCCAGGAGGGACTTGTCATCATCCTTTTCCTTCCCATCCTCTGCCTTTGCCTGCTGCTTCTGGAGCTCGTCCATCTGCAGCTGCAGGTTCTCCATCAGGGATTCCTTCGTCTTGGCATCCATCTTGTCGTTCGCCTTGAGCTCCGCCATCCTGTCCTGAAGGCGCTGCATCTGCTCTTGGTACCCGTCCTTCTTCGCCGTCCCCTCTTTCGAGAGGCTTACCGCAGCGGCGGGTGCGGCACCAGACGAGGCGATGGGTGCTGTCTGATGCTTCGTTGCAGGATTGGAACCATAGGCGCGAAAGGCGCTGACAGCATCAAAAGCCCGGGACATCTCATTCTGGATTTTCATGAGAAATCTCCTCCTTTTCCACGCTTCCATAGTTTGTTATAAGATATTTTATCATAACTACCTTAATATAACAACGTCTTTGAAAATTTTTCCATTTTTGTATTTTATGATAACATTAAGTTATATTATAACAAAAAGGCATTTGATAGGAGGAATCATGAAAGACATATTCCAGAAACATACGGACAGCCCTCGGAAAAGCACGGCGGAGCCGCAGGCGTCGGGTGCTGCGATCTCCGAAGAGGCACCCCTGGATCTTGCGCTGACCTCGCCCTTTTACTCCATCCAGCAGAAGCTCCACCTCCTGCTGCAGATGGGACAGCTCCTCATGGAGAACGGAGCGGACACGGACCGCATCCAGCGGGATACCCAGCGGGCAGCCGCCCACATGGGCATCGAGGAGGAACAGTTCCACCAGCACATCATGTACACGACGCTGCTGCTGAATGTCAACGACAAGGCCCACTCCTACACGGAGTTCCGAAAGACCATCCACCACGGGGTCAATCTCACGGCCATCTCGGCCCTCTCGAAGCTCACCTGGCGCGCCCTCCGGGAAAACTACTCCCTGCAGGAGTTCGAGGCGAACCTCAACCGCATCGCGACGCGCCCCGGAGCCTACCCCTTCTACCTCGCCATGCTGGGGGCCGGTGCGGCATGCGGCGGCTTTTGCAAGCTCTTCGGCGGCAGCTGGCTCGACTTCTTCCTGACGCTGCTGGCCGCTTCCTTCGGCTTTCTCGTGCGTCACGTACTCCAGCGCTCCGGTCTGAATATCTATGCGACCATCACCCTCACCGCTTGCTCTGCGACCCTCGCCGCCTGGGCGACCCAGTTCCTCACGGGCACGGTGAACTGGTATCCCCTCATCGCCTGTTCCCTGTTCCTCGTGCCGGGCATCCCACTCCTGAATGCGGTCAGCGACTTCCTCAACAACTTCATCGTGGGGGGCATGACCCGCGCCATGCATACGGTCCTCGTGGCCTCCTCCATGACGCTCGGCATCTTCATCGCCATCCGCCTGGCGGGCATCCCGGACTTCACCGGCGTGAGCCTCCGGCCAGACACCATCTACTTCTCCCAGGCTGTGGCCGCCGCCATCTCCGCCGTCGGCTTTTCCATCCTGTTCAACGTGCCGCCCCGCCTCCTCGTGCCGGTCGCCATCGGCGGCATCATCACGGTCCTCATCCGCAATGTGGCCATCCTGGAACTGGACTGCTCCCAAGCCTTTGCCTCCCTCCTCGGCGCCGCCTTCGTGGGGCTCCTCGCCCTCCGGGCCATCCATTGGTTCCACACGCCGAATATCGTGCTGACTCTTCCCTCCGCCATCCCGATGATCCCGGGCGTCCTCATATTCCGCCTGCTCTTTGCCTTGCTGAATATCCACGATCTGTCGGGAGAGTCCCTCCTCATCGGCGTGCGAAGCGGCGTGGAGGCAGTCATGATCATCATCGCCATCGCCGTCGGCGTCGCCATCCCGAACATCTTTCTCCACCGCTATATCAAAAACCGCTCGGATAGAACCGTGGAGGAGCTCCTGTCCCAGCGCTACGAGGAGGACTGAGCCAGGAGCCCCGGGCTGCAGGCGTGGTGCCAAGCAGCTGGTTGTCGCCTGCTGCGTCCCATATCGTGCCCCTGCAGCGATGGATTTCCATATTTCAATATACATCGATGTTAACCGCTATTTTCTGATTCGTTGACGATTTTCCCAAGCTGCACTATAATAGGCATGATGTGTTCTATCTACAGGAAACGAGGGCTACCATGAGCGAAACGAATGTCAAGAAGCTTGCCGAGAAAATCATTGCGGGCTATCGCCTGAAGCGGGGGGACGACTTCTCCTTCTTCCTTACCGCCCCCCTCCCGGAGCTGCAGGAGGGCGCAGGGCGCATCCAGGAGCATTTCTGCGGCAACCATGTGGACTTCTGCACCATCATCAATGGCAGGAGCGGCCGCTGCGGGGAGAACTGCAAGTACTGCGCCCAGGCCGCCTGCCATAAGACAGGCATCGACGAGTACCCCTTCCTCCCCAAGGAGGAGATCATCGAAAATGCCCGGGCCAACCAGGAGGCGGGGGCGAACCGCTTTGCCATCGTCACCAGCGGCCGGGCCCTCGTGGGCGAGGACTTCGACAAGGCCATCGACACGTATGAGACCATGAAGAAGACCCTCTCCATCGACCTCTGCGCCTCCCACGGCATACTGGATCGGCAGGCCTTCCGTCGCCTGCGGGCCGCCGGCGTCACCAGCTACCACCACAATATCGAGACGAGCCGGCGGTTCTTCCCCCAGATTTGCACGAGCCACACATACGACGATCGCATCCGCACCATAAAGATCGCCCAGGAGGAGGGCTTCTGCGTCTGTTCCGGCGGCATCATCGGCATGGGCGAGACCTGGGAGGATCGCCTCGACATGGCGATATCCCTGGCGGAGCTCGGCATCGAGTCCATCCCCATCAACTCCCTCATGGCCATCCCGGGCACGGGAATGGAGGGCCGGGAGTCCCTGCCTGCCGAGGAAATTCTCCGGACCATCGCCATCTTCCGCTACATCAACCCCACGGCAAATATCCGCCTGGCCGCGGGCCGGAAGCTCCTGCCGGAAAACGGTGCCACAGCCCTCCGGGCAGGTGCCAGCGCATCGATAACAGGCAACATGCTCACCACGTCGGGCACCACCATCAAGGAGGATATGGAGATGCTGGACAGGCTCGGTCTCACGAATAGGGACGAGGACTGCCGCGCCGCCACCGGCACCTGCGG
>CAMCBT010000079.1 GCA_945873115.1 uncultured Mitsuokella sp.
GGTGGACGGCATCAAGGACGCCAAGCTGGTGGACTTCGAGCATATCTGATTCAGCCGGACGTAGCAAGGTCCCCCATCCAAAGGATGGGGGACCTTTTTTGCTCTTTTTAGCTATAGCTGTCCGTGTGCATATATTCTCGATCGATGACCTCACCGTTTTGAGACCAGATGCGGTAGAGGGTGGGCTTCTTGCGGGATCCCTCTGTCACGAGGGCCACGGTCTTGCCGGCCAGATCCGCCCGGGTGCCCAGGACGGAGATGGTGAGACGCGAGCCCGTCTCCGTCGCCACGAGGTAGACGGGATGGGGTAGGGGATTTTGGAAGACGAAGTCCAGCAGGCCGTCTGCCACCGTGGCATCCCTTCCGGCGGGCACGTAGCTGGAGGGCAGCGAGTGGTTGCTTCGCACCGTGGGGGTGAGGCCCGCCAGCAGCACGGCATTGTAGAGGGTGGTGCTCACCTGGCAGACGCCGCCGCCCACATCGATGGCGGGCTCCCCGTCGATGATGACACCCGCGTTCTGATAGCCCGCGTCCCGGGTGCGCCGCCCCACCGTGTCATTAAAGGAGAGGGTGGCCTGGCTGCGGATGAGGGCCCCCTGGAGCTTCGAGGCGGCCAGGATGATATTGTCCCCCCGGGCCCCGGGGGAAAAGCTCGTGGTGTAGGTGCCCAGCACCGAGTCGATGGCGGCGATGTCCGCATCACTCACGAAGGGCTCCGTGACAGAGGGGGTCAGGGGCACCTGGGCCGTGAGCTTCAGGCTCCGGAGCTTCCCGTCGAGGGCAGTCTTTACGGGCTCCGTGTCGAGGGCGAGGCCCTGGACCGCCTTCTGCTTCTGGAGGGTGCCCTTCTTTGTCAGGGTGATGGAGGCATTGACCGGGTCCCTATCTATGCTTTCCTTTATATTCTGGAGCTTCTCATCCAGGAGGGCGCTGTCGTAGGCACCGGTGAGCTCCACCGTCCTGCCGAAGATGGCGCAGCGCATCTGCTCCAGAAGGTTTTCCACCGGGGTGCCGGAGCGGCCGATGGCGTAGGCCGCCTCCGCCGCCTCCTTCGTCTTTGCCGTGAGGTGGATGTCCTCCGGCTTTATGGTCCAGGTCTTGTCCTGGTAGGTGAGCTGGGCCACCGGGCGGGAGAGACGGTTCATCGCCACGCTGTCGAAAAACCGCTTGGCATTATCCGGCGTCTTTCCCGCAAGGCTCGTTCCCTCCGCCTGTACCCCCAGGATGACGCGGCCACTGTTCATGGTGGTGACAGAGACGGCGCCCACGGCAAAGCAGGCGACGGCCGTAAAGGTCGTAAAGAATGCGGTGACTTTCACCAGTGTGGAAGATTTCAACGTATCCCTGCTTTCTTTGCCACAAGAAGATAAAGCCCCTTTGGGCGCGGTATTTCCATTATAGCGTGGGAAGAGAAAATTTTCTAGTGAGGCGCAAAGGATTTTCGTCATTCTTGACGAATGAAAGAAAAGATATAAGGAGAATAACAAAACGGTATAGAATATATTTTTGCGCCGAAGGAGTGCAGGTGGTGCTTCCGGGCGGGGAGGATGCTATGGAAATCAAGGATATGCGGGCCTTTTATGCCATTGTGGAGGAGGGAAACATCAGCCACGCAGCCCAGCGGCTGGGCATCGCCCAGCCGGCCCTATCCCGTCAGATGAAGCGGCTGGAGGAGTCCCTCGGGGCCCAGCTCTTTGAGCGGGGAAGCCGGCGCATCCGTCTCACGGAGGCGGGCCGCGTGCTCTACCAGCGCATCGAGCATATCCTGGGGATGGTGGACGGCACGGTGCGGGAAATCACGGATATCGGCACGGGGGTGGCCGGCACCATACGGCTGGGCACCATCACCACATCCGGGGCCATGATCCTGCCGGATCTCATCACCGACTTTAGGCGGAAGTACCCCAGCGTCACCTATCAGATCTGGGAGGGGGAGGGGGCTCGCATATTGGAGCTCCTCGACAACCGGGTCGTCGAAATCGGCATCACCCGCACGCAGGTGGATGGGAAGATGTATGAGTCCATCGTGCTCCCCAATGAGCCTCTGGTGGTCATCATGAATCGGGAGCAGGAGCTGGGGGCGGCCAGGTCGGAGGTGCGCCTCTCTGAGCTTGCCGACGCCCCTATGATCGTGCCCCTTCGCTGGCAGAGCCTCTTCATCCAAAACTGCCGGAAGGCGGGCTTCGCGCCGAATATCGTCTGCGTCAGCGACGGCATCGTGCAGGATCTCCTCCTGGCGAAGATGGGGGTGGGATATGCGCTCCTGCCCATCTCCTCCCGGACGCTTCTGACGGACGGGAATCTACTCTACAAGAAGCTCATTGAGCCGGAAATGAGCACCCATACGGTCATCGCCTGGCTGCGGGGAGGGACGCTTTCCACGGCAAGCACCCACCTGATCGATCTGATTCGAAAGTCTGGCAGGGAATAGCAGGAGGCATTTCAAGAAGCTGCTGTTCCCGTCTGAATTCGATGGCTTTGCGTCCCCTGAAAGGAACATTTTCTTTATGGATAGATTAATTTTTGAAGATGTCATTATATTTTAATCATGTTATTATAGAATAATCCCAAGAATCCTGCGGGAGGATTTCGTCCGTTCTCGGATGACTTAGCCCCCCAAGGGGATGGTGCACGAGAGCGGAAGGCTGTTGGCCAGGAAATCCTTCTTGGAATAGGATTCAAAAGGCATGAAAGATTTTTGGGAGGTTCGTATGGGAAATCCACTTCGCGTTTTTATTGTGGAGGATGAGCACCGTATCGCTCGTTTCCTTCAAATCGAGCTGGAGCATGAGGGCTTCGAGACGGAAATCGAGATGAATGGTGTCCGGGCCTTGGAGCGGCTCATGCAGGAGAACTATGACATCGTCCTGCTGGATGTGATGCTGCCGGATATGGATGGCTTCGCCGTTTGCAAGCGGGTTCGAGAGGTCTCCGATATCCCCATCATCATGCTGACGGCAAAGGATGAGATCGAGGACAAGGTCCGGGGCCTGGACGCCGGTGCCGATGACTACATGACGAAGCCCTTCGCCATGGAGGAGCTTCTCGCCCGTATAAGGAACGCCATGCGCAAGCACATGACGGTGGATCGGATTCCCATCGACGAGAAGCTCCAGGCCAGGAACCTCATCATGTATCCCGCCCGCTACGAGGTCATGGTGGGCCAGGAGAGCATCCACCTGACCCGCAAGGAGTTCTCTCTTCTGGAGTATCTCCTCCGAAACAAGCGCAGGGTGCTGACGCGGGATCAGATTCTTCAGCAGGTCTGGGGCTACGACTACAGCGGCGATACGAATGTGGTGGATGTCTATATCCGCTACCTTCGGGCAAAGATTGATGAGCGCTTCGATGAAAAGTTCATCTACACGGTTCGAGGCGTAGGCTATGTCATCAAGGAGTGACCTCCTTCGCCGCCTGCGGATTCTTCTGAAGCACAAGGCGCACTTTGTCCGATATCCCAGCATCTCCATGAAGATCACCGCCCTCTATGCGGCGATCCTTCTCTTGCTGCTTCTGATTTCCAGCATGGTGATTGCCGTGGGCATCTACGTCTCCTTCTACCATGAGGCGGAGATGGCGATTCGCATCAGCCGGGAGCGGCTCCTGGAGACGATGGCGGAGGGGGATTCTGAGGATTTTGCGCCCCTCTTCTCCGACGAGATTCCGGGGCTTCCCGGGGTCATCGTGCGGGTGGTGGACGAGGAGGGCAATCTCGTCTACGACAATGACAAGCGCTTCCCCAGCATCGGGAAGATGGAGAGCCACGAGCTTCCAAAGACCCCCTTCTGGGGGGACCAGTCCATGCGGGTGGTGGATTTGGGTCGCTTGACCCTTTACCACGATGTGATGCCCATCCAGCAGGAGGGCATGACCTACTACGTCCACTTCTTCCGCACCATCACGGGGGAAAAGGACTTCATCGAGCATCTTCGATGGGTTCTTCTCCTGATGATGGGGGCCTTCTTCTTCATCGCGCTGGCCTCGGGCTACTTCTTGAGCCGGCGGGTGCTCGCCCCCATTCGGAAAATCACCCAGACGGCCCGCACCATCGAGGTGGAGAATCTTGGGGCACGCATCGCCGTGCCGCCGATCCACGATGAGGTGGCGGAGCTCTCCGAGACCTTCAACCACATGCTGGACCGGCTGGAGGAGGGATTCGGCCAGCAGTGCCGCTTCGTCTCCGATGCCTCCCACGAGCTCCGGACGCCGGTGACGGTCATCCTGGGCTACTCGGACATGCTGGCTCGGTGGGGCAGCACGGACAAGGAACTTCTCCAGGAGGGCATCACCTCCATCCGCACGGAGGCGGAGAATATGCAGCAGCTCATCGAGCGATTGCTGTTCCTCGCCCGGACGGATCAGAACCGCCAGAAAATTCAGAAGGAGCTGGTGGATTTGTCGGATTTGGTGGAGGATACCCTGCGCCGCACGGAGGTGGTGGCGGAAAATCATACGGTGCGCCTCCTCGAAAACGACGAAGGAACGGTGGTGGCCGACCCGGTCCTTCTGCGCCAGATGCTTCGCATCTTTCTGGACAACGCCATGAAGTATACCCCAAAGGGGGGCTGGGTCACGGTGGCCTCCCGCCGGGAGGGCGAGGTGATGGTCCTCGCAGTGGCGGACAATGGCATCGGAATTGCGGATAAGGATCAGGAAAAGATATTTGATCGCTTCTATCGGGTCGATTCGTCCCGCACGAAGGAAACGGGCGGGACGGGCCTTGGCCTTCCTATCGCAAAGTGGATTTGCGAGCAGCACGATATCGACCTCAGCCTCACGAGCCGACTGGGGGAGGGCACCACCATCACGCTTCGGATTCCCTTGGCGGAGGCTGGGGAGGAAGCTCCGGACGAAAGCAAGGATGTATAGATAGAAACAGGAGAGAGCTATGAAAGTATTTGTCACAGGCGCAACGGGGCAGGTGGGCTCCAGCTGCATTCGGGAGCTCAAGAGCCGCGGCATGGAGGCCAAGGGCGTTTCGGGCAAGGACTTTTCCCTCACGGACACGGAGACCCTAAGGCGTGCCCTCCTGGACTATCAGCCGGACGTGGTCATCCACAGTGCCGCCTATACGGCGGTGGACAAGGCGGAGGACGAGCCGGAGCTCTGCCGTAGGGTCAATGCAGATGCCACGGCGGAGATTGCGAAAATCTGCGCGGAGCTTCATGCCAAGCTCGTATACCTCAGCACGGACTACGTCTTCCCGGGAACGGGGACGGCTTCCTTCGAGGTGGGCTCGGAGACGGGGCCCCTCAACGTGTACGGCAAGACGAAGCTCCTGGGGGAGCTGGCGGTGCGGGAGTACGTGCCGGAGCATTTCATCGTGCGCATCTCCTGGGTCTTCGGACCCGGGGGGAAGAACTTCATCCGCACCATGATGAAGCTCTCCGAGACCCATGAGGAGGTTCGGGTGGTGGATGACCAGGTGGGCTCTCCTACCTACGCGCGGGATGTGGCGGTGCTTCTCGCCCACATGATCGAGACGGACCGCTACGGCACCTATCATGCGACGAACGAGGGCTTTTGCTCCTGGGCGGAGCTCGCAAAGGAGGTCTTCCGCCAGGCAGGCCGCAGCACGAGAGTCATCCCGGTGCTCTCCTCGGAGTTCCCCACGAAGGCAAGGCGCCCCAGAAACTCGCGCCTCAACAAGTCCTCCCTCGACCGGGGCGGCTTCCCTCGCCTGCCCCGGTGGAAGGACGCGGTGGGCCGCTACCTTATCGAGCTGGCAAAGGAAGAGTGAGACGGATTTTTCGGGGGTTCTCCAAGCAGCAGCCTATATCGATATATCAAAAAAGAAGGCGAATTTTGCCTTCTTTTTTCTTGCACGTTTTCGTTGTATGGTATATACTTACATTTGTATCTGTATAAGGAACTATGCTTTAGGAGGCATTCTATGTTTCGCTCCATTGGAAGAAAGTACCGGGAAACGGCCCTCATCAAGCTCATCATCGTGGGCCTCGTCCTGGGCATCCTCATCGCATTGGCGGCTCCCCAGGCCATCCCGGCGGTGGCAGTGCTCGGCAAGCTATTCGTCTTGGCTCTGAAGGGCGTGGCGCCCATCCTCGTCTTCATCCTCGTCATGAACGCCATGGCCCAGAAAAACTCGGATGCCAGCGCGGCCATGAAGCCCATCGTGCGCATGTACGTCTTCGCCACCTTCTTTGCATCCATCGTGGCAGTCGGCTTTGCCTTTGCCTTCCCCTCGGAGCTGACGCTCCAGGCGGCAGAGTCGGATATCGCGCCGCCCTCGGGCATCGTGGCCGTCCTGCAGAATCTCCTGCTCTCCATCGTGGACAATCCCATCCATGCCCTCGCAAATGCCAACTACATCGGCATCCTGACCTGGAGCGTGCTGGCGGGCATTGCCCTCCACTCCGCCGGTGACACCACGAAGGTCATGCTGGCAGACTTTGCCAAGACAATCACGAAGATTGTCCAGTGGGTCATCCGGTTTGCCCCCT
>CAMCBT010000080.1 GCA_945873115.1 uncultured Mitsuokella sp.
ATACTTATGATTATCGTAACAGGTGGAGCAGGCTTTATCGGCAGCAATCTCGTCCATATGCTCAATGAGAAGGGGCGCAAGGACATCCTCATCGTGGACGACCTGAAGGACGGCATGAACTACAAGAACCTCCGGGGCCTCTCCTTCATCGACTACTTGCACAAGGACGACTTCCGCACCTCCATCGAGGAGGACGACTTCGACGGCACGGACATCGATGCCGTCTTCCACGAGGGGGCTTGCTCCGACACCATGGAGTACGATGTGAATTTCATGATGCGGACGAACTACGAGTACTCCAAGACGCTTCTACACTTCTGCATCCAGCATCGCATCCCCTTCCTCTACGCCAGCTCCGCCTCCACCTACGGCGCCGGCAAGGAGGGCTTCAAGGAGGGTGTCGGCGAGGATGCGCTGAACCCCTACGCCTTCTCGAAGCTCGCCTTTGATCGCTACGTGCGCCAGGTGGCTCCCGAGGCCCACAGCCAGATCGTCGGCCTCAAGTACTTCAACGTCTACGGCCCCCAGGAGCAGCACAAGGGAAAGATGGCCTCCATCTTCTACCAGCTCTACAACCAGATAAACGAGACCGGCAAGGCCCGCCTCTTCAAGGGCACGGCCGGCTACGGCGACGGCGAGCAGCGCCGGGACTTCGTCTATGTGAAGGATGTCTGCAAGGTCAACCTCTGGTTCTGGGAGAGCCGCGCAAAGTCCGGCATCTACAACTGCGGCACCGGCCACGCCCATAGCTACAATGAGGCGGCAAAAGCCGTCATCAAGGCCCTGGGCAAGGGTGAAATCGCCTACCGGGACTTCCCGGAGATTCTCGTGGGCAAGTACCAGAGCTTCACCGAGGCGGACGACACGAATCTCCTCGCCGCCGGATACGACGGAGGCTTCACCCCCCTGGAGGAGGCCGTGAAGGAATACGTGGACTTCCTGAATGCCGGCGGATACTTCACCTATGGGAAGTGAGGACCAAAGGCTCCGGGCAAGGGCCGTCTTCTTCGACCGGGACGGGACGCTGAACCGGGATATCCACTATCTCCACCGCCCCGAGGACTTCGAGTGGATGCCGGAGGCCCGGGAGGCCATCCGCTACGCGCGGGAGCAGGGCTACCTCGCCATCCTCGTCACGAACCAAAGCGGCGTGGCGCGGGGCTACTACCCGGAGGAGGACGTGCGCCGCGTCTACGACTGGATGAACGGAGAGCTGGAGAAAATCGGCACGCGCCTCGACGGGCTCTACTACTGCCCCCACCTGAAGGGCGCGGCCGTCGCCCTCTACGACAAGGACTGCGACTGCCGCAAGCCGAAGACAGGCATGGTGGACGCCGCCTGCCGGGATTTCAATATCGACCGCAGCGCCTCCTACCTCGTGGGAGACAGCGAAAAGGACATGGCCTGCGCTAAGGCCGCCGGCCTCACCGGCATCCCCTACCGGGGCGGAAGCCTGCTTACGTGTGTGAAGCGCGGCCTGCAAGAAAAGAAAGCGCAGGAAAAAGCCTGACAAGACAAAAATTCCATCCCGGGTATTGCGCACAATCATAATATAATGAAAGAGAAAGGAGGGGCGCAGTCCTATGAAAACGTATCGAAACATTCTTGTCAATGCACTTGTAAACCTGGGTGACGTGGTGCTGACGACGAGCGCCCTTGTGCTCCTGCGCCGCGCCTATCCCGAGGCCCGTATCACCATGCTTGTGAAGCCTTTGGTGCGGGAGGCGGTGGAGGATAATCCCCTCATCGACGAGGTCCTTCTCTTCGACTACAAGCATGGGGAGGGTACCCTTTCCGCTATGCGCTCTATGGTGCGGGAGCTTCGCGCCCGCCATTTTGACCTCTCCCTTTCCTTTGATCGGAAGCTCCGTCCGGCGCTTCTGGCCTTCCTCGCCCGCATCCCCGAGCGGGTGGGCCCCAGCCGGGTCTTCTCCCCGAAGAAGAGCCGGGTGACCTGGCTCTACACGAAGACCATCCCCATCACACACGACCTGGATGCGACCCTCCAGGCGGAGACGTACCAGGAAATCGTCCGAGGCCTCACGGGTCGCGAGGATCACGCCGTACCCGTATTTCCCGCGCCGCTTCCCGCGAACGAACGAAAGGCGGAGGAGCTCCTCGCGCGGCTCCCGGAGGCGGAGAAAATCATCGGCCTCTGCGTCAAGGGCACCTTTCCATTGAAGACCTGGCCAAAGGAATACTTCGCCGAGACGGTGCAGAGTCTCGCGAAGAAATACAAGGCAGCCTTCTACATCATCGGCGCGCCGGGGGATAAAGACTACGCCGACGAGGTCATGGAGGCGATGGGAGGGGACGTTCGCGTGGAAAACTTCTGCGGCGAGACGCATCTTCGGGACCTGCCCGCGATTCTCAAGCGAAGTGACCTCTTCCTCACGGTGGACACCGGGGCGACCCACATCGCGGCGACGACGGGCATCCCCATGGTCGTCCTCTACGGCTGCACCCCTGTGGCCCGCTGGAAGCCCATCAATGACCACGCCATCGCACTCTCCTCAAAGGAGCCCTGCTGCCCCTGCACCTACCGGGCAGAGGAATGCCCCTCGAACCCAAGGCCGAACTGCCTGTATCACGTCACGCCAAAGGAAGCCATCGAAGCAGTGGAAAGATTTTTATAGAAGAATGGAGTATACGGTATATGGTTTCTGTGATTATGCCGGCCTATAATGTGGGGGCGGTGATCGGGGGCTCCATTCAGTCGGTGCTGGATCAGGACTATAGGGAGCTGGAGCTCATCGTCATTGACGACGGCTCCACGGACGATACCGCCTCTGTGGTACAAAAGCTCGCGCAAAAGGATGGGCGCATCCGGCTTCTCCAGCAGGAAAATGGCGGAGTCTCTGCGGCGCGGAATGCGGGACTTGCGGCGGCGAAGGGGGACTTCATCAGCTTTCTTGACGGGGACGACCTCTGGGAGAAAGACACGCTCTCCCGCCTTATGGCATGGCAGGAGGAGACGGGAGCGGACTTCGTCTATGGCAGGACGGAGGAGGTCTTTTCCGATGGCAGGCGTGCCCGCATTGGGGATGGTGCGACAGAAGGCTACGTGGAGGACTTCATCCACCGCGGTGTGGAGCTGCGTCTTCCCTTTCACATCAGCGCGATGCTCGTCCGGGCGGAGGTCGTCCGGCGGGAGGGGCTTTGCTTTCCCCTGGGCGTCCCCATTTCGGAGGACACCTGCTTTTTTATAGAGCTCCTTTGTGTGGCGCGGGCCACTTCACTTGACGAGGTGGTGAGCCACTACATGCGCCGGGATGGGAGCGCGACGGATGCCCGTGCCTGGGACCCCAAGGACTGGACCTGGCAGGCGGATATCTACGATCTGGTGCGCCCCTTCGTGGAGGCGCACCGTCCGGAGGCCGTGGAGGCTCTTTCCTGCGTGCAGGCATACCTTCACTATCGCTTCATCCTCCGGACGCTTCGCCACGGCTTTTTGCAGGAAGCGCAGGAGACCATCGTCAAGCGGCGGGAGCGCCTTCGCAGCTTCTCTGAGGGGAAGGGAAAGTGGCGCGACCGCATGAAATGCAGGGCGTTCCTTGCCTTATCGGGGCATCCCCATATCTTGAAGGCCATCGCATCGCTTTGAGAAAGGATTCTGAGATGAACATCATGGTCGTAAAGCAGGGAGGCATCGGCGACGTGCTTCTCGTCACGCCTGTCCTGAAATGGATCAAGGAGCACTATGCCCCCTGCCACCTCACACTCATGGTGTTCCCAAATGCGGAGGATCTCGTGGAGGGGCTTCCCTTTGTGGATGAGGTCTTTTCCTATGACAAGAAGAAGCAGGGCTTTCTCCCCCTCTGGCGGAAATTTCGCGGGAAAGACATGGCCCTTTTCTTCGACCTTTCCTACCGCCCGGCTCTTGCGGCGGCCCTCGCCCGGGTGCCTGTCCGCATGGGGCTTCGCCACAAGCGGGGCTTTTGGCTGACCCATCCGCTTCCGTGGCGGGAGTCCATGGACTCCACCTACGAACCCTACGTCTTCGGGGAGATGCTGGAGGAGTCGCTGGGGCTCACCATCCCGCGTGAGGCACTTTCCACGCTTTATGTGACCCCTGCTATCGAAGAAGCTCGGGGGACGCTTATGGAAAAGCTTCACGATGCCGGTCTGCGGGAGGGAGAGGCCTATTTCGTCTCCTCGCCTGTGACGGCCTTTTTCCTGAAGAACTGGCCAATGGAGCGGTGGGAGGCGCTCTATCAGCGCCTTTACGAGACGTATGGCATCAAGACGGTGGTTTTCGGGACGGGAGAGCATCCCGCTCTTTCCGGAGAGGGTATTTGCGACCTATGGGGAGATCTGACGCTTCGGGAGGTGGGGGCGCTCATCAAGGGTGCAAGGCTCCTCGTCAATGGCGACAGCATGCCCATCCATCTCGCCGCCGCCACCGGCACCCCCTGCGTCATATTGCAGGGCTTCAGCGACCCGGAGAGGTGGCGGCCTCGGAGGGACGCGGTAAATGTCCGGGCGGATCTGCCCTGCAGCCCCTGTGACGGCTACCGAGGCACCAGCTGCACGTTTCCTCGCTGCATGGAGGCGATTTCCGTGGAGCTGGCCTTTGATGCCTGCACAGAGATGCTGACAGCGACGGAAGGGAGAGGCGAATGAATCGCTATCTGGAATATATGTATCTTGCATTTGCGCGGCAAAAGGCAAAAAATATACCAAAGGAGCCAGGCGATGCCATTCTCCTGATCTGCCGCCACCCCCTCGGCGATACGGTGACGGAGCTTCCCCTTATCCGGGGCCTCGAAGAAACCTTTCCCGAGCGCAGGCTCGTGGTGGTATGCGACAAGCTGAACTATAATATGCTGGAGGCCTCCCCCTGCATCGACAAGCTCCTCGTCTACGAGCACCGGGCGGAGAAAAGCTACTTCAAGACGAATCTGAAGCGCTCCTATGCCTTTGCAAAGGAGCACCTGCATCAGGAGGGCATCACCCTTGCCATTGCCCCCTCCACCAGTATGCCTGCCCTGATCGATGCACAGCTCGCACTGTTTTCGGGCGCTGCGGAGCGCGTCACCTATACGGAAACGCTCAACGAGAGGCTTCATCACGAGTACATGGGCGGCTACGATGCCTGCTTTACCAAGGTGCTCCAGGACCCCGGGCCCATTCACGAGGTGGAGGCGAACCTCGCCATCCTGAGTGACCTGGGGGGCGACGCGTCAAATCAGGAGGTGCCTCTCTGGATTACGGACGAGGACGAGGCCCGGGCAGAAGAACTCTTCCAAGAGCTCCCGAAGGGAGATACCCGCTACATTGCCGTCAATATGAGTACGAGCATCCGATCAAAGGATTGGCCGGTGGAGCGGTATATCGGCGTCTGCAAAAGACTGCGGGAGCGCTACGGCGTGACCTGTCTTCTCATTGGAGCAGGTGACACGGCAGAGGCCTGCGCCAAGACCTTCCTGCGAAGCGTCCCGGCCGGTAATTTCGTGAATCGGACGACAGTGCGGGAGCTCATTGCACTCCTGGGAAGGTGTGACTTTTACCTCGGTGGCGACACGGGCCCTACGCACATGGCCGCTGCCTGCGGTCTCAGAGGGGTTGCCATCTATAAGATGGGGCGGGACATCAAAAGCAGGACAGAAAACTTTGCCGCACGTCTCTATCCTTGGGGGCGACGCATCGCACCACTGCAGCCGGAGCACGCACTGCCGGGCTGCGAGGCGGGCTGCTGTCATAAAGAACCCCACTGCATCATGCAGGTGACAGAGGACACTGTTTTCGAGGAAATGTGCAGGCAGCTGGAGGAATCGCGATGAAAAGTCTTCCACTGGTATCCGTCATTGTACCCGTATATCGTGTCGAGAAGTATCTGGATCAATGTATCTCCTCCATTGTGTCTCAAACGTATTCAAATCTCGAAATTATTCTCGTTGATGATGGATCTCCTGATAACTGCGGGAAAATCTGTGATGCTTTGGCTGATAAAGATGCGCGGGTACGGGTCATCCATCAGGAAAATGGGGGCTTGAGTGCCGCACGAAACGCTGGCTTGGATGTGGCAAAGGGGAAGTATATTTCCTTTGTAGACAGTGATGACTGGCTTGCTGAGACATTCCTATCCCGTATGGTGCAGGAGTGCGAGGAAAATCATGCGGAAATGTGCATTGGGCAATATGAGAGTGTTTCAGATTCCGGATGTGTCGCGTACGGGGGGGCACTTGTACACTTGGAAGAGGAAGCTGCCTCGGGGAAAATCCTTTTACGGAACCACCCGTCGGAGCTTTTTGCAGGAGGTGTGCCCTTCAGGCTCTATGCAAAAGCGTTGATAGAGCGGGTAGGATTGCGTTTCCC
>CAMCBT010000081.1 GCA_945873115.1 uncultured Mitsuokella sp.
TCCCTATTGGGCGGATTCATGAGGATCTTTTCACGCTGTTCCAACTGACTTACCATGCGGAGCATGTCAGGAGTATACCGGACAGGCTCTATTTTTACAGGCAGAATCCTGAAAGCATTACGCATACACTGGATGACAGGAGCCTTGTGAGCTTGACAGAGCTTCAGACGTTTCGCATGGACTATATGCGAGACAAGGAAGACGAGTTTTATCATCGGGTGGAGCGGGCAGCCTATCAATTTTATTTTGGAATCATCAAAAGATCGGATAAAGTGGCGCAAGATTGTGGGAGAAAGTTACATGCTTATCTTGCGATGCACTCTGAGGGGCTCTTGAAAAACCCATATGCTTCCCCTGTGGAAAAACGACGGTATCTTGTTCGCTTTGTGTTGCGCCCATTTCTGCATCATATCGCAAGAAGGCTTTTGCCTGGGAAGAGTGCTAGCTAGGTGACATGCTGGTGAAAGGAGGCTGTATGAGGGTTCTCATTTGCACGGCACCGCGCCATGCGGAGATTTTCCCCTTTGGTCGGGAGCTGGAGCGCTTGGGGGCGGAGGCATCGTTTTTCTATACGCCAGCCTATGGGAAAGGAGCCTCCTTTTTTGCCCGGCAGCTTCATAGGCTTGGCCTCTGGAATGGGGAGGCAAGCTACTGGAGGAGGCTTCGGGGGGAGATCTTCCGACGGACGGAGGCAGAGCGGCCGGATGTCGTGCTCTTTTTCAACACGGTGGATCAGATGCTCCATCAGGAGGAGCTTCGTCGCTATCATGAGCTTCTGCAGCGGCAGGGTGCGAAGCTTTTCCTCTGGCTCGTGGATCCCGTATATGGGCGGGAGGAGCTACTCCCTACCTTTCGTCAGTATGACCGGGTATTCTCCTATGAGGAGCGGGATGCTTCCTGGCTATCGGGGCTCGGGATACCCGCCGGCTTCCTGCCCCTGGGCTATGGCGTAGATTATGGGGCGGCTGAGGCCGGGGAGCGGGACATTGATGTGCTCTTCGTGGGGACACCCTATCGGAGCCGTCTGCCCCTTTTGGAGGCGATAGCGCGGGCGGGGCGGGCAGAGGGCTGGAGACTGCGGTTCTGCGGGCCCTTTTATCCGGCGGGAAATCTCTGGAAGCGTCTCGTATTTTCCCTGCGCCACAGGGCAATGTCCGGCCTTGTGGAAAACGGTACCTTCTCTCCGGTGGAAATCGCCGCCCTCTATGCCCGGTCGAAAATCTGCCTCAATATCCATGGCAACGGCAGCACCGGGCTGAATCCGCGTTCCTATGAAATCCTCGGGGCGGGGGCGTTTCTGCTGGTGGACGAGCGGGAGAGCTACGATTGCTTTGCACCGGGAGAGGATTTCGATGTATACCGCTCGTCGGAGCAGCTGTTGGAGAAAATCCGCTATTATCTGGCGCATCCCGAGAAGCGGGAGAAAATACGAAAGCATGGACACGCAAGCGCAGAGGGCCGCTCTCTCCTGGAGAGCCTGCGCAGCTTGCTTGCCCTTGCGGGACAAGATGCCCGAAAGGGGTGAGAGGATGCCCTTTTCGCAGGAGAAAGCGCAGGGGCACGGAGGAATGTATGTGGATTGCGATTTTTGAGAACATCATGACCCCCGGCGGCCATGAGGTGGATTTTGACAGGATTCTTGTGGAGGAGCTTCGTGCCCTTGGCCATGAGGTTGTATTCTATGTGCCGGAGGACTTTCGCTTTGCCATGGACTATGGGGTGGAGGTGCGCCGCCTGCCGGGCGAAGTAGTGTCCTACTCGGGCGTCACGGGGCTTCGGAAGCTCTATCGGACGGTGCAGCGGGAAAAGCGGCGCATGGGGTGGTTTCGTGCCCTCTACGAGGCAGCTCGGGCGGGGGAGTTCGACGGGCTTATCGTGCCTACGTCCACCTATCGGTATCTTCGGGCCCTTTCTCACAGTGCCCTCCGCCGCTCGCCGATACCTGTGCTCTTTATCCTTCACGGCATCAATCCGAAGGAGGCGCCGCGCTTTTTGAAGGCGGCGGATCGCCTCGCGCTCTTCCCGCAAATCCGGCCGACGGTGCTGACCCTTTCGGACTCCATCTTCGGCGAGCGGAGGGCTGCCACCCGGCTCATTCCGCCGCCCACGTTCGTGCCCCGGGATATTGACTGGGAGCCGGCGGACGGGACGGAAAATGACGTGCTGACCATCGGCTTCTTCGGTCAGTATCGCCGGGAAAAGCGGCTGGAGGACTTCCTGCAGGTCTATGTGGCGGGAGAGTATTCCCGCCCCGTGCGGCTTTTGGTGCAGGGCTCCACCATGCACCCGGAGGATGCGGAGGACTTCGAGCGGATTATCGCGAAGTACCAGGGCACGGCTGGCATCACCTTCCTCCACAAGGGGCTCATCGGAGCCGAGTGGCAGGAGGCCATCGCAGGAGTGGATGCGCTGCTTCTGCCGTACTCTGCACCCCGGTACCGCTACCATTGGGGCGGCATGCTCTTCACGGCCATCGGCTTCCAGAAGCCGGTCATCGCCAGCGACGACATGAATCCCGAGGTATTTGCGGCCTATGAGATCGGGCGGCTCTTTGCAAGCGGCGATATGGGGGCGCTGAAGGACTGCCTCGAGACCTTCATCAATACGTATGATGTGAAGCGGGAGACCTATGCGGAATCGCTTCGGCGGGCGGCGGAGGCGTACAGCCCACAGGCCTTTGCCTGGCGCATCGCAGGGATTCTTTCGGAGTGAGGGCATCGGCCTTCGAAAGGGCGGCCATAGTCGCGCCCACGCTTTCGGGATTTTCACAGGGATAAGAAATGAGGAGTTATGGCAAGCCTGTCGGTACTGATTTTAGCGAAGAACGAGGAAAAGAATATCGGAGCGGCCATAGAGAGCGTGGCCTTTGCCGATGAGGTGGTCGTAATCGACGACTTCAGCACGGATGATACGGCGAAGCTCAGCCGGAGCCTCGGGGCCAGGGTGGTGAAGCATGCCCTTGCCGGAGACTGGGGCGCCCAGCAGACCTTTGCCATCGGCGAGGCGAAGGGGGATTGGGTGCTCTTCCTCGATGCGGATGAGCGGGTGTCGGAGGCCCTCGCGCAGCGGGTGCAGGAAATCGTCCGCGCCGACGATCGCCGCTATGCCTACAGGAATTCCAGGCTCAACTACTTCTGGGGACAGCCCTTGCGTCATGGGGGCTGGTTCCCGGACTATGTGGTGCGCCTTTTCCCCGCGGAGGGCACGAGCGTCAAGGGGCTCGTCCATCCGGCCATCTGCCACCCCTATGAGGAGGTGCGCCTCCCTCGGGAGGCCTATATGATCCACTATCCCTATCGGGACTGGGACCATTACTTTTCGAAGCTGAACCTCTACACGACGCTGGCGGCGGAGAAGATGCACGAGGCGGGGCGACGGGCCAGCCTTATGGACTTCGTGCTGCACCCCTTCTGGGCGAGCTTCCGCATGTATGTCCTCCGAGGCGGGTTCCTTGACGGGCGCATCGGCTTCGTGCTGGCGGCGTTCCACTATTTCTACACCATGGCAAAGTATGTGAAGCTCTACTATCTGGGCAGAGAAAATAAGCATGTGGGGGAGAAAGCATGATCGGGGAAATCCTCGCCCTCGGGCGGAAGATGTACGATACGAAGAACTGGCGGGAGTGCCACCGGCTATTGACCTACTGGGGGCGCTGTATCTGCCACGCGGGGGGCATGGGGGAGCTCTATCGTTTCTTCCAGCAGACGGAGGCCCGACGGGAGATTTTGGGACGGAATCCTTTTCTCCTCGAGCAGGTGACAAGAGCCTTTTTCTATGCGGGCTCCACCTTTGCCACACGAAAGAAGCTCATAGAGGAGCATATCCGGCTGATGGAGGAACGCTTCCGGTCGGAGGAGTTCGTGCGCTTTTGCGTCTATGATGCTCACCATACCATCTGGGAGCCACAGGAGGCCTGGAAGGACTGGCATGCGGAGATCACCTTTGGCCCCGGGCAGCGCAAGGAGGGCCTCTCCTCCGTCGTCCTGTACCTGGATGGCCGGGAGCTCTATCAGATCATGTTCTGGCTTGGGAGGGACAGGCAGGGAGAGACGGCTCTCTACATCGGCGCCATGCAGGGGCCAAATACAGAGAATGCAAAGGAGCTGGTGAAGGAGACGACAAAGCGCTCCCACCGCTACCGGACGAAGAACCTCATCCTCTACATGGTGCAGGCGGTGGCCCGGGCCATCGGTGTCCAGCACATCTACGCCGTCAGCAACAGGGGCTACTACGCCAACAACCACGTGCGCCGGGACAGGAAGCTCAAGACGGACTTCGGTGCCTTCTGGGAGGAGGCGGGGGGCCATATGACGGAGGACGACTGCTTCTACGAGCTGCCCCTCGTGGAGCCAAGAAAGACCATGGAGGAGGTCCCCACGCGCAAGCGTGCCGTCTACCGCCGCCGCTTCGAGTTCCAGGACGACGTGGATGCGCAGATTGCGGTGCATATGAAAAGGGTGCTGCGATAGGCTCGGCATTTTATGCGTCATGCCGCATGATATAGAGTGAAAAGGGGAAGTGTATGCTATTTGAGGGTATGCAGCAGGATCTGAAGGCCTTTCTTCTCGTTCCTGCTCTTTGTGCTGTATTTCGTCTTCTCTTTATCCTGCTTTTCCGAGGGAAGAAGACGCCGATGGGGGAGTGGCGCAAGTGGATGGAGTGCTTTCGCTATGCCTTTTGGTGGGGGATGGATATCCATGCCTATGTGTTTCTCGTCCTCTTCCTCCTCGTGTCGCTGCCCGGTGCCTTCCTTCCGGGGTATTTTCTGGCGGGGGATCAGGTGCGCAGCGTCCTTGTGACGGCATATCTCTGCGTCGTCTACACGGCCTTCGTGGGAAAGTGCATGTTTTACAGCCATTTCCATGATATCTTCAACCACATGGTGCGCCTGGGGCGGCACGCGGACAAGAAGAATCTTCTGGATATCTTTTTTCACCAGGACCATGGCGGGTGGATCCTCCTGGGCTATATCCCCTTTGCTCTCCTGATGTACGGGGTGGCTGGGGCGGTCCTATCGACGCCGGTGCTGTCCTTCCCTGCCATCGAGGGCACGGCTCTCCGTTACGGGGCAAATGTGGTGGTACTGCTCGCGGCCGTCGCACTCTTTTACTGGATCCGCTACGGCGGCACCTTCCTTCACCGGCATAAGCCGGAGTGGGATGACATCCCGACTATCGTCAAGGACGATGTGTTTCTGGCAAAGGCCACAGTGGACGACCTGGTGGCTCTGAAGCTGGTGTACAAGGCTCCCTTCTCCGAGGCGCTGAAGCACACGGACGAGGAGGCAAGGCCCATCCTGGCGCCGCTGGTTGCGCCGGAATACCTGACGCCTGGCCGGCAGCCACTGGAGGCCTTCCGTCGGGTGGCGAAGGGGGCGCGGCTTGAGAAGCCACGGCGCATCTTCTTTCTCTTCGGGGAGGGTCATGCCCAGTCTCCCTTTGACCCCATCTACGCAGATCTCGGCCTCATGGCGGCCTCGAAGGCTTTCCGGAGCCTGCCAGGGACCGTCGCTATCGATAATTTCTTTCCGGCGGGGCTGAACTCCCGGCCCTCCCTGGTGGGGGTCACCTCCGGCATCTTCGACGGGGAGATGGCCGTCAATGAGATGGAGATCTTCTGGCACCAGGCTCCACTCACCTCTCTGCCCCTCCAGCTGAAGGCCCTGGGGTACAAGACCTCCTTCTGGTACGGCGGCGCCCTGAACCACGGCAGCATACAGCACTTCATCCCGGGGCAGGGCTTCGATAGCGCGATGGGCGGTCCTTCCTTTTGCCCGTCGGGGTCGCCGAGCACCTGGCTTGGCATCTATGACCATATTTTTCTCCAGGAGCTGGCGAAGCGCCTGCGGGGGGAGGAGGAGAAGTATTCCTTCCACTTCATCTACACCACGTCGAACCATGGTCCTTTTTCCCTGCCCTATGAGAAGCTGGGCTTTGATATCGACAGGGTCATGCCCAAGTGGGCGGACACCTTCCGCAGTTCCCCCTCCAGCTGGCGGACGCTTGCCTCCCAGTGGTATGCAGACCAGGCCCTTTGCCGCTTCATCGAGGAAATGCGGGAGGCATATCCCGACAGCCTCTTTGTCGTGACGGGAGATCACTCCATCGGCATCATGCCCTTTGACAAGGGAATCCTTCCCCGCCGGGAGCCGGTGCTCCGGGAGCACTATCTGACCTCCTTTGCCATCTCCCATCCGGAGCT
>CAMCBT010000082.1 GCA_945873115.1 uncultured Mitsuokella sp.
TCCCCCTAAAGCAGTTTGGTTATTTACCGTGTCTGCTTTAAGGGAATCATATCACCCCAAAGGGGAGGCTTTTTGCTTCATGCTATTTTAATTGGCAGGAATTACATCATGCCGGGCATGCCGCCCATGCCGGGGGCGGCGGCTGCTGCCGGGGCCTCCTTTTCGGGCTTGTCGGCGACCAACGTCTCCGTGGTGAGAACCATGGAGGCGATGGAGGCGGCGTTCTGGAGGGCGGAGCGGGTGACCTTAGCAGGATCGACGATGCCGACCTTGATCATGTCCACGTACTCGTTCGTCAGAGCATTGAAGCCGATGCCTGTGCCGGCCTTCTTGACATTCTCGACGACGACGGAGCCCTCGAGGCCTGCGTTATCGGCAATCTGGCGAACAGGAGCCTCGACGGCGCGGCGGACAATCTCCACGCCCACCTTCTCATCGCCCTCGGACTGGATCTTGTCCAGAGCCGGAAGGATGTCGACGAAGGTGGTGCCGCCGCCGGCGACGATGCCTTCCTCAACAGCTGCGCGAGTAGCATTGAGGGCATCCTCGATGCGATACTTCTTGTCCTTCATCTCGACTTCCGTTGCAGCACCAATCTCGATGACGGCTACGCCGCCAGCCAGCTTTGCGAGGCGCTCCTGGAGCTTCTCCTTGTCGAAGTCGCTGGTGGTCTCCTCAATCTGCTTGCGGATCTGGGCCACGCGGCTCTTGATGGCTTCCTTATCGCCCATGCCATCGACCACCGTGGTCTCTTCCTTCGTGGAGCGAACCTGGCGTGCGCGGCCGAGGTCTTCCATGGTGACGGAGTCGAGCTTGCGGCCCAGCTCCTCGCTGATGACCGTGCCGCCCGTGAGGATGGCGATATCCTCGAGCATTGCCTTGCGGCGGTCGCCGAAACCGGGGGCCTTCACAGCGAGGGCCTTAAAGGTGCCGCGGAGCTTGTTGACGACGATGGTGGTGAGGGCCTCGCCGTCCACATCCTCAGCGATGATAGCCAGCTGCTTGCCGGACTTGACCACCTGCTCGAGAATCGGCAGGATGTCATTGATGGCGGAAATCTTGCGATCCGTGATGAGGATGTACGGGTCATCGAGTACAGCTTCCATCTTGTCCGTATCCGTCACGAGGTACGGGGAGATGTAGCCGCGGTCGAACTGCATGCCTTCCACCACGGAGAGGTTTGTCGCCATGGACTTGGACTCCTCGACGGTGATGACGCCGTCCTTGCCCACCTTCTCCATGGCCTCGGCGATGAGCTCGCCCGTCTCAGCGTCGGCAGAGGAGATGGTTGCGACCTGGGCGATGTCTGCCTTGCCCTCCACCTTCTTTGCCTTCGTCTTGATTTCCTCCACGAGGGCGTTCACAGCCTCCTGGATGCCCTTCTTGATGATCATCGGGTTTGCACCGGCGACCACGTTGCGCATACCCTCATGAATCATGGCCTGGGCCAGGAGCGTTGCGGTGGTGGTGCCGTCGCCTGCGATGTCGTTCGTCTTCGTGGCGACTTCCTTCACCAGCTGGGCGCCCATGTTCTCAAAGGGGTCCTCCAGCTCGATGTCGCGGGCGATGGTGACGCCGTCGTTCGTGATGACCGGTGCGCCGTACTTCTTATCGAGAACCACGTTGCGTCCCTTAGGGCCAAGGGTTACCTTTACAGCGTTTGCCAGCTGATCGACGCCGCGACCAAGAGCGCGACGAGCTTCTTCGTCAAAAAGAATCTGCTTTGCCATTCCTAACTTACCTCCATAATGGGTTACGTATCAAATTGCGCCTTGCAGCGCATCTACTATTTCTTACAGGATTGCGAGGATGTCGCTCTCACGGACAACGAGATACTCCTTCTCGCCCTCCTTGACCTCGGTGCCCGAGTACTTGGAGAAGAGGACATTGTCGCCTGCCTTGACCTCCATGGCGGCGCGGGTGCCGTTCTCCAGGAGCTTGCCGGAGCCCACAGCCACGACAGTGCCCTTCTGGGGCTTTTCCTTCGCCGTATCCGGCAGAACAATGCCGCTCGCCGTCTTCACATCGCTCTCTGCGACCTCGATGACAACTCTTTCGCCCAGTGGCTTAATCATAGGTATCTTCCTCCTATAAAACATCTAGCTTTTTGTTGTTAGCACTCAATCGGTCTGAGTGCTAACTGCGATTCTTATATTAGCTCTTTTAAGTCAAAATGTCAATAGGGCGAATCCAAAAAAGTCAAAAAAACAAAATTTCCCTCTGCCCTTTGTCAAAGCCTCTGCCAGAAATATTTTGGAAAATACTCTCCCATGCTGTATAATGGTTGTGTTTGGTTTTCTTCTATAAAAGAAAGGAGCAGCTCATGCCTATCGTTCGCCTGCTGGGCCTCGTGCCCATTATCTTTGCCTTGCTCTTCAGCCTGGCCAGTGCCAAGGAGGTGCCGGCCTGGCGCCTGGATGCGCCACCCCACGCGACGACCCTTCGGAATTTTCGGGTGGACGCGGCCTATCAGTCCATCGGCTCTAGCCAGCCTACGCCGGAGTCCCTCGCCACGCTCCGCGCCGCCCTCGTGCCCTACGGGGCCTCGGAGGTGAAAATCTACGTGGTGGATCTCCGGCAGGAGTCCCACGGCTTCCTGAATGGCGTCCCCGTCAGCTGGCATGGGGCGAAAAACGCGGCAAATGCCGGTCTCTCTGCCACGGCCGTCCAGCAGGAGGAGCAAAAGCGCCTCGCCGCCACAGTGGGCACCCAGGTCACTGCCGTCCCCATGGGAAAGTACGATACCTCCCTGGGCCTCGCCCCCTTTGACCAGGTGGTGGCCTCTGCCCAGACGGAGCAGGAGGCAGTCGAGGCCGCTGGTCTCGCCTACGTGCGCATCGCCGCCCAGGACATGGAGCCCCCCTCCCCGGAGGCGGTGGATGAATTCGTGGAGTTCTATCGGACGCTGCCGCAAGGCTCCTGGCTCTACTTCCACTGCCACGCAGGCCATGGCCGCACGACGACCTTCCTTGCCCTCTACGCCCTGCTGAAAGATCCAGATCTCACGGCAGAGGCGGTCGCCCTGCGGGAAAAGAACCTCGGTGGTGCCGACCTGACGAAGGGGGAGCGCTTTCACCAGCTGCAGGACTTCGCCGAATACGTCCGGGAGAACAGGGGCGAGGGCTTTGCCCTCCCCTGGAGCGCCTGGCTGGAGCAGCGGAGGCCGCCCGTATAAGTCTTGTGCCTCAGTCACAGGCAAAACATATATATTTTGTAAGAATATGAATAGAAAGGGCATAGCCCCAAAAGAATGAAGGAGGTGTTGCCTGTGATAAAACTCTCGCATATCGAGAAGACGTATGCGGCGGAGAACGGGCCTGTCACGGCGCTCAAAGGAATCGACCTCACCATAGAGCGTGGGGAAATCTACGGCATCATCGGACTATCCGGCGCCGGCAAATCGACCCTCATCCGCTGCATCAACATGCTGGAACGGCCCACGAAGGGCTCCGTCCTGGTGGACGGCAAGGATCTGACGAAGATGACGAGCGCGGAACTCCGGGAGGCGCGGAAATCCATCGGCATGATTTTCCAGCATTTCAACCTGCTCTCCTCCGCCACCGTCGCAGAAAACGTAGCCTTTCCCCTGAAGCTCGCAGGAGCCTCGAAGGAACATACAAAAAAGCGGGTGGCGGAGCTCTTGGAGCTGGTGGGCCTCGAAAGCAAGGCCCATCAGTACCCCTCCCAGCTCTCCGGCGGCCAGAAGCAGCGGGTCGGCATCGCCCGCGCCCTTGCCACGAATCCGAAGGTGCTCCTCTGCGATGAGGCCACGAGTGCCCTGGACCCCCAGACGACGAAGTCCATCCTCTCCCTTATCAAGGACATCAACGAAAAGCTCCATCTGACGGTGGTCGTCATCACCCACGAAATGCAGGTCATCAAGGACATCTGCACGAAGGTGGCCGTCATCGACAAGGGAGTTATCGCAGAGCAGGGCACGGTGCTGGAGGTCTTCACGAATCCGCAGCAGCCCATCACAAAGGAATTCATCAGCGTGCTGCTGTCCAACGATCTCCCCGCTGCCTTCCGCGGAGGAAAGGTCTCGGCAGAATACGTGGAGGGGGCCTATCTTCTCCTTAGGCTTACCTTTATCGGCGAATCCGCCGATGACCCGGTGCTCGCCGATATGATCCGGAAATTTCCCGAGGTGGAGGTCACCATGCTCTTCGGCAATCTGGACCAAATCCAGTCCACCCCCTTCGGCCGCATGATCATCGGCATAAGGGGCGAAAAGAATCGGGTTGACGCAGCACTTGACTATCTAAAATCCCGGGATCTCAAGGAGGAGGTGATTGGCTATGTCAGCCGACATGATACCACTGCTCTCTAAGGCCCTGGGAGAAACCATCTACATGGTGATGGTCTCCATGATCATCTCCACGGCTCTCGGCGTGCCCCTGGGTGTGCTGCTCCATACCACGGGAAAGGGACAGATATTGGAGTCCCCGGTGCTGAATCGCGGCATCGGCGCCGTCGTGAACGCCATCCGCTCCATCCCCTTCATCATCCTTCTCGTGGCCATCATCCCCTTTACAAGGCTTCTGGTGGGCACGGCCATCGGCACGACGGCGGCCATGGTGCCCCTCGTCATCGCCGCCATTCCCTTCATTGGACGACAGGTGGAGACAAGCCTGAAGGAGGTGCCCTTCGGCCTCATCGAGGCGGCGGAGTCCATGGGGGCAAGCCCCAGAGAGATTATCTTCCGGGTGCTGCTGCCGGAGGCCATGCCCAGCATCGCCGCCCAGCTCACCACTGTCATCATCTCCCTCGTGGGCGAGTCCGCCATGGCTGGTGCCGTGGGTGGCGGCGGTCTTGGTGATCTGGCCATCCGTTACGGCTACCAAAGGTTCCGTCCGGAGGTCATGATCGCCACCGTCATCATCCTCATCATCCTCGTCCAGGCCGTCCAATTTCTTGGAGGCCAGCTGGTGAAAAAGCTAGACAAACGATGAGGTATCGTGTATAGTCTTTCTAAAGGCTTTGCAATCTCATATATGTATGCTAGGGAAATTCCCGGACTGCATGGCCGGTTCATTCATACACATTTTTACGAAAGAAGGAATCTACATGAAGAAAATCCTCGCGATTCTCTCCGTGCTCGCTGTGGCCGTCCTCGCTCTCGCGGGCTGTGGCTCCCAGCAGGGCGCCAGCGACGTGAAGACCATCAAGGTCGGCGCCACGGCTGTGCCCCACGCGGAAATCCTCGAGCAGGTCAAGCCCCTCCTGGACAAGGAAGGCATCAAGCTGGAAATCGTCGAATTCAACGACTATGTCCAGCCGAACCTTGCCGTCAATGACAAGGAGCTGGATGCCAACTTCTTCCAGCATGAGCCCTACCTTAAGAACTTCATGGAGGAGCATAAGGAGGTCAAGCTGGTGAACGCCGCTGGCATCCATATCGAGCCCATGGGCGTCTACTCCAAGAAGCTCAAGGACCTCTCGGGCCTGCCGGACGGTGCCACCGTCTCCATCCCCAATGACCCGACGAACGGCGGCCGCGCCCTGCTCCTCCTCCAGAAGGCTGGCCTTCTGAAGCTCAAGGACGGCGTCGGTGAGAAGGCTACGGTCCAGGATGTCACCGAGAATCCGAAGCATCTGAAGTTCCAGGAGGTGGAGGCCGCCCAGGTTCCCCGCACCCTTGACGATGTGACGATTGCCATCATCAACACGAACTACGCCATGCAGGCCGACCTCGTCCCCACGAAGGATGCCCTCTTCATGGAGGACAAGACAAGCCCCTACGTGAACATCATCGCCGTCCGCGAGGGCGACCAGGACCGCCCGGAGATCAAGGCCCTCATCAAGGCCCTCCAGAGCGATACCATCAAGAAGTTTATCGAGGACAAGTACAAGGGCGCCATCGTTCCTGCCTTCTGAGGAACAGCCCCACAATAAAAGAGCCTCCCGTTGATCAGCCCCTGTCAAGGCATACACAGCAAATACCTAAAAATTCATAGCCGTA
>CAMCBT010000083.1 GCA_945873115.1 uncultured Mitsuokella sp.
TCCAGAATGAGCATCGCCTGCGGGTGGAACTGCAGGATGGATGCCGGGTGCTCCGGTGTGATGTCGCCGAGCACCGCGTCGTAGACGGCCTGTGCCTTTTCCCTGCCATTGGCGAGGAGCAGTATGCGCCGGGCCTTCAGGATGGTTCCGATGCCCATGCTGATGGCGTAGCGGGGCACATCCGCCTCCCGCTCGAAGAAGCGGGAGTTTGCCCGGATCGTGCTCTCCTTCAGGGCCACTCGGTGGGTCTGGCGGGCGAAGTGGTCATCCGGCTCATTGAAGCCGATGTGAGCATTTCGCCCGATGCCGAGGACCTGCAGGTCAATGCCGCCCGCCTCCCCTATGGCCTTCTCATAGCGGTCGCACTCTCCTTCGATATCCTCCGCCTTGCCATTTGGCACGTGGGTCCTTGCCGGGTCGATATTGACCTGGTCAAAGAGGTGCGCATGCATGAAAGCCTGATAGCTCTGGTCGTCCTCCGGCCCGAGGCCCACGTATTCATCGAGATTGAAGCTGGTGACCTGGGAAAAGTCCAGTCCCTCCTCCCGGTGCAGGCGGATGAGCTCCCGGTACATTCCCACAGGCGTACTCCCCGTGGCGAGGCCCAGCACTGTATCAGGCCAGAGCCAGATTTGCCCGGCGAGGATTTTCGCCGCCTCCCGGCTCATGGCCTCGTAGGAGTCTGTGACGAGTATCCGCATGTGGATTCCTCCCTTCCCTTGTCTCTTCTTGCCCTTATCATAGCACTGTACCTTTCATTTTGCAAGTATTTTTCGTTTTTACTCTACAAAATCTTTTATGACGAAGAATAATTAAATTACATTTTCATTCACTGAGGTTTCGTCGTATTTTTCCAGAATGAACAAAAATATTACAAAACATCAGGAAGGAAGTGACCCCTTTCTCCGCGAAAGTAAAGGGAAGAAACCATGCACAGAACCGTTCCCGGCGGAGCCTCTGCACCGCCCGGCAGGAGATGAATGGATATCCCCTTCCCTTCAGGAGGTCCCTATGAAAGCACATCCCCCATTTGCCATCGTCCACATCGGCTCCATCCGCGTGAGCATCGCCATTGTCGAATACAGCTCGCCAGGCACCATGAAAATCCTCGAGGAGGCCCGCAAGGAGACCACCTTTGGGGAGGAAATCTTCAGAACCCATCGCCTGTCCTTTTCCTCCATCCACGAGCTCTGCCACATCCTCGAGGGCTTCCGCCAGCTTCTTTCTGACTACGGCGTCACGGAGGTCTACCCCATCGCCACCACGGTCCTCCGGGAGGCGGAGAACAGCTTGGGGATTCTCGACCTCTTGCGACTGCGCACAGGCTTTTCCTTCCATGTGGCGGATATGGCAGAGGAAATCTTCTACAAGTTCTTCGCCCTCCACCACCGGCTGCTGGAGGAGAAGGGCGCCCTCGGGAAAAAGCCCTTGCTGCTTCTCGATGTGAACTCCGGCGGTGTGGGCTTCACCGGCTGGAAGGCAGGCCGCCTCCTCTTCCAGCTGAACGTGGAGGGCGGCCGCCTCAGCGTCCTGGAGCGCTTCACGAAGCGAGAGCGCCAGGAGCTCACCTTCCCCTCCGCCATGCGGGACTACTTCCACGCCAGCCTCTCCACCCTCTGGCCCCATATCGAGGGGGCAAATATCAAGACGCTGGTGCTCTCAGGCTTTGAGGCACGCATCCTGGCCTCCCTCCTCTCCCCTGGATCCGGCGAGCTTCCCGTGGTCATCAGCCGGGAAGCACTCCTCCGCTTCGTGGACGACCTCCTTCCCCTGACCGTCAAGAAGCTCATGCATCGCTTCGACCTCTCGGAGCGGCGGGCGACGCTCCTCCTGCCGACGCTCCTCCTCTATGACGAGATCGTCCGGGCCATGCCCATTGAGGCCATCCACGTCTACGACATCACCTTCGTCACCGGCTGCGCCGCCTGGTACGGGGCCCTGGAGTACTCCCCAAAGGATGTCGAGGCCCAAAGCGAGCTCCAGGTGGATCTCGCCCGGAGCATCGCGGCCCGCTACGGGGCAAACAGCGGCCACGACAGCCGGGTGGAAAAGTACGCCATCCTGCTCTTCGAGGCCCTGAAGGATATCCACGGGCTGGCCCCTAGAGCGGGACTGCTTCTCCGCATGAGCGCCATCCTCCACGAGGTAGGAAAGTATGTGAACCTCCGAAACTACCCCCTCCACTCCTGGCAGATTATCGAAGGGACGGATATCTTCGGGGTGACGGAGGCGGAGAAGCGCTGCATCGCCGCCATCAGCTACTACTACAGCAAGGACAATCCAGATAGGCACAGCACCCACTACGAGTCCCTCTCCCGGGATCAGAAAATCCTGACGGACAAGTGCTGTGCCATACTGCGGCTGGCCGATGCCCTGGACCAGGGCCACAGCGGCAAGCTTAAGACGGTCTCGGCCACCCTGTCGAAGGAGGAGCTCCTCGTCACCTGCGAGAGCGAGGAGGACATCTCCCTCATCCGCTGGAGCTTCGAGCGGGCCGCCCTGCTCTTCCGCGAAATCTTCGGCATCACGCCCCTTCTCCATAGAAAGTGAGGCCCCCAATGACTATCCCCACCCCCATAAACTTCAACGACAGGAAATACTATCTCAACCGGGAGTGCACCTGGCTCGCCTTCAACCAGCGGGTCCTCCGGGAATCCATGCGGAAGGAGACGCCCCTTCTAGAGCGTCTCCGCTTCATCGCCATCACCTGGTCGAACCTCGACGAGTTCTTCATGATACGGGTGGCGGGCCTCAAGCACCTCATCGAGAACCGCATCGACCACATCGACATCAGCGGCCTCACCCCCACGGGCCAGATGCGCTCCGTCGCCAGCCGGGCCCACGCCCAGATGCGCACGGCCTACCGCTGCCTCGCCATCGTCCTGGGGGATCTCTCTTCCCAGGGCATCACCTTCGTCTCCCCGAGGGAGCTGGGAAATGCGGAGGCCCTTTGGCTACGGGAGTATTTCGAGCGGGAAATCTTCCCCGTGGTCACCCCCATGGCGGTGGATCCGGCCCACCCCTTCCCCTTCCTCGCCAGCAAGAGCCTGAATCTCGCCATCCGGCTGCGGAAGACGGGCGAGGACGAGATCCGAAGCGCCATTCTCCCGGTGCCGGCCCCCGTCATTCCCCGGCTCATCAAGGTGCCGAACGTGACCCATTTCCTGTACCTAGAGGACATCCTCTCCCACTTCGCCGCCCACTTCTTCCCGGGCTATGAGATACTGGAGGCCACCCCCTTCCGCATCACAAGGGACGCGGATCTCGATATCCGACAGGACGTGGACGACCTCCTGGCAGAGGTGGAAAAGTCCCTGGAGCGCCGCAAGAAGGGGGCCGTCGTCCGGCTGGAGCTCGCTAAAAGTGCCTCCCGGGAGACCCGGGCCCACCTGGAGCAGGCACTGGAGATCGGCACGGAGGACATTTATCTCGCCAGCGGCCCCCTGGGTGGTGCCTTTTTCTCCAAGCTTGCGAACCTCCCGGGCTTCGACAGTCTCCGCTACCCGCCCTTTTCCCCCCGCCCTTCTATCGAGCTTGCCGCTCGTTCCTCCAAGAATATCTTTGCGGCCATACGGGAAAAGGACCTTCTCGTCCATCATCCCTTCGAGAGCTTCCAGATTGTGGAGGATTTCGTCGCCTCCGCCGCCCGGGATGAAAATGTGCTGGCCATCAAGCAGACCCTCTACCGGGTCTCCAGCCACTCCCCCATCATCGATGCCCTGGAGACAGCCGCCCGCCGGGGCAAGCAGGTCACAGTCCTCATGGAGGTGAAGGCCCGCTTCGACGAGGAGAACAACATTCTCATGGCCCGCCGCCTCGAGGAGGCGGGATGCCACGTCATCTATGGCATCCTCGGCCTCAAGACCCACTCGAAAATCACCCTTGTCATCCGTCGGGAGGAGGACGGCATCCGCCGCTACTGCCACTTGGCCACGGGCAACTACAACGACACGACGGCTAGGCTCTATACGGATGTGGGTCTTTTCACCTGCGATACGGAAATCGGCATCGACGCATCCCATTTCTTCAACCTGCTCTCCGGCTTCTCGGATCCGCCGGACTGGAACCGGCTCGTGGTGGCCCCCGTCAACATGCGGGAGACGATTCTTTCCTGCATCGACCGGGAAATCGTGGCGGCACGCCGCGGGGAGAAGGCCTATATTGCCGCCAAGATGAACTCTCTCCTCGATCGGTTCCTCATCGCCAAGCTCTACGAGGCCTCCTGCGCGGGGGTGAAAATCGACCTCATCGTCCGAGGCATCTGCGTCCTCCGGCCAGGGCTCCAAGGCCTCAGCGAAAATATCCGAGTCCGGAGCATCGTGGGCCGCTTCCTGGAGCACAGCCGCATCCTCTACTTCCGAAATGGCGGCGAGGACGAGGTCTACATCACGTCGGCGGACTGGATGCCCCGGAACCTCAACAACCGGGTGGAGCTCATGATCCCCGTCCGGGAAAAGAGCCACAAGAAGCGGCTCCGTGCTATCCTGAAGACGTATCTGAAGGACACGAGCCACGCCAGCCTCATGCGCTCCGACGGCAGCTACATCCGCGCCTCTCACAAGAAGAACGCAGCCCAGCTCTCCGCCCAGGCTCTGCTTCTGGAGAAGGCCCGGGAGGGCAGGACCCTCGGGTAAAACGTGCCTGAATCACAAAAAGTCAAAAAGAAAAATTTTCTTGCATTGCGGGCTGGGTGTGCTATAATGCCTATATGGGAATGGCTCCCAACGCACGACACACAGCGCAAAACAGCGCTTTTCCAACAGGAGGGTATCACTATGGCAATCACAAAAGACATGGGCATTATGGAGGTCGTCCAGCAGTACCCCGACACGGTGGAGGTCTTCATGAACTCCGGCATGGGCTGCCTCGGCTGCGCCGCCTCCCACTTCGAGAACATCGAACAGGGCGCCATGGCCCACGGCATCGACGTGGATGAGCTCATCAAGAACCTCAACACGGTCGTCGGTGCATAATCAAGTTTTGCAAGCAAAAAGCTCCTGCGCACACCATGCTGCGCAGGAGCTTTTTCGTATTGGATTGGTTCAGGCCTCGTGGCTGGGGACGAGATCCTCTGTGGAGAGGGTCCCTTCCTTGGCCCGCTCGGCAAACTCCGCCGTCGCCGTGAAGAGCACGTCGCTAGAGCTGTTGAGGGCCGTCTCGCAGGAGTCCTGGAGGACGCCGATGATGAAGCCCACGCCCACCACCTGCATGGCGATGTCGTTGCCGATGCCAAAGGAGGCACAGGCCACGGGGATGAGCATGAGGGAGCCGCCTGCCACGCCGGAGGCACCGCAGGCGCCCACCGTGGCCACGATGCAGAGGAGCAGCGCCGTCGGCAAATCCACCGCGACCCCGAGGGTATGAGCGGCGGCAAGAGACAGGATGGCGATGGTGATGGCCGCGCCGCTCATGTTGATGGTGGCACCCAGGGGGATGGAGATGGAGAACACATCCGCATTGAGGCCCAGCCGCTTGCATAGATCCAGGTTCACCGGGATATTTGCCGCAGAGCTCCGGGTGAAGAAGGCATAGATGCCGCTCTCCTTGATGGTGGCCCAGACGAGAGGATACGGGTTCTTTCGGATGTGGGCATAGACGATGATGGGGTTCATGACAAAGGCCACGGTGAAGAAGCAGGCCACCAGCACGAGGAGAACATGGCCGTAGCCGATGAGGGCCCCGATGCCGCTGGTGCCGATGGAGTCCGCCACGAGACCCATGATGCCGAAGGGGGCAAACCGGATGACCCACTGGACAATCTTCGTGATTGTCTTGGCAAAGTC
>CAMCBT010000084.1 GCA_945873115.1 uncultured Mitsuokella sp.
TCCTTCTTCTCCACCCCCCCCGAAATGAAATTTTGATTAATATTTCATAAAAAAAATAACTCTCCCCGAGCATCAGCGCACAAGGAGAGTTCGTGGTCATCGTATGTTTTCTTTCGGATGTTTCGGGATGCCCTTACCGAAAATACGTGTAGAGAAGAACGGCGATGACGCCGGGGATGCCAAAGAAGCCTGCCACCAGCGCGCTCAGGAAGGTGATCTCCACCTTCACGGCGAAGAGCTTCACCACCCAGAGCATCACGGCTCCCACGATGCTGTTGGTGATGAGCTTCTTGAGGATGCGGAAGGGCAGGGACACGAGCTTTCCGATGATGCACAGGATGATGAGCCCGACGGCGAAGGCCGCCACGATACCGATTTCCATTTAGATCTCCCTCCTGTTCTCCATCGCCTTAGAGAGCGTCATCTCATCGGCGTACTCCAGATCTCCGCCGATGGAGAGGCCCTGGGCGATGCGGGTGACCTTTATGCCCATGGGCTTCAGGAGCTTCGCGATGTACATGGCGGTGGCCTCCCCCTCCACATTGGGGTTCGTGGCCATGATGACCTCCTTCACTGTATCATCCTTGAGGCGGGCCAGGAGCTCCTTGAGCCGGATGTCGGAGGGCCCCACCCCGTCGAGGGGCGAGAGTGCCCCGTGGAGCACGTGGTAGACGCCCTTGAAGTTCCGCATGCGCTCCATGGCCTGCACGTCCTGGGGCTGCTCCACCACGCAGATGACGCTGTGATCCCGGGACTCAGCAGAGCAGATGGCGCAGGGGTCATGGTCTGCGATATCGCAGCAGATGCTGCAAAAGCCGATTTTCTCCTTTGCCGCGAGAATCGCGGAGGCCAGGGCCCGGGCGTCCGACTCCTTCATGTCCAGCACGTGGTACGCCAGGCGCACCGCCGTCTTCGCCCCGATGCCCGGAAGTGCCCGGAAGTGCTCGATGAGCCTGGCGAGCGGCGCGATATAGGCCATCTCAGAAAAGTCCCGGCGGCAGGCCCAGACCGCTGGTGAGCTTGCCCATCTCGGAGGCCATCATGTCGTCCACCTTTTTCGTGGCCTCATTGAAGGCGGCGGAGATGAGGTCCTGCAGCATCTCCACGTCCTCCGGATCCACGGCCGCAGGGTCGATGGTCAGGGACTGGACCTGCTTCTCGCCGTTCATGACGAGCTTCACCGCGCCGCCCCCTGCCGATACATCGACGGTGCGGGCCTTCAGGTCGTCCTGCATCTTCTTCATCTCATTCTGCATCTTCTGGACCTTTTTCATCATGGCCCCCATATTGGCCATATTGCCCATTCCACCAAACATAATAGTTCCTCCGTTATACTCTCGTTTCTTCGCGTCACGTAGACGCTACTAGCGTACCAAATTCATCCATCCCCGTCAAGCGGTGGCGTCGCCCCCTGGCCCTCTTCCGCCTCAGGAGGTAAAGACTCCGGATGTTCCTCCTCGGGGGGCGGCGGCACGGAAGCTCCCTCCTCACCCGGGGGCTCCTCTGGATCGTCCGTCTGGATGATGGTGACCTTGCCGCCCCCCAAGGCCTCCAGGGAGTCGCCGAGAAAGCCCTGATCCTCCGGCGGGACGGTGCTGATATCAAAGGGCGCGTCGTCTGCTACCGGCGGCGCCGTCACCATATCGGGAGGCGCCTCCGGCGGGGGAACATCCCCATAGGGGTCCTCCAGGGCTCCGAAGTCGCCTGCCTCCGGTGCCCTCCGGGTGGCCTCGTCCTCCCGCAACAGGATGCGGAGGGGATGGCCGGTCTTCTCCCGGAGGGCCGCCTCCAGCTCTCCCCGCTTGTTCTCCGCCACATTCATCATGGTGAGATTTGTGAAGCGTATCTCGAAGGTATGGGCTGTGACGCGGCCGGCCCTCGTCCCCTCGAGGCAGGCCCGGAGAACGCGCCGGGTCGACTTGAGGTATGGCAAAAACTCCTTCCAGAAGGCCTCGGCTGTCATGCCGAGCACCCCCTCGGCATTCTCCGGCTCCGGTTCGGCCTCCGACTCCTCGCTTCTCTTCGGGACGAGGTGAAGAACCGGGGCCCTCTCCGGAGAGGCCGGGGCAGTCGGTGGTGCTCCTGCCGCCAGGGCCTTCGTAAGCTCCGCCACCCGGGCCTCCAGTGCCGCAATGCGCCTGGCCTCTGCCGGATCTGTGGCTCTCTGGGGCGCAGGGACAAGGGATCCTGTCTCCGCCGGCGGCTCCTCCAGCAGGGAAAGGAGGGCAAGCTCCACGGTGACCCGTCCCTGGCCGTTCCAGCGCAGCTCCCCCTGGGCCTCCCGGATTCTCGCGAGCATCCCCATGAGCCGCTCCGCCGGGAAAAGAGATGCCTGCTCCTTTAGGATTTCCTCCGACTCGGCGTAGAGGTCGAGGCCCTCGATAGAGCCTGCTGCACTGTAGATGAGAAGGCTCCTGAGATGGAGGGAGAGCTCCGCGAGGAGCTGCTTTAGGTCCTTGCCCCCGGAGAGCAGATCCGCCACGGTCTTCAGGACCACCCGGGGCTCCTTGTCCGCAATGGCCCTTGTCAGGCGATAGATCCAGTCGTGGCCCACGAGGCCCAGAATCTGCCGGACATTTTCCGCCGTGATGGTGCCCGCCGATAGCGCCCCGCACTGGTCCAGGAGGGAGAGTGCGTCGCGCATGCCCCCGTCCGCCTGGAGAGCGATGAGCCGGAGGGCCCCCTCCTCTGCCGAGAGGTCGGACTTGTCTGCCACGAAGCGGAGGCGCTCCTCGATTTCCTCCGCCGTGATGCGGTGGAAGTCAAACCGCTGGCAGCGGGATTGGATGGTGGCGGGGACCTTATGGGCCTCGGTGGTAGCCAGGATGAAGACCACGTTTTCCGGCGGCTCCTCCAACGTCTTCAGGAGAGCGTTGAAGGCCTCGGTGGTCATCATGTGAACCTCGTCGATGATGTAGACCTTGTAGCGGGAGCCGGCGGAGGTGAAACGCACGTTCTCCAGTAGGCTCCTGATCTCGTCAATGCCGCGATTGGAGGCGGCATCGATTTCGTAGACGTCCACGGAGGAGCCGTCCGTGATGGAGCGGCAGGAGGGGCACTCGCCGCAGGGGTCCGGGGTCGGGCCCTTCTCGCAGTTGATGGCCTTGGCGAAGATCTTGGCGGTGCTGGTCTTGCCGGTGCCCCGGGGGCCGGAGAAGAGGTAGGCGTGGCCGATGCGGCCGGCGGTGATGGCGTTGGCGAGGGTGCGGGCGATGTGATCCTGCCCCACCAGGCTCGAAAAGTTCTGCGGCCGCCACTTGCGGTACAGTGCGATATAACCCACGCTGCTCTCCTCCTCATAAAAATCCAGATACAAAAAAACAGCCTTGCGGCTGCTTTCCTTTTGCACGTCGAACCGCAGCCCCCAGGCGACCTTGCGGCACATCGCGTGATTCCCTTAACGCTGCTTCCGTCAGGACCTGACGTGGTTCAGGAGACGCAATTGCGCAAGACCTGGGCGCTGCAGCCCGACCTGAAAAAGGCTACGAATATCATGCGCACATACGCGCATTTTTGTAAAAATAAATGGCGGAGAGTGAGAGATTCGAACTCTCGGTACAGTATCACCGTACACACGCTTTCCAGGCGTGCTCCTTCAACCACTCGGACAACTCTCCACAATGCTCTACTAAAGAAGCTATTTATTTGTCGCCGTCAACTCTCGCTGACAACGTGATAGAGTATACCATCTCTTATGAGTCCTGTCAAATATTTTTTTGCGGATGGTTTATAAAAAGTTCAGTGACGGGCGGGGATGAACTCCTCCTCGGCCACCACGATCCGGAAGGAGCCGAAGGCTGTGTCGATGGAGACCTGAACCTGCTGCGGGGCGCTGGGTGCCGTGTTCTCTGCCCAGCGGGGGATATCCATGTCCGTCTCCCTGCCCCCCTTCGCCAGCTCCACCGCGTAGCCTCCATGGACCACGTTGAGGAACTCCTCCAGGGCATCGATGGCCATTTCGTCGATGGCCTCGAAGGGCTCTCCTGCGTAGCGCTTCGCGAGCTCCAAAAATACCCCGTCCTCTGCGTAGATTCCCGTGACGAGGTTCACATCTCCCACCAGAACCTGGGATACGATATGGGTCTTGCCGCGAAGGGCCTTTGCCTTGACAGGCGTCTTGTCCACAGCGATGGCCGTGGAGAGGATTTCCCCCGAAACCGCCATGAAATACTTCACGTAGGAAAGAGCTCCCTTCAGAAGCTCCGCGTCCTGGCTCGAAAGGTAGTGACGCACGGCTGCTGCCACGTTGTTCTCGGCGAAGACCGGGACGAGAGGAAGCTCTGCCGTCCCCTGCTCCACCTGCGCCAGAAGCCTTCTGCGCTCCTCCGGGGACTTGTCCTCCACGAGGAGCTGGATGTTCTCCTGCTTACTCATGGGCTACCTTCTTTCGCACCGCCTCGACTGCCTTTGCGATCTGCTCATGGGTGTAGGGCTTCTGGATGAAGTCCATGGCCCCCATCTTCAGCGTCGTCATGAGCTTCTGGGGCGTACCGGCCGAGGACAGCATGATGACGGGCATATCGGGGCAGACCTCCTTGATGACCTGCAGCGCCTCGATGCCGCCGACCTCCGGCATGACGATATCCAGGAAGATGCAGTCCGCCTGCTCCTGCAGCACCTGCATGATGGCATCCTTGCCGTTCTCCGCCTCCAGCACCTCGCAGCCAAGTCCCTCCAGCTCCTCATGGAGCTTCTTGCGCAGAAGCTTCGAATCGTCCGTTATGAGTACCCTTAGTTTCTTATCCAATCACATTGCCTCCCCATCCAAAGACACATACATCTTTTCCTATCCCCACGGTCTCTCTATGTATCCCGGCACAAGACCTAGGAGCTGTCCTTTTGAGAATTTCCAAAAAGGGATATAATCTATTACTTTATTATTCGTCGCCGGCCGCTTTCTTCCTGCTTTTTCTACAAAAATTTTCGTCTGAAATATTGCACGATTTTTTTCCAGATAACTTGCAATACTCAGAAGATTATGCTATACTGTTCTCAACAGGAAGGGAAAGCAAGAGCGAGCCTCCCCGCAGCACAGTGAGTAAGACATCCGGTCGAAAGCTGAGCAAGAGGGTGCCCGCCGACCGAGACCGAAAGAGGTCCCCTTCCAGGACAATACGAAAGGATGTGACCGCTTATTGAAGATTTCCATTCGCAGGACTTCCCCGCATGGCGACTAGCAAGCGCACAGGTGAAGAAAAGGAATATCCGCACGGCGAGACGCGATGGCTCAGGGCTATCGAATGTCAGAGGCTAGCGGAAGTCAGCAGCGCACCGTCGCCATCATGCAGGAAGAGCTGCACCGATGTGTTTCCATCATCTCGTATACGTTTCGACGACAAAGTTTCCCTACGGATTGGACAGCGTTATCGATAACGGCAGATGGACGAGCAGTGTACGTACCGTGATTTTGATAATCGTGTCAAAATTGCATCAGCTGAGCATTTCATAGCAGGATTCCAGCTCGAGACGGGATTTTGCAGACAAAAGAATAAAGGACAACGAATCTATATGATTTCAAACAAATAGCCGGCCCGCGCGAAACAGTGCAGGCCGGCTTTTCTATTTGTATACGCAAACTTCGCAGCCAAAGCTTGCGTTTGTATAGAAAATGGGTGGCGGGGGGTTACCCCAGCGCAACACCCCCCCCCCATTTTCTCTTACCCATTTACGCAACAAAGAACAAACATA
>CAMCBT010000085.1 GCA_945873115.1 uncultured Mitsuokella sp.
ATTTCCGGGTGGACGGCATCCACGAGGGGATTGCCCACGAAGGAGATGCGGGCCCCCGCTCTCCGGTAGGGCTCGAGCTCATGGGGAAATATGGCGACGAACTCGGTGGCAAGGGCCGCACAGGTCTTGGCCCTGCCCTTGCGCCAGGCCCAGGCAGAGGGCGGGATGTAGGAGAATACGGGGATGCCAAGGGCTTTGGCCCGCTTTGCAAGGCGCCAGTTGAAGTCCGGGTAGTCGATGAGGACGAGCAGATCCGGTCGCTCTTCCCGCAGGGCCTCGGTGAGGTCGTCTAAAAGGGCCTTGATGCGCCGGAGGTTCTTGAGGACTTCCCATACGCCCATGACGTTGTAGTCGGCGAAGTTCTTTACGAGACGGACGCCGGCTTCTTCCATGCGGTCGCCACCGAAGCCGAAAAGGATGGTGTCGGGGGCCTGCTGGAGGATGGCGCGGGCGAGCTCCTCCCCATGAAGGTCCCCCGAGACCTCCCCCGCCGAAAACATCAGCTTCATTCTATCCCCTCCAAGGCTCCTTCCGTTACGTATGCCCTAAACACTACGAAAGGCGCGAAGCGCCGTTTGCGGCTTTCGCGCCTGCTGATTGAACGCGTCTGCGCTCCTTTTATCGTACCATCAAAGGGCCGTGATGGCAATTCCCTTTTCATTGGCGAGGGCTATGACTTCATCCCGCTCCACCAGGAGGGTCTTGCCCGCCTCTATGGCGAGGGCCTTGCAGCCGCTCTCGAGCATGGATTTCAGCGTCTGGAGGCCGACGGTGGGCACGTCGAAGCGGTCGTCCTGCTCCGGCTTTGCCACCTTGACAACGACGGCGCCGCCGCGGGCGAGCTCGCCGCCCCGGCGGATGCAGGCGTCCGTGCCCTCGATGGCCTCGAGGGCCATGACGGCCAGCTCCTTCACCACGACGGTCTGGCCCACATCGAGGCGGCCCAGCTCCTTTGCCATGCGGAAGCCAAACTCCATGTCCTTGCGCTCCGTCTCACTGGGCTCCCTTTCTGTGAGATTCCCGCGGGATGGCATAAGGGTGCGGATGAGGGAGGTCTGGTCGAAGGCCTGGGCCCCTTCCTTCGCCAGCTCTCGGATGAAGGCCATCATGATGGTGTCATCGCTGCGGTCCGGCAGGGCTGTGATGAGCTGCAGGGCCCGCATGTCCGGCTGGATCTTCCCGGAGAAGAGGAGCTCCTTCGTGACCTTGCCGATCATGGTGACCCGTTTGAGCTCATTCTGCTTCAGATAGTCGAAGAGCGTCTGGAGATTCCCAATGGAGATTTCCTCATAGTGAGCAGCCACCTCCTTTAGCTCTTTGTCCGTCTCCGGAAGCAGGGCGATGGCGTAGACCTCGTAGCCGTGGTTCTTCGCTGCCCGGGCACATTCCACCGGGAGCTTTCCCGCGCCTGCCAGTAAGCCGATTTTTTCCATGGTGCCTTTTCCTTTCTTATTCGCGCTCGCGACGCTCGCGGCAGATGCCCCGATCCGCATTCCGGAGGAACCGGAGGAAGTGATCGACCTCCTCGCAGCTCTCCACCTCCTGCTCGATGACCTCGATGGCCTGCTGGAGGCTGAGGCCGGAGCGATAGAGGAGCTTGTAGGCCTGCTTGATGGCCCGGCGGGATTCCTGGGGGATGCCGGCCCGGGAGATGCCCACGGCGTTGAGTCCCACCACCCGGGCCGGGTGGCCGTCCACGATGGTATAGGGCACCACATCCTGGGTGAGCTTTGCCATGCCGCCCACCATGGCGTTGCGTCCGATTTTCACGAACTGGTGGACGCCGGCCATGCCGCCGATGACGACCCGGTCCTCCACGATGGCGTGGCCCGCGAGGCTCGCCACATTCGACATGATGACATTGTTGCCCACCACGCAGTTATGAGCCACATGGACCAGTGCCATGAGGAGGCAGTCATTTCCGATGCGGGTCTCCTCCCCCTCGCCGGTGGCGCGATGAATCGTCACGCCCTCGCGGATTGTCGTGCGGTCCCCGATGATGGTGTAGCTCTTCTCCCCCTTGAACTTCAGGTCCTGGGGATCCTCGCCGACGGAGGCACCCTGGAAGATGCGGCAGTCCTTGCCGATATGCGTCCAGCCGCTGATGACCACATGGGGGCCGATTTTCGTGCCCTCCTCGATTTCCACATGCTCGCCGATGACGGAGTAGGGCCCGATTTCCACATTTTTCGCAATGTGGGCGCCGGGGCTTATCACCGCCGTGTCGTGTATAAATGCAATCACTTTGCTTTCCATACCCATCTGTTCCAACTCCTCTAGGACTCCTGGCGAGCCATGCTATCTCCACAAGCTCTTGGCTTGACTAAGATTCTATTGCTACTCTCTTATAATCCGTCTTTCAGCGCAAAAGTCGCAGGGCAAATCCCCGTGGAATCCGTCATTTTTCAAGCGGAACAAAGATTATCGCCTATTAGCTCTTCAAACCAGCTGTTTCTTAAAGATTTTCGTCCTTCTTCAGGGCAAACTTGAAGTCCGCCGAAGCCACCAGCTCCCCGTCCACATAGCCGTCGCAATGGAGGAGTCCAAAGTCGCCCCGCACCCGGATGAGCTCCGCCTTCGTGATGAGCTGGTCGCCGGGCACCACGGGCTTCTTGAACTTCACATGCTCCATGCCGCCGAAAAGGGCGATTTTACCCCGATGCTCTTCCGCGTAGAGCATGGCGATGCCGCCGACCTGCGCCATCGCTTCTAGGATTAGCACCCCCGGCATGATCGGGTGGCTCGGGAAATGCCCCAGAAACTGCGGTTCGTTCATCGTGATGTTCTTAACGCCCGTCGCCGACTTAAACGGCTCGATCTCTAGAATCCTGTCAACGAGGAGCATGGGCGGGCGATGCGGCAATATCTTCTTGATTTCATTGATGTCCAGTTGCATGGCGTTTCCTCTTTTCCATATATAATCTTTACGCGTTCGCATATGTGCCTTCGATGGTCTTGGCAAGCGCCGTATTCAGCGCGTGTCCCGACGCCGCAGCGACGATGTGTCCGCGCACGATTCCCGCGAGGCGCATATCCCCGATGAGATCAAGGATCTTATGGCGCACGAGTTCATCATCATAGTGAAGGGGGTTGATCCATCCCGCATCGTTATAGACGATGACGTTCTCCAGCGACCCGCCCAGCCCCAGCCCCATCTCATGGAGCTTTTTGATCTCGCCCTCGAAAGCGATGGTTCGCGCCGGCGCGATTTCCTGCTCATAGGTATCGGCATGGATAGTGAAATCCGCATACTGCACACCGATGAGCTTGTGCGGGTTCAGCGACGTAAAGCTGATACGCAGTCCGTCGTAGGGAACCGCCATGACGAACCGCCCCGTCTTTGCATCGTCCACCCGCAGCACGCGGTCGATAACGATTTCACGGCGGGGCACCGTCTGTTCCTCCACCCCCGCTTCGCGCAGCAGGCAGAAGAATACGAGCGACGCGCCGTCGGCGACAGGCGGTTCCCCGGCATCCAGCTCCACGAAAGCATTGTCAATGCGAAGCGCGTGAAAGGCGCTCATCAGATGCTCGATGGTAAAGACCTCTGTGCCGTTCTCCCCGACTGTCGTTGCGCGCAGCGTCGATGTGACGTTGCGCGCCGTCGCGTGAATCCACGCATCCTCCTGATCCTTCCGCACGAACACGATCCCGCTGTCCGCAGGCGCCGGCGCAATGCGCATATGTACGTCACGCCCGGAGTGAAGCCCCACCCCCGTGTAGGAAACGGCCTTCCCGATGGTTGCCTGATTCTGCAACACCCTACCTCCTGTCCACATGGGAAAACGCAGTCGGCCGCGCTTTCCCTCACACTGCCTATCATTCTACAAAAATTCAGGGCATTTGGCAAGAGAGCTTCCGCGAAAAAGGCATCGTCCGAAACGGCGGGAAAGGATCGGTGAAAAATCCCCTGACGGCACGCGAAGAGGCAGGGCGCGAAGGTTAAGCGCCAGCATCTGCGTGCTCTCCCCCAGCCTTGCGCCGTGCGTATACCTGTCCTTTCCAAACGAAACAGGAGCTGTGATGTTCACAGCCCCTTGAAAAACAGCACCTCAATACTTGAACCGGCTCACGCCCTCCTGCATCTTCTGCGCGTGGGTCGCGAGGGACTCGCTCGCCGACGCGATCTCTTCCGATGCCGCCGACTGTTCCTCCGTCGCCCCGGAGACGCTCTGCATCTCCGATGCAATCTTGCTCCCCTGATCCCGAATGCTGCGGATCTTCTCCGCGATGCCCGACATCTCCTCCGAGATGTCGCCAATCGCCGCCTCCATGTCACGCACCTCCGAAGAGACGCTCTCCACATACGACTGAATCTGCTGGAATGTCCCGCTGAGGGAAGCGACGGAGCTTGCGCCGCTTGCCACGGCCGCGTTGCCGTCCTTCATCGAAGCGACGGCGCGCGCCGTTTCCTCCTGGATGCCGGAGATCAAAGACGCGATCTGCCCCGCAGCCACTTGAGACTGCTCGGCGAGCTTTCGCACTTCCTCCGCGACGACGGAGAAGCCGCGCCCGGCATCCCCCGCCCGCGCCGCCTCGATGGCGGCGTTGAGCGCGAGAAGATTCGTCTGATCCGAGATGCCCGAAATCGTCTCCACAATCTGACCGATCTCCTGGGAGCTTTGCCCGAGCTTGTCGACAACGGCGGCGGAGCTTGCGACCATCTCCGCCACTTCGTTGATCTGGCGGACGGATTCCTCGATCGCCTTCGCGCCGGACACGGCTTTCTCGCTGGCGCTGTCCGCGTGTCCCGCAACGCGATCCGCCTCGTCATGCAGCGAATGAACGGCATCTGTGACCTTGTTCGTCGCCTCCATGCCGTCATGGATGCTCTCGTCCTGGGACGCCGTCGCCTCCGTCGCGGTGGCGACAGAGCCTGCGACCTGCTGCGCCGTGTGCGCCGTCTGATGCGCGTTCGCCGTAAGCTCCTCCGACGAGGCGGCGAGATCCGCGGCGCGCTTGCTCACGGCTTCGAAGATGGAGCCAAATGTCTTGCGAAGCTCGACGAGGGCGCGCGCCACATCGCCGAACTCGTCGCCGCGTCCCACATTGAGGCTCGTCTTGCGGAAGTCGCCCTTGGCATAGGTGCTGCACACTGCGACCATCTTGAAGAGCGGGCGGCGGATCGCCGAGATGATAAGCGCACTGACGCCGATCATCACAAGGATGGCGATGACCGATACGGCCGCCATCGTCCAGACAGCGGATTCGACGTATGCTTCCGTCCCCGTCGCGATCGTCTCCGCATCCTTGTTCGCATCGTCGCGCATCGCCGCGACGTCCGCGTCCCACGCAATGACGATGGGGATCGCCTTCTCGCCGTACATGGCGGCGGCTTCCTTCTGCTGTCCGCTCGTCGCCAGCTTGTTCATGGTGTCAAGAACGCCCTTAAACTCCTGCCACTTCTGATCCGCTTCCTTGGCGCGCGGATCGCTGCCGCCGCTGCTCTGAAGGTACGCCGCCCACGCCGCGTCGTAATCCTTCTTGTAGCCCTCGATCGCATCGTTGTTGATCTGGATCTGCTTCGCGTCCGTCAGCATATCGTTTTCCAGCACCCGCGCCTGAATGGCGCGGACGGCGATCGTGCAGTCGTACAGATGGCGCACCGACTGCATATT
>CAMCBT010000086.1 GCA_945873115.1 uncultured Mitsuokella sp.
TCTCGGCTCCCGCAAGCTTGTCACAAAGCTGCAAGAGGATGGCGTGCAGGTCTGCTGTAAGACGATTCCGCAGCCTCAAGACGGAGCAGCTTTATCCGAACGAGTATCAGACTCTGAGGGAATTGCGCCAGCTCATCAACCAGTATGTGGATGACTACAATGGCATATGTTCTCACGAAGCACTGGGATACGAGGTTCCTGACAAGCTGCATTTCAATCGCTTTGCAGTAAAGAACAAGATTTCCCTATTTGCTCTTAAAATTTTAGAATGTGGTCTTGACAATGGGCCCATTATAGAGAAAGGCATATCATGAGAAATATTAAAAAGAAATCGGAGCTTCGTTCTGGAAAAAAAACGGTTCAGAAGCTGTGCAACAACCAGAAAACAAAAAAACAAGCAGAGCATGGGATTGGATGGCAGCAAACAACACAAGAAAAAGATTCGGCAAGAAATAAAAAGACACAACTCCCATCGGAGCAACTTCAAAAAAGACATAGAAGTCGCCAGATGGAACGGGCGATTCGCTCCCGGATTTTACAGATTGACGAACTTACGTCGATGGAGCCAGTCCCTATCGTTGCTTTTGATCTGGAACTAGCGGGATCTTTCGCAGATGATATCATTGAGATTGGTGCTATCCGATTGACTCCCTTTGAAAAACACATTCAGATGTTCAATTCTCTCATCCGTCCGCGCACCTTTGTCAATCGTACGGTGCGAAAGATGACAGGAATTACAAAAGAGCAGTTACGTGACAAAAAAACGATTGCTGAGGTTTTGCCGGAGTTTCTTTCATTTGTAGGTGACGATTCCATTGTACTGGGACACGCGATAGGCGAAAATGATATTTTAAGCATTAATCTCGCGATGTTGCGCCTTAAAAAAAACGTAACTATGCCACAACGATTTTACCCGTACTATGTCGACACCGTGAGAATTGCACAGAAAATTTTACCTAAAAGCATAAAAAAATACAATCTGCAATATCTATTGGAACAATTTGGTTGGCAGGCAAATCAGCTGCATCGTGCATTGGATGATGCAATTGCTTCATATTTGCTCTTCCAGTTACTTTTAGACTATCAAGGAAAGAGGCCTGGATGGATTCCCAACATCATGAAGATGGATGAAGGGGAGATTATGCTTGAAAATCGGTTTTTCCATGCTCCGAAACTATTGTAATCCAAAGAAGAATGTTCTATTCTACAATCCTGGTTACTTCATGCATAACTTGAAAAAATATATAATAAAAGTGAAGGAGATAGGTTGGTAGCCGCAAGGCAATATATCTTGCCGGCTTCAGTCATATCCTAGGGTTTGAACGCCAACCACAAACCCAAGTGATAGAGGCCGGCGCCCTTCAACTATATGTTTTCACCAAAGACACGCTCCCTTTTGAGAGCGTGTTTTTGGTGTTGGGTATATCCTGCTTTCATTTTCGGACCATATTGGGATTCGGGCCGTTCTCGGAGCAAATGACATTGAACTCTTTGCGCCCTGCAAGATGGACAGGACAGTCTTCGCCTTGAATTCAGCCGTGTACTTTTTTCGTGGCATGATAGCAACCTCCGTTTTCATTACTGCTACTATATCATGCACTCCTAAAAAATTCACGGGTGGTCTAAATCCATGGGCCCATTATAGGGAATTGTTTGACGCAATCTACTTTGTGACAAAATCAAATCAGTTGTGCTCGTTTTGATGCGACATTGCTTTTTGCGGATCTAGTGGATCCGTATATACCGTTGACTGGTTTGTAAAAATAACAAAGCCTGGCTTGCTATGTGGGGGCTTTTTGATATAGCGCACCTTCGTATAGTCGACAGGAACTTGCGCGGAATCACGTGCTTTGCTGAAATATACAGCCAAGCCAGCGGCCATCATTATTGTTTCTTCCGCAAGTGGCGCTCCTCCGTTTTGGACAACGACATGGGAACCAGGGATATCCTTTGTATGAAACCATGTATCATTAGGACGAGCCATTTTGAAGGTCAGTCGATCGTTTTGAAGATTGTTTTTTCCTATCAAAATTAAAGTTCCATCCGGACTATAAAACTGAAAGGGACGAGAAAGTGTAACACCGGAATGCTTCTTTTTCTTCTCACGCAAATAGCCTGTATTTATTAGTTCTGTATGAATATCTGCAATTTCAGAAAGAGTCTCTGAGGCATATAGGGATGCTTCAATGCTTTCTAAATACTGGATGGAGTCTTTGCATTCCTTTTTTTGATTTTGAAGAAGAATTTGTGCTCGTTTTAGTTTATCGTATTTTTTATAGTAAGCTTGCATATTTTCGATCAAGGTATGTCGTTGGTCTAATTCAATGGTAATTTGTTCTCCTGTTGTACTATATATATTAGGTACTGTAATGGATGGATCCTTTCTATCCCTGTATGCATACTGATAGGTTTGCAAGTTGTCTCCCTTTATTTTATAGGATTCGGCATTTTCAGCTGTTTCAATTTCAGCGTCGAGCTTATCTAGCTTGTTCCGTGAACGAGACAACTCATTTCGTATAAATTTTTTGAAGCGTTCCTTATCCGGTAATATATAGGAACCTAACAGGGCATCGGCCTGTTCCAGCATAGAGCTGACAGAACGAAAGGATACGGAAGTTGTATTGTTGAGATAATGCAGAGGAAAAGCCGACATTGCAAGAATTTTTTTTGTGTAATCCAGCAACAGAACGGGTTGTTGCATCGGCCCCATAATTTCTGTTCGAATTGTTCCAATTGCATGGGACAAAGATGCATCCGCATTATCATCAAGTGAATGGATTTTTGCCCCCGTGTCAAGTCCTGCTAAAAAGCAGATTTCTTTGGCAGTATAAGGCCCGACCCCAGAGCAGGTAGCGATAATCGCCTTATCAAGGTGCTCCTCTGTTTTGTCTTTCAACGCATCTATTATATCTGCAATGGAATGTGTAAGAAGGCTGAATTTTTTTGGCGTAGGCGGTAATTCATAGATATTTCCAGGGAGTATGGTTCGCACACGACTGTTGTTTTCGCCAATTTTTCGTATTGCATCCAATATTCTTCCTTTTGAGAGAAGCACAATGTTGCTATATTTCCCCATTAATTCCAAGGCAAGTGTTTTTGTTACGATTTTTCCACCAGAAGCAATACAATCAATATCAAGAAAAATAATTCGGTCGAGTTCCTTTTGATGAATGTCGACGATACGTCCCATTTCAAGCTGTTTACGAAGTACCATGCAAAACACAGGGGGAGTCAATGGATTTTCCATACTTCTTTCCATCAAATAAGCAGAAGGATTTTGGGACGCAATTGATATGCATAGCGTATGTTGCTTCCCTGGTTGCCGTACAGTGATAAGAATAGTGTGTTTATTAGGTTGAAATATTTTATTAATACGGCCCCCCAGCAAGGTTTGCCGTAATTCTTTGACTAGTGGAATCATTGATAGTGCATCAAGTGCCATGGGGTGGCCGTCCTTTCCTGAATTGACGCAAAAAGAGCAATACCAATTATAGCATTTCAATATTTGCCCGGTCAAATCGTGTTGTATCCGAATGGAACAACATAAAATCTTACACTACGGATTCTGCATAATATTTTTGCAGACCACTTATAATAGCAGGATTTTTCGACAAAAAGAGGAATTATACAAGAAGTGCATATTGTCCTATTGAACGAGTGAGCGAGAGAAATTAGGAGGAGATTCTTTATGATGGACGAGCAGGACTGGACTGTATTTAAACAAAAATTGAAGCAACGTACGGAAATTGATTTGGATTTGTATAAAGAACCGCAAATGAAACGACGCATTGGCAATCTTGTCACGCGCGCAGGATTTGATTCCTATACGGGGTACTTTGATGATGCTGCGAAGGATAAGGATGCATTTGCGGCATTCATTGAGTATCTGACAATCAATGTCTCTGAATTTTTCCGTACACCAGAAAAATTTGGAAAGCTAGAGACTGATGTTATTCCAGATCTCTTGAAACGATCGCAGAAGCTGAACATCTGGAGTGCAGGCTGTTCCATTGGCGCGGAACCATATTCTCTGGCGATCATTTTGAAGGAAATGACGCCAAATGTTCGACATCGCATTTTAGCAACAGACCTTGATGTGGAAATCATTGCGAAGGCAAAGCGTGGAGAGTATACAGGCAATGAAATCAAAAGCATGTCTGACGCACGGAAAAAGAAGTATTTTGATGTAATCGGTGATGACCGCTTTGCAGTGAAGAACGATATCAAGAGTTGCATTGAGTTCAAGCGCCACAATCTATTGAAGGATCCCTTTGAAAAAGGCTTTGATTTGATTCTTTGCAGAAACGTCGTTATCTATTTCACAGAGGAAGCAAAAGAAGAACTCTATGCGAACTTTTTTAAGGCTTTAAAGCCGGGAGGCATATTGTTTGTCGGTGCAACAGAAGCCATTTTGAATTTCAGAAAACTTGGCTATACAAGTTTTCAACCTTTTTTCTACCAGCGACCGCTGGAATCCTAAGCTGCGCAGGTGAAAACGATGTTTGCAAACCCCAGGATGGAGCAGTTGGATCGAAAGGCACTAAAAGAACATCAGCTGACGCTTTTAAAAAAGCAAGTCCACTGGGCCGAAGAAAAGGTTCCACTCTACCAAAAGACATTCCGGCAAGCAGGTGTTACAGGGATAGCTATCAATTCTCTGAAGGATCTCCAACACTATCCTTTTCTTACCAGCGAAGATTTGCGACAAGCGGATGTCTTTGATCGTGTTGCCCTTCCATTGTCGGGAATCATAAGATACGATTCACTTGATACGCAAACTACAGGTGTGAGCTGGATGTATACGAGGGGAGATATAGCCCACAATCTCGACATGCTTACACGGGCAATGGTAGCGGGCGGCATGCACAATGCATCTATTGTTGGTATCTTAGGTGATTTGTCGAATAGCAGAATGCTCGATGTGTTGCAAGCTTCGGAGATAATCGGCGCAACAGTCATCATCATGGGATCAGATTACAATCGTTGGGTTCGAATCGTGCAAAAGATGCAAATGGATAGATTGATAGGGGCCTCTCAATCTATCATGCAATTCATTATACAACTGCAGGGAAATGGATTGTGCATCTCGTCTACAGCACTTCGAAGCATCTTCTGTATGAATGAAAGCAGCATTCAAAACCCTATGCAACGTCATATACAAGAGCGCATGCAGGCAAAAGTCTTTAATTTATATGCTCCAACGGATTTAGGAATTGTGGGTATGCTCTATCAATGCTCCGAACATATTGGGCAGCATATTCAGGAAGATTATTTTTATCCCGAAATTATTGCGTTTAATAGTGATGCTCCGGTTGCCGATTCGAATCAAATGGGGGAGCTTGTAATAACATCTTTGCAAGCGGAGGCAATGCCATTGATACGTTACCGGACAGGGCAGGCTGTCAGTTTGCTAAAAGACTCGTGTGTATGTGGCAGAACGCATTTACGTATTCTGACACCTTTTCGGATTATCTAGCCCCTTTGAAATCAGTAACTTGATTCATATTGTATGAGGTAATCATTTTGAAAATTATAGATGCGCATCTTCATCTGGGAAACGATGCATATTTTGATGAGATTGCCAAATTAGCCCATCATGAAAATACAG
>CAMCBT010000087.1 GCA_945873115.1 uncultured Mitsuokella sp.
TCCAATCTTCTCAGGAAACGCGGAAGGGAGGCTACCGCCATGATGCATGCAGCAGCCTCCCTTCAAAGCAGGAGTCCAGAGTGCCGTTCGCTCTAAATGCCTAAACCTGCGAAGCGCAGGTGGGTACCCTAAGTCTGGTTTTTGCGACGCCAAGCTGTGCAAGGCACGCATCTGCCAGAATCAAATCAGGTTCCCTAGGAAAAATGTAGGTTAGACACTGTTAAAGCTCACGCACACCCCAGGCCTGTCCTTCTTTGCCTGTTATATTATCATAAAAATTTTTCATTCGCAAGACTTGACAAAGAAAGACTTCTTGCAGGTCTGTGCAAAAAGTACAAAATACAGGATTTTTTATAAAAATCAGCCGGGAGCTACAGCACCTTCTCCGGAAAACAGCCTACGGGCGGGCAGTGTCATCCGGCTAAGCTCCTGCTTCTGCTATGAAACCCCAAGAAGTCAAGCCGTAGGCGCAGACTGATTGGATGGTTTCTTGCAAGGGCGGCGCACAAGACCCGCAAGTGGACGTTTGTGCGTGTAGTTTGCTATTCCTTCGCCCGGATGGCTGCGATCTCATATCCGGAGCCCGCGAGGCTCTTTCTTATCTCTTCGTCGGAGACCTCCCGCGTCATCTTGAGCGTCGCCCTATTGTGGTGGAGGTTTACCACCGCGGCAGCGCCGTCGATGGCGTCCAGGGCCTGCTCCACACGGATCTTGCAGTTGCCGCAGGTCATGCCGTTTATCTCAATAATCTTTTCCCCCACGATGGTGCCCGTGAGCTCCTTCTTCGGCGGGGCCACGATTTCCCCGCCGCCACCGCAGCAGGAGCCCTCCCCGCGCCAATGGCGCACCACGCCCCGAAGGGCGAAGAAGAGGGCCACGAGGACGATAAGGCCGATAACAGCTGTTGCCATGATGCTTCCTTCTTTCAATCGAGTGGTGTCGATACTATATGTTTCTATCTCTTGTTATACGCGAGAAAGAGCAATATGTCAAGAAATACATTCATTATCAAATCTACAATAAGGCTTCCTGCGATGAAAACCAATCTGCAGGAGGGGAGACGCTTTCTTATGAGGGGCCTGCGCCCTTGTTGCCCGGGTGGGCGAGTAGTATACTGGAGATGTGGAGATGCGAAATTATACTTGGAGGTATTTTATGCGGAATCTCTTGCTTGGATCCCTGTTCCTCTCCCTGGCGGGGAGCATCTGGGGGGCGATGTTTATTGCCGTGCGCCTTTCCATCCAGGTCATCGCCCCCGTCCCGCTGGTGTGGATGCGCTACGGGGTGGCACTCCTTTCCCTGCTCGTCCTCGTGACCTTTCTGCACGAGTCCCTTTCCATCGCGCGAAAGGACTGGAAGCGAGTCTTTTTCGTGGCGCTCATCGGGCAGACCACGAGCATCGTGACCCAGGAGACGGGGACCATGCTGACCTCGGCCCAGGCGGGCTCCGTCATCACGGCGGCGACGCCTGCCTTTATGGTGGTCTTCGGTGCCTGGCTCCTTCACGAGCGGCTGAGCGCCGGGCGCATCGCCTCTGTCTTTCTCGCCACGGTTGGCGTGCTTCTCATCACCTTCGACCCGGAGAGCTTCTCCGTCACGCCCCTGGGGGGCCTTTTCCTGACGGTGGCGGCCCTTACCTGGGCCCTCATGTCCGTGCTTCTGAAGAGCCTCTCCTGCTACTCACCCATCACCGTCACCTTCCATGCGGCCTGGATCGCCTTCCTGCTGCTCACCCCCTATTCCCTATACTGGCTTTTGACGGCGGGGGACTTTGCCGCCATGGACGTCCCCTCCGTCTGGGGCTCCGTACTCTACCTTGGCATCGTCTCCACCACAGCGGGCTTTGCCCTGTGGAACAAGGGCCTCCTCTATATGGATGCCTCCCTTGGCGGCCTCTTCATGTTCTTCCAGCCGGTGGTAGGGTCGTTCCTGGGCTGGCTGCTTCTGGGGGAGCAGATGACCGTCGGCTTCTGGGCCGGCTCCGCCCTCATCGCCCTCGGCGTCGCCTGCGCCCTCTACGGCGGCAACACCACGGCGGAGGAGAAGCAGGGGAAATGGCAGAAAAAGAAATGAAACAATGTTACACATGATTTTGTATACAGGGGTAGACATTTACAAAAATCGTGGTATACTATGGACTTACACGGGGAAACCTCCCGAGGAAATCCATATAGAAAGGAATCCTGTCATCATGCAAAACACAAACCCAGAAGAACGAGAGCCACGGGCCATCTCCATCACGGCGGATGGGGCAGCCCTTGGGCTCGTGGAAGAGGCAGAGGAAAGCCGCTCCACCTGGCACACGAAGCTGAAGGCCATGGGCCCTGGCATCCTTATGGCGACGGCAGCCGTCGGTGGCTCCCACATCGTCGCCTCCACCCAGGCCGGCGCCCTTTACGGCTGGCAGCTGGGTATCATCATTCTCCTGATTAATCTCTTCAAATATCCCTTTTTTCGCTTCGGTGTCGAGTACACCACGGCCACGGGCAACAACCTCATCGAGGGCTACGCCAGCAGAGGCCGCGCCTATCTTTGGGTCTACTTCATCTTGAATGTCTTCTCCGCCATGGTGAATACCGCGGGCGTGGGCATGATATGCGCCGCAATCCTCGCGAACTTCTTCCCGGGGGGCCTTGGCATGGATGCCTCCCAGTGGACGGCCATCGTCGTCCTCGTCATCTGGGGCATGCTCCTCATCGGTGGCTATCGCTTCCTGGACGGCCTCTCCAAGTGGATCATGATCGCTCTCACAATCACCACCGTGGCAGCCACCGTCGTCGCCCTTTTCCACCATCGGGAGTATGTGCCGGGCTTCGTGGCCGCCTCCCCCTGGCAGATGGCCGCGCTTCCCTTCCTCATCGCCCTCATGGGCTGGATGCCGGCTCCCATCGAGATTTCCTCCATCACGTCGCTCTGGTCGGCGGAGAAGCGCCGTACAGTGGCCTTCGACCGGGAGGATGCCATGTTCGACTTCAACGTGGGCTACATCGGCACGGCGCTTCTCGCCTTCGTGTTCCTGGCCCTCGGCGCCCTCATCCAGTTCGGCAACGGCGAGGAGGTCAAGGCGGCCTCCATCGCCTACATCGCCCAGCTGGTGCAGATGTACGCGGCATCCCTTGGCAACTGGTCCATTCCCCTCATCACCCTCATCGCCTTCCTCTGCATGTTCGGCACCGTCATCACGGTGGTGGACGGCTACTCCCGGGCCAATAACGAGGCGCTTCGCCTCCTGACGGGCAAGAAGGAGCAGGGCAAGAAGGCTCTGACCATCTGGATCACGCTGACCTCCATCATCGGAATTGTCATCGCCCTTTCCTTCGCAGGCAACCTGGGCACCATGCTACGCTTCGCCATGATCGCTTCCTTCATCACCACCCCCTTCTTCGCCTATCTGAACTACTCCCTCATCACCCATCAGGAGGGAGAGCTTAAGCCCTGGCTGAAGATCCTCTCTTGGGCGGGCCTCGTCTACCTCTTCGGCTTCGCCGCCTTCTTCATCGGTGCTATGGCCCTGGGAGCAATCTAAAGTCGGAGAAAACCAGGAGAAAATGCTTGACAATATACCACTCCGCAGTGTACCATAAAAGCAATTTATAGGATGGTTACGCAAAGGCGGCCACACCCAGGCATACGCTCGTATGTCTGGGTGTGGCCGCCTTTTTTCATGTGCGAAAGGGGAGGTCTTTGTCACGTTTGGCCTTCACTGGGGCCTCCTTCTCCCAGATCGGCATGGACACGGTCTCCATGGAAGGCAAGGGCTTCAAGACCCTCGTGAAGCAGGGGGAAATCTCATTACCGCCGTGGTGTGATACGTGCTTGCAGGCAGGAAAAAACCCCTCTCTGTCGTATAAAGTGAGAGAAGAATTCCTTCCGCTTTTGAAAGGAGAACAGCATGAAATTTCCAGAGAACTTCCTGTGGGGCGGCGCCGTCGCAGCGAATCAGTGCGAGGGTGCCTACAATGAGGACGGCAAGGGCATCGACATCCAGGACATCATGCCCCAGGGCATCAAGGGTGCGCCCACGGCAGAGCCCACCGAGGACAATCTGAAGCTCAAGGCCATCGACTTCTACCATCGCTACAAAGAGGACATCGCCCTCTTTGCCCAAATGGGCTTCAAGATCTTCCGCACCTCCATCGCCTGGAGCCGCATCTTCCCCAATGGCGATGACGAGCAGCCAAATGAGGCGGGCCTCGCCTTCTACGATAAGCTCTTTGACGAATGCCATAAGCATGGCATCGAGCCCCTCGTCACCATCTCCCACTATGAGACGCCGCTCCATCTTGCGAAAAAGTATGACGGCTGGACGAGCCACGAGCTCATCGGCTTCTACGAGCGGTATTGCCGTACCATCTTTGACCGCTACAAGGGCAAGGTCAAATACTGGCTGACCTTCAATGAGATAAACTCTGTCCTCCATGCACCCCTGCTCTCCGGCGGCATCCTGACGCCGAAGGACAAGCTCAGCGAAGAGAAGCTCTACCAGGCCTGCCACCATGAGCTGGTGGCCTCGGCCCTCGCCACGAAGCTAGCCCATGAAATCATGCCCGAGGCAAAGGTGGGCTGTATGATTCTCGCCATACCCACCTATCCCCTGACCCCCGCCCCCGAGGACATCATTGCCGTCATGGAGGCGAACCACTTCAACGACTTCTTCGGCGACATGCACGCCCGGGGCGTCTATCCCGGCTATATGAAGCGGTATTTCCGGGAAAAGGGGATAACGCTCAAGATTACGCCGGAGGAGGAAACGCTTCTGCGGGAAAACACCGTGGACTTCATCTCCTTCAGCTACTACGTGAGCATCTGCGAGGGGGCCTCCGGCACCGCCGGCGAGGGAAACCTCATGGGGGGCAAGAAGAACCCCTATCTCAAGGAAAGTGAGTGGGGCTGGCAGATCGACCCCAAAGGCCTCCGCTATGTGCTGAACCGCTTCTACGACCGCTGGCAAAAGCCCCTCTTCATCGTGGAGAACGGCCTCGGTGCAAAGGACGAGCTCGTCCCGGGCGGCCCCGATGGGAGGACCGTGGAGGACGACTACCGCATCGCGTATCTTAATGACCACCTGGTGCAGGTGGGAGAGGCCATCGAGGACGGGGTGCCTGTCATGGGCTACACCACCTGGGGTTGCATCGATCTCGTTTCCGCCTCCACAGCCCAGATGTCAAAGCGCTACGGCTTCATCTATGTGGATCGCAGTGACGACGGCACCGGGAGCCTCACGCGCTATCGGAAGAAGTCCTTCGACTGGTACAAAGAAGTCATCGCCACAAACGGCGAGAGCCTGAAATAAGGGAGTATGCATAAAGAAAAAGCCCCCCAAAGTGATATGATTCCCTTAAAGCAGACACGGTAAATAACCAAACTGCTTTAGGGGGA
>CAMCBT010000088.1 GCA_945873115.1 uncultured Mitsuokella sp.
TTACTTCATGGTGACGAGCTCGTAGCTCCTAGTGCCGAGGCCGATTTTCTCCCCGTGGATGAGGGTGGTCTCCCAGTCCACATGGGGATTGTTGTCGAGGAAATGGTTATGGTGGTGCTCCCAGCCCTCGCTCTTGAGGTTGTCAGAAAGCTGGGCGTTCGGCAGGGGCTCCGCCTTCTGACAGGCATCCGCCGAGGCCTGGTCGATGGCCACAGGATCACTGGCGGCGAACATGCCGATGTTCGGGAGAATCGGCGCGTCGTTTTCCCCGTGGCAGTCGCAGTTCGGGGAGATGTCCCGGGCGATGTTGATGTAGAAGCAGGGGCGGCCGTCCACCACGGCCTTCGTATACTCGGCCATGCGACGGTCCAGGAGGTCGTTGGCATCCCAGTTCTCATTGGAGATGGCCGCAAAGCCGCAGGCGCCGATGCAGCGGCCGCAGCCCACGCAGATGGCGGGGTCGATGTAGGCCTTGCCATTTTCGTAGCGGATGGCACCGGAGCCGCACTCCTTGGCACACTTGCGGCAGCTCTTGCAGAGGGCCTCGTCCACCACGCACTTGCCGGAGGAGTGCTGCTCCATCTTGCCCCGGCGGCTGGCGCAGCCCATGCCGAGGTTCTTGATGGCGCCGCCAAAGCCCGTGGCCTCGTGGCCCTTGAAGTGGGCGAGGCTGATGACGATGTCCGCGTCCATGACAGCCCGGCCGATTTTCGCCGTCTTGATGTACTCGCCGCCTGCGACCGGCACCTCCACATCGTCCGTGCCCTTCAGCCCGTCGCCGATGAGGACCTGGCAGCCGGTGGTCACGCTGTTGAAGCCATTGAGGTTGGCGCAGTCCATGTGCTCCAGGGCATGCTTGCGGCTGCCGGGGTAGAGGGTGTTGCAGTCCACCAGGAAGGGGAAGCCCCCCTTTTCCTTTACGATGTCGGCCACCACCTTGGCATACTGGGGGCGCAGATACGCGAGATTGCCCAGCTCGCCGAAGTGCATCTTGATGGCGACGAATTTGTGATCCATGTCGATTTTCGCAAGGCCCGCCATAAAGCAGAGCTTCCGAAGCTTCTCCGTCAGGCTCTGCCCCACAGGCGTGCGAAAGTCCGTAAAGTAAACCTTTGCCTTTTCCATAGCTGCCTCCTAGGATATAACACACATTTATACTACTATTTTACAATCTTTTCGCACTTCCCGCAAGGAATAGACCATAAGATTTCCCTTGCGAAAGAGATGCAGCTTTCGTACAATTGGGACATGTGTATAAGCAGAATTCCAGCTTACGAGGTCTTTCTATGTTTTCCTTTCTTCGCCGCTATCTCCCCTATGGGCTCTTGAGCCTGCTCTTTATGATGGGGGAGGCACTCATCGACCTTGCCCAGCCGAAGCTCATGGAAGGGGTCATCAATGAGGGGGTGCTCTCCGGGGCCTCGGGGACTCCCTACCTCCTGCAGGCGGGGTGCCAGATGGCGCTTCTCGCTCTCGCCGGCACCGCCCTCGGCATCCTGGGAGGAGTCTTCTCGAACCTCTGCGCCCAGAACTTCGGCAACGACCTCCGGAAGGCGGTCTTTCGCAGGGCCCTAACCCTCTCAATGGAGCAGGCGGATAGGCTTACGGCAGGCTCCCTCATCACCCGCATCACGAACGACGTGACCCAGGTACAGGCCATGATCACGGCGGCCGTCCGCGGCGTCGTCCGGAGCGGAATGTTCCTCGTGGCGGGCACCATCGCCCTCCTCTCCCTCGATGTGCACTTCGGCCAGGTGGCCTTTGCCGCCATGGTGCTCATCGGCCTCGGCATCGCCCTTATCGTCACCCGTACCCGCCCTCTCTTTCCCCTGCAGCAACAGCGCATCGACCGGCTCAACACCACGCTCGCCGAAGACATCGACGGGGCCCGGGTCATCAAGGGCTTCTCTCAGGAGGAGCAGGCGACGGCCCGGTTCACCGCCGCCAACGATGCTCTGGCGGATACCCAGCTGCGGCTCATGCTCCTCATCGCCATGCTGCCCCCCTTTGCCACCCTAGTGCTGAATCTGGCCATCGTGGCGGTCCTCTACGTGGGAGGCGCGGAGGCCCGCCTCGGCCAGCTTGCCCCGGGCACCATCATGGCCGCCACCACCTACATGACCCAGATCCTCATCGGCCTACTCATGCTGGCCATGATCTTTCAGATCTTCATCCGGGGCTTCGCCTCCGAGACCCGGCTCCAGGAGGTGCTCCGCCTCACCCCCTCCATCCGGGACGGCTCCTATCCCAAGGGAAAGCCCCGGGAAAAGGGTACGCTCAAGCTGGAGCAGGTAGGCTTTACGTACCCTGGGGCAAAGGGGCCGGCCCTGAAGGACATCTCCCTTTCCCTCAAGGAGGGGGAGACGCTGGCCATCGTGGGGGCCACGGGCTCCGGTAAGAGCACCCTCGCCGCCCTGCTCCTGCGCCTCTACGACGTGACGGAGGGGCGCATCCTCCTGGACGGGCTCGATATCCGTGACTATCCCCTGAGAGACCTCCGCGCCCGCATCGCCATTGCCCTCCAGCACCCGGAGCTCTTCCAGACCACTCTCCGGGAAAACATCCGCCTGGGCCGGGAGGACGCCACGGCAAAGGAGATAGAGGAGGCCGCCCGCCTCGCCCAGGCGGAGGACTTCATCCTCTCCCAGCCGGCGGGCTACGATACCCAGGTGGCGGAGGGGGGCACCAGCCTCTCCGGCGGCCAGAAGCAGCGCATCGCCCTCGCCCGCGCCCTCCTAGTGAGGGCCGAGCTCCTCATCCTCGACGACAGCACCAGCGCCCTCGACATGAAGACGGAGACCGCCTTTTACGAGGGGCTGGCGAAAAGCAAGGACAGGCCCACCTGCATCCTCATCGCCCAGCGCATCGCCACGGCCCGCCGGGCGGACTGCATCGCCGTCCTGGAGGGCGGCCGGCTCGTGGCCTGCGGCACCCACGAGGAGCTTCTCGCCTCCTCCCCCGTCTACCAGAATATCTGCGCCTCCCAGCTGAGCGACGCAACCCCGGCCGCCCAACAGGAAAAGGAGGTGGTGCGCCATGGCTGATGCATTCGCTAGCTTCCGGGGGCCCCGGCGCCTCTCGGCCAAGGAGCGGGCGGCGGACCGCCAGGCGACACTGCGGTCCCTCTGCGCCTATTTCTTCCGGGAGCGCGCCTACTTCTTCGCCCTGCTGGCCGTCGTCACCATCGGCGTCGTGGCGGGCGCCATCGCCCCGGTTCTCCTTTCCCATGCCATCGACACCATCGCCCAGGGGGACTTTGGCTCCCTCCCCAGGCTTCTCGCCTTCATGGTGGGCCTCTACCTCTTTTTCACCCTCACCGTCTTTTTCCAGGGGAGGCTCGGGGCGATTCTCAGCCAGCGCATCATCCGCCGGCTCCGCGCCGACCTCTACGGGCGCATCAATGGCCTCACCATCCGATATCTCGATACCCACGCCCACGGAGATCTCCTCTCCCGCATGACGAACGACGCGGACACTCTCGCCACCGTCATCTCGAACGCCTTCTCCGCCCTCTTCGCGGACATCCTGACCATCCTGGCCGCCCTCGCCATCATGCTCTCCCTCTCGGTGCCCCTGACGGCCGCCACCGCCAGCACCGCCCTCCTCTCCCTCGCCGTGACCCGGCTGGTGGCAAGGCGAGGCAAGAAATACTTCGCCGCCCGGCAGGAGCTCCTGGGGGCCATGGGGGCCAGCGTCCAGGAAAACATGACCGCCCGGAAGACCCTCATCGCCTACGGCCGGGAGCAAGCCACCGCCGCAGCCTTCAGCGATACGGCAGACAAGCTCACACGGGCCGGCCTCCGGGCGGAGATCCTCGGGGGCTCCATGGGCCCCCTCATGAACGCCATCGGGAACCTCGCCTTCCTCATCGTCACCGTCTTCGGCGCGTACCTGGCACTTGCCGGCAGCATCACCATCGGCGTCATCTCCGCCTTCATCATCTACGCCCGCCAGTTCTCCCGGCCCATCACGGAAATCGCCCAGCTCTACGGCCAGATCGAGACGGCGCTGGCCGGTGCCGAGCGCATCTTCGCCCTCTTCGCGGAGCCTCTGGAGGACAGATCGGGGAAAGCACTCCCTTCGGTGCGGGGAGACATATCCTTTGAGCATGTGGACTTCGGCTACACCCGGGAGGTGCCGGTGCTCCGGGACTTCTCCCTCACCATCGGCGCCGGAAAGCGGGTCGCCCTCGTGGGCACCACCGGCTCCGGCAAGACCACGGTGACAAACCTCTTCCTCCGCTTCTACGACCAAACCGGCGGCCGCATCCTCCTGGACGGGGTGGATATCCGGAAGTACAGCCGGCAGAGCCTCCGCCGGTCCGTCGGCATCGTCCTCCAGGACACGGTGCTTTTCTCCGGCACCATCCGGGAAAACATCGCCTTCGGCCGGCCGGAGGCGACGCTTGCGGAGGTGGAGGCCGCCGCCCGCGTGGCCTCTGCCGACTCCTTCATCCGCCGCCTGCCCATGGGCTACGACACGGTCATCGCCCAGGAGGGGGACACCCTCTCGAGCGGCCAGCACCAGCTCCTCGCCATCGCGAGGGCCTGCCTCGTAGACCCCAAGATCCTCATCCTCGACGAGGCCACCTCCAGCGTGGACACCCGCACGGAAAAGCGCATCCAGGATGCCCTAGCCCGCCTCATGGAGGGCCGCACCTGCCTCATCATCGCCCATCGCCTCTCCACCATCACGGAGGCGGACGAAATCATCGTCCTCGATGGCGGAAAAATTATAGAAAGGGGCCGCCACGAGGAGCTCCTGCAGAAAAAAGGCCGCTACGCCGAGCTCATCGCCCTCCAGCTCTCCGGCCAGAGCCTATAGCCACCAAAAAAGGGATTGCCTCGCAAATCACGCGAAGCAATCCCTTTTCCTTATGCCCTTTACGAATGTTCAAGAAAGCGATTCATCTGCTGCCTGAAATTCCAGGATTTCCTCTATAGAAAGCCCTGATATCCTTGCAATAGCCGCCAAGGGCATATGCATAGAAAGCATCGTCTTTGCT
>CAMCBT010000089.1 GCA_945873115.1 uncultured Mitsuokella sp.
AGGCCCTCGTGGCCCATGTCCTCCTCGCGGTTGATGTAGGTCATATCCTGCCAGGCGTTTGCTACGAAGCCCTGGTTGATGGCGGGATAGGCCCCTCGGATGTCCGGGTCGGCCTTTTCCACGTGAATGACGGCCGTGTCCTCATTGAGCTGCTCGCCGAAGGTGAAGGCGATGATGCGATTGTCCAGGCGGATGGCGCCACCCTTCAGCTGGAAATAGTCAAAGTCGTTGAGAACCTCCAGGATGGCCTTTCGCTCCCAGCCGATGAAGGGATCATCCGGCTCGTCCGCCAGGCGGAGCTTGTACCAGTTGTTGAGCTCAATCTTACAGGGGGTGATGAGGTCCTCCGTGATGGGCAGGTACTCGGCCTGGGGGTAGTTCTTCCGGAAGGCGTTCAGATGATTCTTCTTGGAGTGGAGCTTCCGGCCCGAAAGGGTCCGGAGCTTTTCCGAAAGGTAGACATAGTCGAAGTTGTCCCGGTCGCTCTCGATGTGGAATTTCGCGCCGGAAAAATCCGCCAGGAAGTCCGCGTAGTCCTTCTCCATGCCCGTGACGACGAAGGGCCGATTTGCTTCCTTGAAGTAGGCGAGGAATTTTTCCGTGGCCTCCTGGAATTTTTCCACGGGGCCGAAGGGCTGAAGGGCGAAGAGCTCCCCTTCCCACTCGCAGGTCATGTAGAGGACGCCATCCTCCTCTGCTATCTTGATGTGATAGGGCTCCCGCCACATGAAGAGGTTCGTGAAGTTGAAGTGGGAGTTCTCATAATGCCTGCCCCGAAAATATCGATCCAAGAGCGGCTTGTCCTCTTTTTTCAAATCCTGAAAATCCATGGTGTTCAAATCCCTTCGTCCATAAAAGGCGCCCCTGCGCCCTCGAAATCCGTCTTTGTAGATATGTCTTATTATACCAATTCTGTCAACTCTCCCACGTAACCGGCTCACATAGAGCGGACTCCTGCTTTCAGTTATTTTTCATAAAGTATTTGTATGATAATCATACGACATTTCTTTCTCTATTCTCTCTATTTTGTCCGTTCCTCTCGGAACGGATTTTTTTTGCCCTTTTGGGGCCGCCGGCTTCGTGCCACAACAAAGCAGGAGCAGCCCTCCACATTCTGAGGACTGCTCCTGTTTTGTTTCGCCTGAAAGGCTTTACCGATAGTAGCGCACACCGGCCTCAAAGAGAAGCTGGTTCTTCTCGCCGGGCACGTTCTTGGCGATGTCGTCGCCGATGCGCTCCGAGTGGCCCATCTTGCCGAGGATGCGGCCGTTCGGGCTGGTGATGCCCTCCACGGCGTTTATAGAGCCGTTCGGGTTCCAGGGCATCTCCATGGTGGGCGCCGCGTGGTTGTCCACGTACTGGGTGGCAATCTGGCCCGCGATGCGAAGGCGCGAGAGCACCTCCCCATCGGCCACAAAGCGGCCCTCCCCGTGGGAGACCGGGATGGTATGCACATCCCCCACGTTGCAGTTGTTGAACCAGGGGGAGAGGTTCGACGCCACCCGGGTCTGGACCATGCAGGACACGTGGCGGCCGATGTTGTTGAAGGTGAGCGTCGGGGACTCCGGCGCGAGATCCCTTATCTCGCCGTAGGGCAGGAGCCCCAGCTTGATGAGGGCCTGGAATCCGTTGCAGATGCCGAGGATGAGGCCGTCCCGCTGATTCACGAGGCGCATGACCTCCTCGGCGATGCGGGGATGGCGAAGCGTCGCCGCAATGAACTTGCCGGAGCCGTCCGGTTCGTCGCCGCCGGAGAAGCCGCCGGGCAGCATGAGGATCTGGGCCTCCCGAATCCCCTTGGCGATGGCCTCCACCGTCTCCTCCACGGCCCGGGGCGTCAGGTTCCGCACGATGAGGCTCGTGGGATCTGCGCCGGCCCGGAGCCAGGCCCTCTCCGAGTCGTACTCGCAGTTGGTGCCCGGGAAGACGGGGATGAATACCTTTGGCCTCTTTATCCCTCTCTGGCTCTGGACGCGGTTGCCCTTGTCGTACTGGACAAAGGTGGCCCGCTCCTTGCGATTCTTCGAGGGGACCTGGGTGGGGAAGATGTGCTCCAATGGCTCCGTGTAGGCCGCCAGGAGCTCCTTGATGGAGACGACGGCATTGCCGCAGATGACGCTGGGCACATCCGTCGTCATGCCCAACTCGATGGCGCCGGTGCCGGCGAGGAGCGTATCCACATTGGCACTTGCGGCCACCTCTAAGAGGATGGAGCCATAGTCCGGGGTGAAGAGCTTGTCCAGCATCATGGCTTTCGTGAAGCGGAAGCCGATATTGTTGCCGAAGGTCATCTTCGCTATGGCCGCCGCGATGCCGCCGAGGCCTACGCTCTGGGCAGAGAAGACCTTCTTCGACACAATCATGGCATGGATTTTCCGGAAGGAATCCAGGAGCTTATCGAAAAGGGGCATATCCTGGGTGTCCTTCTTCGCGGGCACCAGGTAGACCTTGTTGCCCGCATACTTGAACTCCGGCGAAGTGGCGCAGCCTGCGTCCATGACGCTCACCGCAAAGGAGGCCAGCGTGGGGGGCACGTGGATATGCTCGAAGGTGCCGGACATGGAGTCCTTGCCGCCGATGGCAGGGAGTCCCAGGCCGTGCTGGGCCCAAAGGGCGCCGAGAAGGGCCGCAAAGGGGGCGCCCCACTTCTCCGGCACGTCCTCCAGCCGCTCGAAATACTCCTGGAAGGTGAGCCTGGCCCGGTCTGCCGGGGCGCCGAGGGCCACCAGCTTTGCCACGGATTCCACGACGGCATAGACGGCCCCGTGGAAGGGGCTCCACTCCATGAGATCCGGATTGAGGCCGAAGGTCATGGCGGTCGCCGTATTCGTCTCCCGATCCACCACCGGGAGCTTTGCCACCATGCCCTCGGCGGGGGTCATCTGGCTGCGGCCGCCAAAGGGCATGAGGACACTGCTGCCGCCGATGGTGGAGTCGAAGCGCTCGGCGAGGCCCTTCTGGCTGCAGATATTGAGGTCCTTCAGGTTCTCCTTCCAGGCCAGCTCCAAATCTCTGCCACAGGCACGGATCCAGCCGGGCACCTCCCGGAGGTACTTCTGATGGCGGCTGGGCTGCCTCACGTGGACTGTCACGTGGGACCGCACGCCGTTCGTATCCAGGAAGCGGCGATCGATGCGCACGATGGGGCGGCCCCGCCAGTTCATGACGAGCTTCGGATCCGACGTCACGTGGGCCACGGGGGTGGCCTCCAGGTTCTCCGCCTCCGCCGCCTGCCGGAAGGCCTCCACATCCTTTGCGTCAAGGACCACGGCCATGCGCTCCTGGGACTCGGAGATGGCCAGCTCCGTGCCGTCAAGGCCCGCATACTTCTTCTTTACCGCATCGAGATCGATGACGAGACCGTCCGCCAGCTCGCCGATGGCGACAGCCACGCCGCCGGCGCCGAAGTCATTGCACCGCTTGATGAGACGGGCGACCTCGGGCTTGCGGAAGAGGCGCTGGATCTTGCGCTCCGTGGGGGGGTTGCCCTTCTGGACCTCGGCGCCGCTGGTGGTGAGGGACTCCTCCGTGTGCTGCTTCGAGGAGCCTGTTGCGCCGCCGCAGCCATCCCGGCCCGTGCGGCCGCCCACCAGCACGATGATGTCCCCGGCAAGGGGTGCCTTGCGCACCACATTCTCCTTCGGGGCCGCCGCGATGACGGCACCTATCTCCATGCGCTTGGCGAGATACCCTTCGTGGTAGAGCTCCCGCACCTGCCCCGTGGCGAGGCCCACCTGGTTGCCGTAGGAGCTGTAGCCGGCGGCGGCGCCGAGGGTAATCTTCTTCTGGGGGAGCTTTCCGGGGATGGTGTCCTTGATGGGGCGGCGGGGGTCTGCTGCCCCCGTCACCCGCATGGCCTGGTAGACATAGGAGCGGCCGGACAGCGGATCTCGGATGGCGCCGCCCAGGCAGGTGGCGGCACCGCCGAAGGGCTCGATTTCCGTCGGGTGGTTGTGGGTCTCGTTCTTGAACATGACGAGCCACTCTTCCTTCTTGCCCTCCATATCCGCCTCGACGACGATGCTACAGGCATTGATCTCGTCGCTCTTGTCGAGATCCTCGAGCTTTCCCTCTTTCCTGAGAGCCTTCATGCCCATGACGGCGATATCCATGAGGGTGATGTCCCGGGTGGTGACCCCGTAGACCTCATCCCGGTCCTCCAGATACTTCTTATAGGCCCGGCCGAGGATAGGAGCGTACTCCCCCTCCTCGATGTCAACCATGTCGATGGCGGTGGTGAAGGTGGTATGGCGGCAGTGATCCGACCAGTAAGTGTCGATGACCCGCAGCTCCGTGATGGTGGGGGCCCGCCCCTCCTTATCCCGGAAATACTTCTGGCAGAAGGCCAGATCCTTCTGGCTCATGGCAAAGCCCCGCTCGGCGTGGAAGGCGGCAAGGCCCGCAACGTCCAGCGTCAGGAAGCTCTCCACCACCTCCACGTCCTCCGGCTCGTCCACCGTCATATGGAGGGACTCGGGCTTCTCGAGGGAGGCGAGGCGACTCTCCACCGGGTTCACGCAGTAGTCTTGAATCTTCTCGAAGAGCTCGTCGTCGATATCCCCTACCAGGACGAAGACGCGAGCCGTGCGCACCAGAGGACGCTCCTTGGCGGTGACCAGCTGGATGCATTGGGCCGCCGAGTCTGCCCGCTGGTCGAACTGGCCCGGCAGGTACTCCACCGCAAAGACCCGGGAACCCGGGAAGTCTGGGAGCCTTTCCTCATAGACCACATCCACCGGAGCCTCGGCAAAGACGCTGTACTTCGCCTCCTCCCACTCCTCGTCGGAAAGGCCCTCCACATCGTAGCGGGCGATGATGCGCACCGTCTTGAGCTCCACCAGCCGGAAGGTCTCAATGAGGTCCTCCGCTAGTTGCTGGGCCGGGATATCGAAGAAGCCCTG
>CAMCBT010000090.1 GCA_945873115.1 uncultured Mitsuokella sp.
AGGTGCTTTGCCCGTCTGCTGCGCGATAGCGTTCCACCTTGCCGTTATAGCAAAGCTTTCATGGAAACATTATTTCTGGGCACCGAGGTACTGTTTTTTCATCAGGAAGTAGAAGGGGACGGCGATGAGGAGGCCGCCTAGGCCGATGAGAATTTTCTGGAGATCCGCCTGTATGAGGAGCCAGATGCTGATGAGGATGGCCACCGTGGGGATGACGGGGCCGAAGGGGACGGCCAGCGTGCTGGGATGCTCAGGGTCCTTTTTCCGCAGTACCAGGATGGAGAGGCAGGTGGGCACGTACTGGGCGAAGCGGGACACCACGGAGATGGCCGCAAGCGTCGTGAAGCTGCCGGATAGGGCGATGGCAATGCCCACAAGCGTTGCAAAGAGGATGGCGATGTAGGGTGTGCCAAAGCGGTTGTACTTCGAGAAAAGGGGCGGGAGCATGTGGTCGTCAGCGATGGCTACGATGACCCGAGGGGTCAGGAAGGAGGAGGCAAGGTTGATGCCACCGATGGAGACGAGGGTGCCCGCCGTCACGAGTGCCATGCCGCCGGCACCGAGAAAGGCGGTGGCAGCGGTGGCGATGGGCGTCTTCGTATCAGCAAGCCCCGGCCCCAGCACGCCGATGGAGACGGCCAGCACCAGGAAGTAGAAGAGAGAGACGAGGAGCATGACGGTGACGATGGCCCAAGGCACATTCTTTTTCGGGTCGTCCATGTCCTCCGCCGCCTCGGCGATGGCCTCAAAGCCGGTGAAGGCATAGAAGATGAGGAGCGCTGCCGCGCCGAAGGAGAAGCTCTCCGCCGTCTCCCCCGTGGGGATGAGGGGGGAGAAGTTCGCCCCGTTGATGTAGAAGATGCCGACGGCCACGAAGATGATGAGGGGCAGGAGCTTGCCCACCGTCACGAGGTTGTTGATGACCTTCGACAGCTGGACCCCCAGGATGTTGATGATGCAGAGGCCGCCCATGAGGAGGACGATGACGATGTCTTTGGCGAAGGGATCGGAAAGGGCGGGCACAGCCGCCGATAGCGCCGTGGCAAAGCCATTGGCCATGGCGGCCCAGGCGATGATGCTGATGGCGGCCTTCATAAAGCCCACCTCGAAGCCCACGAAGTTGCCAAAGGCGGCCCGGGCATAGATGTAGGGCCCGCCATTCCGGTGGAAGCGGCCGCTGGCCTCCGCAAAGCAGAGGGCGAGGCTCATGGCGAGAAATGCGTCGAAGAGAACGACGACGAGGGAGAAAGGGCCGGCGAGGGCATAGGCCTTGTTCGGCAGCAGGAAGATGCCGGAGCCGATGATGGCGTTGATGCCCAGGAGCACGATGCTCCAAAAGCCGAATTTTGATTTTGTCATAACATCACACCTTATCGCATAGTATATCTATAGGAATACCTTTTATTTTAGCGGGGGACGGCCAACTTGTCAATGCGTGGGGGCTTCCTTTCCTTGCGAAGGGAGGCGATTCTGTGGTAAACTACAGTCAAATTTCCACAAGCTCTGCCACACTTTGGAGGACATTTATGATACGGATGATTTTTTGCGATATGGATGGGACGCTTCTGGATGAAAAGGGGCAGCTCCCGGAGGAGTTCGACGACCTGGCCCAGAGCCTCCTCGCACGGGACGTACTCTTCGTGCCCGCCTCGGGACGCCAGTACTATTCCCTGCTGGATTCCTTCTCCGCCTATCGGGACGATTTCCCCTTCCTAGCGGAAAATGGCACGGCCGTCTGGTACAAGGGCAAGCGGATTTTCTCCAGCCCCATCGACCAGGGCATCGTGAAGGAGGTTCTCGCCACGGCGGCGACGATTCCCTCCTGCCGCTCCGTCTACTGCGGCTGCGACTATGGCTACGTCCAGGAGGAGCAGCATGAGGAAATCTTTATGACGGAGCTCCACAAATACTACTCCCGCACGCGACCCACGCCCTCCTTTGATGTGCTGGAGGACCCTGCCGTCAAGCTCTCCTTCTTTGATCCGGACGCAAAGGCGGAGACCCGCATCCTGCCCGTCATGGAGAAATACCGGGACAGGCTCCAGGTGGTGCTGGCCAGCGAGTACTGGGTGGACATCATGAACCACGACATCAACAAGGGGGCGGCCGCCACGGTCCTCCGGGAGAAGTTCGGCCTGAAGTTCGACGAGTGCGCCTGCTTCGGCGACTACATGAACGATGCGGAGATGATGGGGGCTGTCTACTACAGCTGCGCCATGGAAAACGCCTATCCGGAGGTCAAGAGGCTGGCCCGCTTCTCTGCCCCCAGCAACAAGGAGCACGGCGTCATCAAGAAGATCCACGGCTGGATGGAAGAGGGGCTGATCTAAATGCACATGGACTATCACATGCACTTCGAGAAGGGCTCCTACGACAAGACTTGGGTGGAGGGCTTCTTCCGGGCGGCAAGGGAGCGGGGCCTCGACGAAATCGGCATCTCCGAGCACTCCCATACCTTCCCCGAGTTTCAGAAGCTTTACTACGACGACCTGATCCTCGATGACTCCTTCGTGGGCAGCTTCCAGCAGAAATGGCTGAAGTCGAACAAGTTCAAGTACACCCTGGATGAGTACTTCGCCTTTATGCGGGAGCTGCAGGAGACTCATGCGGTGAAAATCGGCATCGAGGTCTGCAACTTTCAGAACCAGCAGGCCGTGAAGGAAATCCTCGACGCATATCCCTTCGACTACGTCATCGGCTCCGTCCACTTTCTCCGGGGCTGGGCCTACGATTCCTCGGAAATCAAGGCGGAGTGGGAGAACCACCCGCTGGAGGATATCTACGAATGGTATGCCCAGGAAGTGGAGAAGCTCGCGGACTCCGGCCTCTACGATGCCCTGGGCCACCCCTTCAACATCCGCCTCTTCAAGAACCTGCCGGACTTCGATGTGACGCCTTACCTCGAGCGGGTGGCAAGGGCCATGAAGCGGGCCAATATGATTGTGGACGTGAATACGGGCACCTATTACCGCTATCCCATCCACGAGATTTCCCCTTATCCGGATTTCATGAAGATTGCTCAAAAATACGATCTCGATATCATCACTACCTCTGACGCCCACCAGCCGGAGGACTGCGGTCGCTACCATGCGGAGGCGGTGGAGTATGTACGTAGCTTCGGCTGGCAGGGGAGCATCCGATTTGCCAAAAGAGAGAAGACATTTATCACATTTGAGCAGTCGATATGAAATAACTATGAATCAATAAAAAATAAAAATAAATACTTGACAAACTCGCGCCCTATCGCTATAATAAAGTCAAGAGCTGAGGAAAACATCAGAAAGATAAGCCCCGAGCAAACTCAAACGAGAGCAAGCTCATACAACAAGCGAATGTCATGGGAAATCGAACAGATGGATTCCGCAGCGCGATGGAACCGTTTTATTTGATTCAGCAATATTTTGCGCGAGCTTGAATTACTTTCTTGGTTTACAGGAAAACCTTGTGAAACACCGCAGGGGATAGAGCAAGACCTGCGGAAAAGAGTCGCACGACGGTTGTGGAGAACTTTCGGCGACAAGTTGCTGAGATGTTCACAAGGAGAGTTTATCATGAAGGTAAAGGTTTATTCGCAGTGGATGGAAGAGGTTTATATTCCCGCTCGAATAAAGCAGCTGACGAAGGCGGCAAGGATGCTGGGACATACAGGATTCCACACATACGCCGCTGGGCATGACATGGTTGACCTCTCTCCGAGCAACCGAACGCTTACGGAGCGCGAGGTAGTAGAGCAATGGCTCAAGGACCGTGCGAATGCGACCGTACCTGCAGAAGGGGTCGCGTAAATATTGCAAAAAAAAGAAGCACCGCCGCGGGTGCAATGTCATTAAGTTAAGGCTTTTTGACACCTCAAAACCACTCAACAGAATTTTTCTGAATGCTGTTGAGTGGTTTTTTATTTGGTTGACCAAGACACCTTTTCACTAACTACTCCCCAACGCCCTCCGCCATGCCCCGATTTCGCAAAATCGCCGTTCAAGGGAGGAAATACGATTTTGTAGCAGAATATATGGTATATAGAGAAGAAATGTTTATCATCATCATTATTGCAGAAAGGTCAAACCTTGCTGCAAAAGAGATAATCGGAGGGAATTTGAATGAGTACGTTTTTCGGTTTGCTTACGTTGGTGGCCTTTGCCGCCTGTGGGTACTTTTTTGTAAGGCTGATAATTTGTTTCGTCAAAGGTGGCGATAAGAAATTTTACGGTAAGCGATTTGCCATTGCCTTCGCCGTCTTTTTACTGGGCGGCATCGGAACTTCCGCCACACAAACTCCAGAACAAAAGGCCGCTTATGAAGCTCAACGTCAAGCCCAGGAAAAGGAGAAACAGCAGAAGTTAGCTGAAAAAGAGACGGCAGAGGCGGAAAAGAAGGCCAAAGAGGAAGCTGACAAGAAAGCTCTTGAAGAACAGAAAGCCGCCGAAGAACAGACCAAGGCGGAAGCCGAGGCTCAGAAAAATACTCCAGAAAACAGGGCTAAAGAAAAAATCAAGGAATACGTCAGTGGATATGCCGAAACGACCATCGACAGCATAACGCTGAATCCTGACTTGGGGACAGAGAAGGACGGCGATTATGTTGCCCTTGTACGGCTCACATGGAACCGCAAGAACAGTGGCAAAACGTCTAAGGAAATGCTGGATATGTTCAGCTCTGACATGGCGGCAAAGATGTACGAAGACCTGCCTGAAGTACAGGAGCTTGCTGTATTCTGGACTGTACCTTACCTGAATGGCTCTGCAAAAATTTCCTTTGAACGAGCCAATGGCGGAATGAGATACACAGACAAGATATTCGATAAAAACTTCAATAAGTAAAGCAAAAAAGGACGCCACCCTAACTTGATATGATTCCCTTAAAGCAGACACGGTAAATAACCAAACTGCTTTAGGGGGA
>CAMCBT010000091.1 GCA_945873115.1 uncultured Mitsuokella sp.
TCAAGGAGAATCACGGATTGGCATGATGGAACGTATTGCAGATGTCTTTGTCAATATCCCGGTCAAGAGCATAGCGAAGGCGTACACGTATATCGTGCCGCCTTCGCTTGCTTTTATTGGCGTGGGCTGGCGGGTCCTGGTGCCCTTCGGGGGGCGGAAGGTGGAGGGCTTCGTCGTCGCCGTCCGGGAGGGGGATCCATCGGGGGATATCAAGCTGAAGGAAATCGCCTCGGCGGTGGATGAGGAGTGCTGGTTCTCGGAGAAGATGCTCTCTCTTGCCAAGTGGCTCTCGGACTTCTACCTCTGCTCCTTTGCGGAGATGATGCGGCTCTTCATGCCTGGGAAAAGCGGCGTGAAGATAAAGGTGGCCTATGAGGCCCTCCCGGGGGGCAATGAGGCCATCCTTTCCATGCCCGGCTGCCGAGCGGTCTACAGCCATCTCTTGCAGGAGGGGGCGGTGGAGCGGCGGGGGCTATTGAAGGCTCTCCCGGAGGTGGAGGTGGATGCGGCACTATCGTCGCTTTTGCGGTATAAGATGATAGGCAAGGTCTACACCGCCGAGAAGCGGGAGGCGGCGCGCTATGAAAAGCATGTCGTCCGACTGGCGGAGGTCACGGAGGAGCTCCTCGCGGGCTTTACGCGGAAGCCTGCCCAGAAAAAACTCCTGAAGCGGCTGGCGGAGGTGGCGGATATCCCCCTCGCTGCCCTGCGGGAGGAGGGTGTGTCCCTCGCCACTGTCCACACGCTGGAGGAGGCGGGCCTCGTCCGGCTGGAGGCCCGGCGGGTGCTTCGGGATAGCTATGCGGATGCCTGCGCCACGCGGCAGGAGGTCACGCTGACGGAGGAGCAGGAGGTGGCGATCCGCGCCATGGAGGCGCCTTTATCGGCGGGGGAGTTCGGCGGCTTTCTCCTGAAAGGGGTCACGGGCAGCGGCAAGACCCGGGTCTATATAGAGCTGGCTCGCCGCACCCGGGAGCTTGGGCGCACGGTCATCGTGCTGGTGCCGGAAATCGCCCTGACGGGGCAGGTGGTGACGGCCTTCAAGGCGGAGTTCCCGGAGGATATCGTCGTCGTCCACAGCGGTCTGTCGCTGGCGGAGCGGAATGACGCGATGGTCCGGGTCCGGCGGCGGGAGGGGGGCATCCTCATCGGAGCTCGGTCGGCACTTTTTACTCCCGCTGAGGAGGTGGGCCTCGTCATTCTGGACGAGGAGCAGGACATGAGCTACAAGCAGGACGAGTCGCCCCGGTACCATGCCAGGGTCGTGGCAGAGGAGCTGGCGAAGCTCCACGGGGCTGTGCTGCTCTTGGGGAGCGCGACGCCGTCCCTGGAGAGCTACGCCAAATCAAAGGCGGGAAAGCTGACGCTCCTCACCATGACCCGCCGCATCGGCGACGTGCCGCTGCCCGCCGTCCACTGCGTGGACATGCGCCAGGAGCTGCGTATGGGAAACAGGCACATCCTCTCCCGGGCTCTCCGGCAGCTCATCGAGAGCACCATCGCCAAGGGGCAGCAGGTCATCCTCATGCTGAACCGGCGGGGCTTCTCCACCTTCGTCATGTGCCGCTCCTGCGGGGAGGTCATCCGCTGCCGGGACTGCGGCCTGCCGATGGTCTACCACAAGGACGGGCGGCTCCTTTGCCACCACTGCGACACAAGGGAGCCGGTGCCAACGGTCTGCCCAAAGTGCCAGAGCCGCTATATCCGCTATTTCGGCTCCGGCACGGAGAAGCTGGAGGAGGAGCTAAAGGCCCTGGTGCCCCGGGCAAGGGTCATCCGCATGGACCGGGACACCACCACCACGAAGTTCGCCCACCAGAATATCCTCGACAAGTTCCGCCGGCACGAGTATGATATCCTCCTTGGCACCCAGATGGTGGCAAAGGGGCATGATATCCCGAATGTGACGGCGGTGGGCATCATCAGCGCGGACTCGGCCCTGGGGATGCCGGACTTCCGGGCGGCGGAGCGCTGCTTCATGCTCATCACCCAGACGGCAGGGAGGGCGGGCCGCCACGGCACCCGGGGCGAGGTGGTCATCCAGACCTACAACCCGACCCACTACGCGGTGGAGCGGGGCATCGCCCAGGATTATGAGGGCTTCTTCCGGCAGGAAATCGCATCCCGCAAGGAGGCCTTCTACCCGCCCTATTGCCGCCTCGTGAAGCTCCTCTATCAAAATGAGTCGGAGGAGGCGGCAAAGGCGGCGGCGACGAAGCTCATAGAGGCCTTCCGCGCCCATTTTTCCGGGGAGGCAAAGGAGGAAATCCTGGGACCCTCGCCGGCCGTCATCGCCAAGTTCCGGGGGATTTACCGCTTCGTGGTGCTCATAAAGACGGTGAACCTCCCGGCCGTGCAGGCGTTTTTGCGGGAGCAGGGACTGCACCTCGACACAAGCGTCGCCATCGATATTGACCCAATCACAATGTTGTAATCTAAAAAGGGTGTATAGTATACAAAGTGCTAGTAACCTTTTGCAATACCACGCCTTACAGAGGGGGGATACCTTGACCGATATTGTGGAAGAGAAGCTGAAGCTTTTGCCGGATTCGCCGGGCGTCTATATCATGAAGGACGACCACGGACGCATCATCTACGTGGGCAAGGCCATCGTCCTCAAGAACCGGGTGCGGCAGTACTTCCAGTCTAGCCGGAGCCACACTCCGAAGGTCCGGGCCATGGTCTCCCATATCGCCGACTTCGAGACCATCCTCACCGGCTCTGAGGTAGAGGCCCTCATCCTTGAATGCAATCTCATCAAGAAGCACCGTCCCCGGTATAACATCAGCCTCAAGGACGACAAGAGCTACCCCTATGTGAAGGTCACGGTGAACGAGGAATACCCTCGGGTCTACATCACCCGCCGCGTCCGTCATGACGGGGCCCGCTACTTCGGCCCCTATACGAATGTGACGGCCGTCCACGAGAGCCTGAAGCTTCTTCGGCGGCTCTTTCCCCTCAGGACCTGCCGCCGGCTCCAGGAGAGGCCCTGCCTTGAGTACCATATCAAGCGCTGCCTGGCACCCTGCGCACACAAGGTGGATAAGGCGGACTACGATGCCATGATACGCTCCGTGCTGCTCTTCCTGGAGGGACGTACGGAGGATGTGGAGCGGGAGCTGGAGGCCCGCATGACGGCGGCGGCGGAAGCGTACCACTTCGAGATTGCCGCCCGCCTCCGGGATCAGCTGGCGGCCGTCCGGAAGGTGGCGGAGAAGCAGCGCATCGTCACCGGATCCGGCGACCAGGATGCGGTGGGCATGGCTCGCTCTGCCCTCGGGGTCTGCGTGCAGATCTTCTTCATCCGAGGGGGCAAGATGATCGGGCGCGACCACTTCCTCCTGCGGGGCAGCGAGGAGGAGAGCGACGGCGAGGTGCTCTTAGCCTTCCTCCAGCAGTATTACCACCGGGCCACCTTCATCCCCCGGGAGGTGCTGCTGCCCCTGCCGCTCCCGAAGGAGGAGACGGGGCTTCTCGAGAAATTCCTGGCGGAGAAAAAGTCCGGCGGCCGGGGCGGAAAAGTGGAGCTCCTGACGCCCCAGCGGGGCACGAAGCGGGACCTCGTGAAGATGGCGGAGGGCAATGCGAAAAAGTACCTGGAGGACGAGGCGGCGAAGATCCACGAGGCCAATGAGCAGACCCTGGGTGCCGTCCGGGAGCTGGGCCGCTATCTCGGTCTCTCGCAGGAGCCCTACCGCATGGAGTGCTTCGATATCTCCCATATCCAGGGCTCCGAGACGGTGGCCTCCATGGTGGTCTTCGAGGGAGGCCTGCCGAAGAAATCGGACTATCGCCGGTTCAAGATCCGATCCACGGAGGGAAAGCCGGACGACTTCCTCTCCATGCGGGAGGTGACCACCCGCCGCTATGTGGGGCTGCCGGAGGAGGAGCTCCCGGACCTCATCGTCATCGACGGGGGAAAGGGACAGCTCTCCTCGGCCCTTGAAATCATCCGGGGGGCCGGCGGCCACAGGGATGTGCCGGTGGTGGGCCTCGCCAAGCAGTTCGAGCTCATCTTCAAGGAGGGGGAGAGCGAGCCGGTGGAGCTCCCTAGGACAAGCCCCGCTCTCTACCTCATCCAGCGGATCCGCGATGAGGCCCACCGCTTCGCCATCACCTACCATAGGACGCTTCGGGGGAAGCGCAATCTCGTCTCCGTCCTGGACCACATCGACGGCATCGGCCCGAAGCGGCGGGAGGCCCTGCGGAGCCACTTCGGCACCATCGCCAAGATCAAGGCGGCGGGGCCGAAGGAGCTCGCCGAGGCCCCCGGCATGACGAAGGCGGCGGCGGAGGCGGTCTATCATTTTTTCCGAGCAGAGAAAAATCTTGCAGGAAAAGAAATAGTGACTGTCGAAAAATGATTCTTGACGAAGAATCGCCAAAAGCCTGCTTCTGTGGGCAGGCGACAGGTTCTTTCTTCGTATAGAATAAAACAGGCGGGCAACCGCCTTGGGTGGTATATTGCCACGGAATGTATCTCAATTCAAAAGGAGGCTTTTTCCATGAAGGTCTGGGTTTGCACAGTTTGCGGCTGGATTTATGATGAGGCAAAGGGAGATCCCGACTACGATCTCAAGCCGGGGGTGCCCTTTGCGGATTTGCCGGAGGACTTTGTCTGCCCGCTCTGCGGCGTCGGCAAGGATATGTTCGAGGAGCAGTCGTAACATCCATACAAACCACCCGAGGGGAGGCGGCATTTCCGCCTCCCTTTTATTATGAAAACCTAGTATCTGCTCCTAAAAAAGCGCAAACTTCCCCCTAGG
>CAMCBT010000092.1 GCA_945873115.1 uncultured Mitsuokella sp.
GCTGAATCAGATATGCTCGAAGTCCACCAGCTTGGCGTCCTTGATGCCGTCCACCTTCTTAACCTCGGCAAGCGTTGCCTCGTCGATGGCGCCATCCACCGTCAGCACCATCAGGTTCATGCCCTCGATGTCCGTCTTGCCCACCTCCATGCCGGAAATGTTGATGCCCTTAGCGCCCAGCAGCGTGCCCACATGGCCGATGATGCCCGGGCGGTTGATGTGGGGGCAGACGAGGATGCGGGCATGGGGATCCACATCCACACGGAACTTGTTGACCCGGACGATGCGGGCCTCCGTCCCGAAGAGAGTGCCGGCCACGGAAAGCTTCTTGCCGCCGGCCACCACATGGACCTCCACCAGGCTCTCAAAGTGCTTCGACTCCTTGACCTTCCGCTCCGAGACCTCTATGCCCCGTTCCTTGGCGAGAGACGGCGCATTGACGTAGTTGACCTCGCTCTCCATGACGGGGTTCAGGAGACCTTTCGTCACGGCCGTGGTGAGAAGACCCGTGGACACATCCGTAATCTCGCCCTTATAGGTGACCTCCACAGACTCCACCGGGCCCTCTGCGAGGCCTACAGCGAGGCCACCGAGGCGCTCGGCAAGCTTCAGGTACGGGGAGACCACCCGCATGACCTCCCGAGAGACGGGGGCCATGTTGACAGCCGTCATTACGGGCTCCCCGGACAGCGCCGCCTTCACGCCCTCGGCCACATCCACGGAAACGCCGATCTGGGCCTCCACCGTGGAGGCGCCGAGATGCGGGGTCAAGATGATGCCCGGCACGCCGACCAGCGGATGGTCGAGGCCCACGGGCTCCGAGGTAAAGACATCGATGGCGGCACCGGCCACCTGGCCGCTCTTCACGGCCTCGGCGAGGGCCTCCTCCTCGATGATGCCGCCCCGAGCGCAGTTCACGAGACGGACGCCCTTCTTCATGCGCTTCATCTCCGCCGCGCCGAGCATCCCCTTCGTGTCCTTCGTGAGAGGCATGTGGACCGTGATGAAGTCGCTTCGCTCGATGACCTCATCGAGGGTGCCGATGGTCACGCCCAGGGCCTTTGCCCGCTCCTCATTGATATAGGGATCGTAGGCGATGACCTCCATCTCGAAGGCCATGGCACGCTTTGCCACACCAGAACCGATGCGGCCCATGCCGATGACGCCCAGGGTCTTGCCCCGGAGCTCCACGCCCACGTACTTCTTCCGGTTCCACTCGCCCTTCTGCATGGTCTCGTTGGCGATGGGGATGTTGCGGGCCAGGGCGAGCATCATGGCCATGGTGTGCTCCGTGGCCGCGATGGTGTTGCCCCCCGGGGAGTTGATGACGATGATGCCCTTTGCCGTGGCGGCAGGGATATCGATATTGTCTACGCCCACGCCGGCGCGGCCGATGATCTTCAGATTCTTCGCCCGGTCGATGACCTCCGCCGTGACCTTGGAGGCGGAGCGCACGAGAAGCGCATCGTACTCGCCGATGGTATCAAGGAGCTCCTCCGCCGAAATCTTATCCTTTACAACGACCTCATAGTCCTTCTCCAAGAGCGAAATGCCCTTCGGCGATATGCCATCCGCTGCCAGTACCTTCATCATGCAAGCTCCCCCTATTTGTTCAAGAAAAGGAACATGGTGCAAATTACACCATAAGACTATATGTATTATATAGGTTCCATGTACCAACGTCAAGTGTATTCCCAGCAAAAACATGGTTCCATTTTTGCCTTGCTTTTCTCTATTTCAAGCTGTAGAATATAACACACAGCCCTTGCGAGATACCCGCTCCCTTGTGGCGGGGCGTGCTCCTCCGGCTTGCAGTTGCACTCTATTAGGAGGTCATTTCATGGAAGCAAACCGTGTCTACAATTTCAACCCCGGTCCTGCGACGCTCCCCCTTGACGTGCTCAAGGAGGCCCAGGCAGAGTTCTTGAACTTTGCAAATAGCGGCATGTCCATCCTGGAGATCAGCCATCGCGCCCCCGAGTACGACGCTGTCCATCAGAAGGCGAAAGCCGACGTGAAGGCTCTCATGGGTCTCGGCGATGACTACGAGGTGCTCTTCACCCAGGGCGGCGCCAGCCAGCAGTTTGCCATGATTCCCATGAACTACGCCACGAAGGAGAAACCGGGCGCCTACGTCCTCTCCGGCAGCTTCGCCGAAAAGGCCTACAAGGAAGCAGAACACTTGGGCGTCGGCACCATCGCCGCCTCCAGCAAGGAGGAAGACTACAAGCACGTTCCCACCCAGAGCGAGCTCAAGATTCCAGATTATGCCTCCTACCTCCATGTTTGCTACAACAACACCATCTACGGCACGGAGTACCACTACGTCCCGGAGACAAAGGGTGTCCCCCTCTTCGCGGACATGAGCTCCGACATGCTCTCCCGCCCCATTGACTTTTCGAAGTTCGACTTCATCTATGCGGGCGTCCAGAAGAACCTGGGCCCTGCCGGCGTCGTCCTGGTGGTGGCAAAGAAGTCCCTCCTGGAGAAGAGCCCGGAGGAGCTGCCCACCATGCTGAAGTACAGCACCTTCTACAAGAAGGACTCCCTCTACAACACGCCTCCGGCTTTTTGCATCTACATGGTGGGAAAGACGGCCGCCTGGATCCGCGCCCAGGGGGGCCTCGAGGAGATGGCAAAGCGCAACAAGAAGAAGGCGGATCTCCTCTACGGGGTCATCGATGCCTCGGAGGGCTTCTATCGGGGCCATGCGGAGAAGGACAGCCGCTCCTTCATGAATGTCACCTTCCGCCTGCCCAGCGAGGAGCTGGAGAAGAAGTTCGTGGCAGAGGCAAAGGAGAAGGGCCTATCGGGCGTCAAGGGCCACCGCAGCGTGGGCGGCATGCGCGCCTCCATCTACAACGCCATGCCCTACGAGGGCGTCGTCGCCCTCACGGACTTCATGGAAGCCTTCCGCAAGGCCAACAAGTAAGCCCAAAATACGCAAAAAAAGAAGCCGAAAGGCTTCTTTTTTGTTGCTTGTATTCAGTCTGCCACGCAGCAGGTGTTCTTTCCCTGGTTCTTGGCGGCGGCCAGCGTCTTTCGCGCCCGCTCTGCTACGGAGGCGTAGTCGTCGCCCTCCCGGATCATGACACCGCCCACGCTGATGGTGGCATCGAATCCGATATTCTGGCTCGTCATGGTGCTCTCCGCCACCCGGTTCATCCGCTCGCAGAAATTGTAGAGGGTGTCGTAGCTAACGGTGGAGGGGAGATAGAGGCAGAAGACATTGCCACTGAGGCGCCCCAGGATGTCCCCCTCACGGATGGCGAAGTGGAGGTTGTTGGAGAGGGACTTCAGCGCCAGATTCCCCGCCTCCTTGCCGTGCTTTTCCTGGATCTCGTCGAACTGGTCAATATCGAGAAGCACATAGGCCCCCGTCTGGAGGGGCTGCTGCTCCCGAATGGATCGCTCGATGAGGAAGCGGGTCGTGCCCTCATTGTAGATGCCGGTGAGATCATCCCGCTCCGCCTTGGAGTCGAGGGCCTCCTTCTCCCGGACCTCCCGCGTGATGTCCACCAGGATGCCCACCCGGCTCATGAGATCCCCCTTCGCATTGTGAAAGTCCTTGCTGGTGACTTCGAAGATGCCCATGCGTCCATCGGTGCGCAGAAGCTCCAGCCGGGAGGAGTCCTTCGTGCAGGCCAGCACCTTATTCGCCACGGAGAGACCTCGCTTGAGCGTCGTGTCCTTCGTGGTCTCCGTCACCTTCTTGAAGCTCTTCACTCGGGTCGGCACGTCCATGAGTTTGGCACACTGGGGTGAGAACCAGAGCTCGTCATGGGCGATATCGTGCTCGAAAAGGTACATATCGGAGGCATCCATTATCCAAAGGAAATGGCGCCTGCGCTCCGCTATGCGCTTCTCCAGGACAAAGACCCAGAAAAGGGCTGCCACAAGGGCGATGATCAAGATAATCAGCACCACAAAAAGAATTGTATTCATAACCTACCTGCTTGCCCTGCACTCTGCGCGGGATTCCAGAGGAATCACGTCTTGCCAGCCGCGCCTCTCAATCGATTACCGAATGATTCTACTACAATTCAGTCAAAATTACAAGAAGA
>CAMCBT010000093.1 GCA_945873115.1 uncultured Mitsuokella sp.
GCACGTTATGGAATTTATCCACGTCATGGAGCGAGTGATGGGTAGGTAAAAACAGCATGATGAAAAAGCAGGAACTTGCTATACTGCAAGAATTCCTGTATGCCATCCGGCGGAACTGTGCTTCTCGTAGCCGAGAAATCCTGCCAGTTCAGCCTTGAGGACGGCATTGATGCCTTCTTCGATCTTGCTGCAAAGAAATTCGGTGGCGACGGTACCACCTTGGAGTAGCGATGCGAGGAGCTCTGTGCTAAGATGAGACATAAAGGAACCTTCTTTCTTTGTGTTTTGTTGGGTCACTTAACACTATAAAGAAAAGTGGTTCCTTTTTCTATATCCACTTTTGAGTTTACACAAATGATTTTACACTATCTTGCCGCCGAGGACTATAGATCAACGCTCATGCGGTTGGGGAGCAGGGGATAAAGCCCCACCACACGCCGCATACCGTCGCGGATAATCTGAGAAAAAGAATTTCCCCAAAGTAGCAGGTGAATCATCGATGTCTCTCGAAATATAAAGGAGGTCATTTCGGGGTTGGGGGAATCGTGCAAAAGAAAATAGAGCGGATGCCCCGGCACACGCTCTTTCCCGTTACCCCGATATTCATATACATGAAGCGGCAGAGCGGCGATGGACTCCGCCAGTATGCGGACGCAGGCGTAAACCGCCGTGGTCTGCATGGCTGTGAACTCGTCGACCTTTGCTCCGGCGGCAGATTTGCCGAACACGAACGGCCAGCCGCTGAAGTGGTAGCTGTTGGTGGGCTTGTCCCGTGAGCGGAAAAGTTTTGTAAAGAAATTCATGGGTATCACGCTCCTATAGAAAATGAATGAGGTGAGAAACTTGAAAATTGTACCTTACAATCCCAAATACAAAAGCGACTTCATTGAAATGAACAAAGCATGGATTTCCGAGATGTTCGTCATGGAACCGGAAGATGTAAGGGAACTCTCCAACGTAGAGCCTTATATTGAGAAAGGTGGTCAAATTTTTTTTGCAGTAGATGACAATGATAATGTCATGGCCTGTTGCATGATTGCTCCAAGAGATGATGGTGACTGGGAAATAATGAAATTTGCTGCTAAGGCAGAATACAAAGGCTTCGGCTCAGGAAGTGCTTGCCTGAAAGCCTGCATTGAATACGCCAAAGAAAAGAAGTTGGATAAGGTCATCATTGTTTCAAACAGACGATGTGTCCAAGCTGTACATTTATATAGAAAATTTGGCTTTGAAGAAATACCCGTAGATAAAAAACGATTCCCATTTGACAGAGCAGATATTGCTTTTGAGAAATTCTTTGACTAAAAATCGGCCATGCAAAAACACTGCCCTTTCGAGCGGCGTTTCCGATTTGGTTTCGCCTTAGAATGTTCTCTCGTAGGAAAGCCCCATGCTGTTGATTTCAGCGGCGAATTTTGCGCCCTTGGCAATTTCCTCGGCGGCCTTGCTCTCGATAATCTCGGCGATTTCCTTCTTGGTCATTTTCTTTTCCTCCGTTTCGTGTGTCTGTGGTTTTCCTTCGGCATGTATATATATCACTCTAAAGTCGAAGAATAGCAAGGCCATGTGTAGAAATAAATCGTGGAATCCTTCGCCATGAATTTTGTCGGTGTGTAATCGGTCAATTTCCGCAAGCAATCACCCCCTTCCAAAGTGTATATGAACGAGAAAACCGCCCGTAGGCGGCTTTCGGTTGGTTTCGGTTTTCAGTTGTACATCTTCGTTTGCCCTTTTCGCTTTGCGCCGTGTGTTTTCCGTCTTGCACTTACATATATCACTCTAAAGAGAACGGTTATCAGATGTTATTTCCTGTATACACGGCGATATTTGAAACTTTTTTGGAGAGCCATCGCCGACTTGTCGGCGCAAATGGCTCCCATGCGAAAACGCTCCAAGAGGCAAGCCCAAAGGGCGCAGGTGATTGGCAAGCGTTGACCGCTGCGAAGGGGACTGGGCATCTTCCATCGAGATAAACTCCGCCGTTGCTCCTGCGGGGTATTTCCTGCGGAGCCGTTCAATCTCCGCTCTGCTCGGTCGGCGCAAAGCAGTCGCGTCACGCTCGATCTCGAACGGTTCGACGCGGTAGGAAAAGGTCGGCGCGCCGAGATATTTGGCATCGCGCCCGCCGAATGCCTCGCACACCGCCTGCACCATCGCCTTGCGGCGCGTTCCCGTGACATGGTATTCCGCTTTCATCTTGAAAACCTCCCTTGATATGGATTGCTTTCTTCTTCCAGGCACCATTTATCACTCGGAATGCTGTTTCTATCAAGGGGGTTGCGGACAAATTTTCTTGTATACATCTCTTTTCGTCTCTTAATCCGCACCTGATTTCCTACGATATAGTAAGCAAATACAGATTGAGGAGGCGATTCCAATGGATATTTCCCGCATCAGCGGTCTGCTCAAGACAACGACTTCTTCCGCAGACAGGCAATCATCTGCAGAAGGGACGGCTGCCTCGACCTTTCAAGCGGTTCTGAATCGCGCAAAAAACAGCGAGGATGCCGCTTCTGCCTACGAAAACTACATGAACGGGCCGGAACGCCCCGTGAACAATGTTTGCTATCTGGCAGAGGGGGTAACCTTTCCGCCGCCTGATGCGCCGCCGGAATTCTTGCTGGCATGGAATCAGACGCTCAATTCGATGCCGCCAGCGGAAAGCGGGCTTCTGTGCTGTCATATCATGGACACATTGGAATACGGGGATTACCACGGCGAGACGGCGGACGAAGCAACGCGCGTCCGAATAAAGGCTGTCCGATTGGAGACTGCCGACAACCTCCACGCCTGCCGCCGTGAGATATTTCACCACCAAATTGGTGATGTTCTTAGATACATCGCACTCCCGCAAACCCGTTGTTCTGTTGACAGCGCCGGGATCGGGTTCGGCGTTGGGCGCATGGCCGGGGTTCAGAAATACACGCATTACGATTCCTCCTTCGGTTTCGGAACATCGGTGTAGGGGATTTTCTCGCCGTTACGCTCCACAAATATATCATCCAAACTGTTGTCATGAGCGGCAGCATAACGAGCAACCGCCACGTCCACGAATTTCGGCTCCAGTTCCACGCCGTAGCAAATGCGCCCCAACCGGTCGCAAGCGATGAGAGTGGATGCCGAGCCGAGGAAGGCATCGAGGACGAGGCTGTTGGTCTGAGTGTATGCTGCGCTGGCGTTTTATCACTTTCCATAACTTCCGAGGCCTCGATCGGCTTTTCTTCTGCCCCAAACTTGAGATTCGCGTCTTCCATTTTCATGATAAATCACCTTTCTATAATTCAGATACATTCTTTCCAGCCGCTGCTCCCAGCGGCTTATCTCTCCGGCATCCCTAATACAACGGAATCACCCCCTTGAATGCAAAAAATCCTATTGCCGCGACCGCAGCAGGTGCTCCATCAGATCGTCCTGCGGGCTTGCGCCCTTGTATTCCGTGGAGCGGTTCTCGCGCACGACGGCGAAGACCTCGTCCCACAGCCTGTTCGTCTGCTTCATGTAGTTCTGGCTCATGGCCACGTATGGCGACTGGATCGGCTGTCCCGAGACGGGATGCTTCCCAAGATACCCGTACCTGCTGACGGCCTCCTCGCAGTGGATCCACCTCGCCGCGCTCATCGCGTACCGCTCGAGCAGGGCGGGAGAGACGAGCGCGGCGCATCCGCGCGTCGTGTGCGACCACAGGATGCCCCGCAGGCAGTGGAATCCGGCCGCCTTCCTAGGGGCGAGCCGCCCCTCGCCCTACAGACGTAAAAGTTACGCGAAAATCTGCATGAGAGCCCGTGCCGGTCGTGCTTCGGCAAGGTTGCAGAGATTTTCTCTTCCCCTCCCTTTTTGATAAATATTTGCTTTACATCGTAAACCAAACAGGCTATAATGAATGCAAA
>CAMCBT010000094.1 GCA_945873115.1 uncultured Mitsuokella sp.
GGCCGATGAGGGCATCCCGGGAGAAGTTGCCGTCCTGCCCCAGGTTGATTTCCCGCAGCAGGAAGTAGCGGATGGCATCGGCGCCGAATTCGTCGATGAGCCCAATGGGGTCCACCACGTTGCCCTTGGACTTGCTCATCTTGTCTCCGTCCACGATGAGCCAGCCGTGGCCGTAGACCTTTTTCGGGAGCGGCAGGTCGAGTGCCATGAGGATGCAGGGCCAGATGATGGTGTGGAAGCGGACGATTTCCTTGCCCACCAGGTGGAGGTCCGCCGGCCAGAATTTCTTGAATTTCTCCGGATCCGACAGGAAGCCGATGGGAGTCAGGTAGTTCGTCAGGGCATCGAACCAGACGTAGATGACGTGCTTTTCATTGATGGGCACGGGGATGCCCCAGTCGAAGGAAGTGCGGGAGATACAGAGGTCCTCCAGTCCCTGCTTGATGAAGTTTATCATCTCGTTGCGCCGGGAGGCGGGCTGGATGAAGTCCGGATGCTCCTCGATGTAGGCGAGGATGCGATCCTGGTATTTGCTCATCTTGAAGAAATAGGCGGGCTCAGAGACCTCCTCCACGGGGCGGCCGCAGTCGGGGCATTTGCCATCCACCAGCTGATGCTCTGTCCAGTAGCTTTCGCAGGGGGTGCAGTAGAGGCCCTTATACTCGCCCAGGTAGATATCGCCCTTGTCGTAGATGCGGCGGAAGATTTCCCGGACCACGTCGTAGTGGCGCTTTTCGGTGGTGCGGATGAAGTCATCGTTGGAGATCCCCAGGCGCTTCCAGAGGTCCTGGAAGCCGGCGACGATTTTCGTGGTGTATTCGAGAGGGGTGACGCCGGCCTCCTGGGCCTTCTGCTGGATTTTCTGGCCGTGCTCGTCGGAGCCGGTGAGGAAGAAGACGTCGTCGCCCTCCAGGCGATGGAAGCGAGCGATGGCATCGGCAATGGTCGTGCAGTAGGCATGGCCGATATGGAGCTTGGCGCTCGGGTAGTAAATCGGGGTGGTGATGTAAAATGGTTTACGCATGTAAAATCCTCCTTGCCGCATCACGGATGAAATGATGCCGGCATGATTATTGCCCTGCTTGCAAAACGATTTGGTAGACTTCTCTCCTGCTGATGCCGAGCTCCTTTGCAGCACGGCGCATGGCTTCTTTTTTGTCGCCGCAGTCTGCTAGGTGCGCCTCGTAGGCAGCGATCGGCGAGCGTGCCTCTTGCCGGGTGGAGGCGGCTGCATTTCCTACCCCCTCCAGAATGAGGACGAATTCGCCGCGGGGCTGGTTTTCCTCGTAGTGATTCAGGAGCTCTGAGAGGGTGCCCCGGCGGAATTCTTCGAATTTCTTCGTGAGCTCCCGGCAGGCGGCGGCTCTTCGGTCGCCCAAGGCCTCCAGGAGGGCCGTCAGGGTTTCCTTCAGCCGATGGGGCGCCTCGTAGAAGATGAGGGTCTCCCGGTGACCTCGGACGCTGTCCAAGAGCTCCGCCCGCTCCTTTTTGCCTCGGGGGAGGAACCCCACAAAGGTGAAGCGGCGGGTGTCGAGGCCGGAGGCGATGAGGGCGGAGAGGGCTGCGTTCGCCCCCGGCACGGGAGAGACTTGAAAACCCGCCTCTATCGCAAGGGCGGCGAGGTCACTGCCCGGGTCCGAGATGCCCGGGAGGCCTGCGTCGCTGACGCAGACGAGATCGTGGCCCTCCCCCATCCAGGCAATGAGCTCCGGGCCCTTCGCCGCCTTGTTGTGCTCATGGTAGCTGGTGAGGCGGGTGTGGATGTCGAAGTGGGTAAGGAGCTCGCGGGTATGGCGGGTGTCCTCCGCTGCAATGAGCTCGGCTTCTTTCAGGAGCTCCACGGCCCGGTATGTCATGTCCCCCAGGTTGCCGATGGGGGTGGCGCAGAGATAGAGGGTGGGCGTTTTCTTGTCAGTCATGGGCTCCCTCCATTCCATAAATCTCGAGCAGCTCCCGGGTATACTCCCCCGTCGCCTCCCGCACAAAAAGGGCAGGCTCCACCGCAAGGCCGCTCCTCCCGCCCTGCCTTGCTTCGATAAGGGCGAGCCGGGGCCGGGATCCCGGCCTATCCGCCACCAGCCGCAGCCGCTTGGGCTCCAGCTGGTATTTCTGGAGGCACGAAAAGATTTCCGCCAGCCGCTCGGGCAGGTGGATGAGGGCGAAGCGGCCCCCGAAGCGCAGGGCAAAACGGGCGGCCCTGCAGACATCCTCAAGGGTCGCCGTGACCTCGTGGCGGGCCCGGGCGACGCCTGTGAGGGCACTGCCCTTCCCCTTTCCCAGGGGCCGGTAGGGCGGGTTGGCCACTACGAGGTCAAAGGACTCCCGGGGAATGAGCTTCTCGATTTCCCGATAGTCCCCCGCCAGGACTTGGATGTTCTCCGCGAGACCATTCAGCCGCACATTTCGCACCGCCAGCTCAGCCATGACAGGATTCAGCTCGATGGCTGTGATGTGCGCTGCCTCGTCCGCCATAAGGAGGGGGATGACCCCCGTACCGGTGCCCAGCTCTAGGATCTGCTCCCTTCCCCGCCCCTGTGGAAAATGCGCGAGCAGCACCGCATCCATGGAAAAGCAGAACTCCTGCTCGTTCTGGATGAGGCGTCTGTCGCGCACCATCAGGTCGTCAAGACGCTCGTGAGGGCCCAGGGGGACCTTAGCCCACTCCTCGGGCGTCATTCCTCTGTATCCTCCCCGTAGCGAGGCACCCTATCCCGGGGGCGGCGCTCCCTAGGCTTCCGGTCGCTCTCCCGCTGGAGGCTCTTCGGCCGCCTTTGCCTGTCCCTGCTTCGGGCCTCCCGAGAGCTCGCCCCGTCCCGATGCCTGCGGCCCTCCCTGGGGCCGCCATTTCGGGGCCGCTCCCGACTGGATCTAGGGCCGCTGCGCTCCGGGCGGTTCCTCCGCTCCGGCCGCTCGGGGCGGGGTGTCTCCTCCGAGGATTCCAGTGCCGTCTCCATGGCATTTTCCTCCTCCTGGGCGGCCTGGGCCTCCAGGGTCTCCACGTCCTCCTCCTCGCTCTTCTCGATCACATCCTCCCAGCTGGCCACGATGGTCCGATGGTTGTCAAGAAGGATGGTGGCAGTGCGCCGCTGGCCGTTGGTGGAGATGACCTTGCCATCCCCTTCCACGGTGACGACCCGAGAGCCCTGGGCGGGCTCCTTCACGGTGGGCTTCGCCTTGCGGCCGCAGCAGCCGCCTCCGCAGTAGCATTCGCTCTCGTACTTGAGGCAGCACATGAGGCGGCCGCAGATGCCAGAGATTTTCGTAGGATTTAGGGAGAGGTTCTGCTCCTTCGCCATGCGAATGGAGACGGGCTCGAAGTCCCCCAGGAAGGTGGCGCAGCAAAGGGGTCGGCCGCAGCCGCCCACGCCCCCCATGAGCTTTGCCTCGTCCCGGACGCCGATCTGCCGAAGCTCGATGCGCGTGCGGAAGATGGAGGCCAAATCCTTGACGAGGCCGCGGAAGTCCACCCGGCCGTCCGCCGTGAAGTAGAAGAGGATTTTGTGCCCGTCAAAGGCATACTCCACGTTGACCAGCTTCATGGCGAGGCCATGGGCTGCGATTTTCTCCTCGCAAATCTTCATGGCCTCCTTTGCCTTGCACTCATTTGCGGCGAGGGTCTCCAAATCCTCGTCGGTGGCAATGCGAAGGATGGTGCGCAGGAACTTATCGGGATTTTCCTCAACCTCCCGCGGGGAGAGGACCACATTGCCACACTCGATGCCGCGGCTTGTCTCCACAATGACCTTGTCGCCGGCCGCCACGGAGAGCGCTCCCGGGCTGAAATAATATATCTTGCCCGCCTGCTTGAAGCGGACGCCAATAACCGTTTGCAAAACGTTCTCCTTCTATATCAAAGCAAATGCGTCTTGTGTACC
>CAMCBT010000095.1 GCA_945873115.1 uncultured Mitsuokella sp.
CAAAAATCGAAACCAGCCTGTGCTGTTTGGCATGTTCAAAAACAGAAGAAAATACATCAGAGACGGCAAAAAAGACACTCGATCATCGGTATCTACCGGATTTCGAGTGCCTTTTCCTGTCGGATGCCTTTAACTTAACGGAGACTGGTCGATGTCTGATAAGCAAGCGGGGAAATGAAATTTTCCCCGCTTAACTTAATGACATTGCCCCTTTGGGGAGGCTTTTTGTCGCTCTTTTGGGAGGGGATGGCTGGAAAGTCTTGAAGTTTCTGCATAGAGCATATATAGTATAGCAAAAAGATATATGAAAGGAATGAAAGAGTATGCTTTATCCGATGAAGCTCTCGCCGGTGTTCAAGGACTATATCTGGGGCGGAGAGCGGCTGAAGAAGGAGTATGGGAAGAAGACGGATATGAGTCCTGTGGCGGAGAGCTGGGAGGTTTCCTGCCATAAGGACGGGGAAAGCCTCATCGCCTCGGGGCCCTTTGCGGGGCGGACGCTGGCGGACTGGCTGGCGAAGGAGGGGAAGGGGGCTCTCGGCACCCGCTGCACGGGGGAAGGCCTTCCAATCCTCATCAAGCTCATCGACGCGAAGGACAACCTCTCCGTGCAGGTGCACCCGGATGAGGCGTATGCCAAGCGGGTGGAGGGTGAGCACGGCAAGACGGAGATGTGGTACATCGTGGATGCGGAGGAGGGAGCGAGCCTCCTCTATGGCTTCGACCACGAGATCAGTCGGGAGGAATTTCGGCGGCGCATCGAGGAGGACACCCTCCTGGATGTGGTGCACCGGGCCCCGGTGAAGAAGGGGGATGTGTTCTTTATCGAGGCGGGGACGCTCCACGCCATCGGAAAGGGTATCCTCATCTGCGAAATCCAGCAGAGCTCCAACACCACCTACCGGGTCTACGACTACGGCCGGGTGGGCAAGGATGGAAAGCCACGGGCCCTCCATATCGAAAAGGCCCTGGATGTGACGCGTAGGGTGCCGGCGAAGCCCCATTTCTCCATGGAGGAGCCCATGGATATCTTTGACGGGGCGAAGGCGCGCCTCCTGGCTTCCTGCGACTACTTCACGGTCTATGAGCTTGCCATCGAGGATACGGTGCGGCTCTTTGCCGGCGAGGAGTCCTTCCAGGCCCTCACGGTGCTCTCAGGGGCGGTGACGCTCGTGGCAGGGGACGAGGTGCTCTCCCTTGGCAAGGGCGAGAGCGCTTTCCTGCCGGCAGGTCTTGGACGCTATGAGGTGACAGGCTTTGGAAAGCTGCTTTTGAGCAAGGTGTAATTTTGTGCTGCCCGCTTTTGTCGGATGCGTGTTATCGCCTACATAGTCGCTTTCTTGGAGGAGCGGGCCAGACTCGTTCATGGGGATGCAATCTGCCGGCTGATGGCGATCAGCTCCCGGAGAAATATCACAATCATGCGCTATCGGGAGACTATGAGGGGTGTCGCGAGTGTCATATCACGTCGGATTGGCTTTTGAATAAGGATGAGATTATCCTGTATCTGACGCGCACGGGAACCCATAGCGATGTGTTCTAGGATGCGAAATGGCTGGTAAAAAATGCTTGCAATTCACGGCTCAGGCGTGTATAATAATGCAAGTCGATACATGAGTATCCTTCCTCGATAGCTCAGCCGGTAGAGCACCTGACTGTTAATCAGGCTGTCGCAGGTTCGAATCCTGCTCGAGGAGCCAATGGCGCCATCGTCAAGCGGTTAAGACACCGCCCTTTCACGGCGGGTTCATGGGTTCGAATCCCATTGGCGTCACCATTCGGGCGATTAGCTCAGCTGGGAGAGCGCTTGCCTTACAAGCAAGATGTCAGCAGTTCGATCCTGTTATCGCCCACCAACCTGAATGCAATGCTGCGAAGCTTCTTTCGCGGCGTTTTTTATTTCTCTTTATTGCCAATAGGGAATTGTCATAACTGAAATGAATTGTACTACAAAATAATTCGTAGTATAATATCTTTTGTGCATAACTGTGAAATTATGACAATTCACGATGGGTTCCTCAAGAGAGCGGATTTTTGCCTCTTGAATTTTTAGAAAGGAAGGGTTCGGTTGGACGAGCTCTTACGGGAGATGCACGAGTGGATGGCTTCCTATATGAAGTCCTTCTACACGGAGGACGATGAGGTCATGAAGGGCATCCGCATCAAGGAAGTGCATACGGGCTATGTGACGGCGAATGCCGTGGCGCTCGCTAAGTCCCTGGATTTGCCCCGGCGGGACGTGCAGCTCTCCGAGGTCATGGGGCTTTTCCACGATGTGGGGAGGTTCCGTCAGTACAGCCTTTATAAGACCTTCAACGATGCCCTCTCGGAGGACCATGCAGATCTCGGGCTGAAGGTGCTCGCGGAGCTCCCGTTCCTCGAGAGGCTCGTACCGGAGGAGGCCTCCCTCGTGCGCTTTGCCATCGGGCGGCACAACAAGAAGGAAATCGGGCCCGGGAGTCCACGGGAAATCGCCTTTGCAAAGCTCCTGCGGGATGCGGACAAGCTGGACATCTACCGGGTGCTGGAGCCCTTTCTCGCGCCGGACGGGGCGAAGGACGCGCCGAAGTTCATGCAGGCGGCGGCCTCGAATCTCGTGAGCCCCTATTTTATAAAGGCACTTTCAGAGGGCAAGCAGGCGGACTACAAGGAAATCAAGACCCACGGGGACCGCAAGGTGGTGCGCCTCCTGTGGCTCTACGATATCAACTACAACTGGACCATGCGCGAAATCGTAAAGCGCGGGTATGTGGAAAAAATCATCGGCTATCTGCCGGAGCAGGCGGAGCTCGCGCCGGGCGTCGAGCGTTTGCGGGCCTATATGCAGGAGCGCTCCGGGCAGGCGGATACATGGGAAGGCTAGGAGAAACGTATGGCAGAAGTGAAACACAGCTCAAATTTTATCCAGAACATCATCGAGGATGACCTGAAACAAGGCAAGTACCCGGAGGGCATCCACACCCGCTTCCCACCGGAGCCGAACGGCTATCTCCATGTGGGTCACGCCAAGTCCATCTGCCTGAACTTCGGCCTGGCGGAACGCAACGGCGGCCTTTGCAACCTGCGCTTTGACGACACGAACCCCACGAAGGAGGACACGGAGTATGTGGACTCCATCCAGGCGGATATCCGCTGGCTGGGCTTCTCCTGGGGCAATCGGATGTTCTACGCCTCCGACTACTTCGACAAGCTCTATGACTACGCGGTTGAGCTTATCAAGAAGGGCCTTGCCTATGTGGACGACCTGACGGCGGAGGAGATTCGCGCCTATCGGGGCACGCTGACGGAGCCGGGCAAGGAGAGCCCCTATCGGAATCGCAGCGTGGAGGAGAACCTCGACCTCTTCGCTCGCATGAAGGCAGGGGAGTTCCCCGACGGGGCAAAGGTGCTGCGGGCGAAAATCGACATGGCCTCGCCGAACCTCGTCATGCGGGACACGGTCATCTACCGCATCGCCCATGCCCATCACCATCGCACGGGGGACAAGTGGTGCATCTACCCCATGTACGACTTTGCCCATCCGCTTTCCGATGCCATCGAGGGCATCACCCACTCGGTCTGCACGCTGGAGTTTGAGGAGCATCGCCCCTTTTACGATTGGCTGCTGGACTCCCTGGGCTTTGACCCCATGACGCGGCCGAGGCAGATCGAGTTTGCCCGGCTGAACCTCACGAACACGGTGACCAGCAAGCGGAAGCTGCGCCAGCTGGTGGAGGAGGGCTACGTTTCCGGCTGGGACGACCCCCGTATGC
>CAMCBT010000096.1 GCA_945873115.1 uncultured Mitsuokella sp.
GAATCCGGTGGACTTTGCAAACAAGGTTGCAAAGCTCATGGCAAAATAAAATCGGAAAACATATAGCATATAAAGAAAGCCCCGGGCTGCAGCGTATTGGCAGCCTGGGGCTTTCCATTGCTTTTTTGTTTTCAGCAGTCGGCGGTGACGCAGTTCCGGCCGCTCTGCTTGCTCTGGTACATGAGGGCATCGGCCCGCTTCAGGAGCGTCTCCGTCGTGTCCCCCGGCTGGAGAAGCGTGACGCCGATGGACATGGTGGCGGAGAGCCGTTCTCCCTCGTGGATGATGGAGGTGTTCATGACAAGGTTCCGCAGACGCTCGCCAAGAGCCCGCGCATCTTCTCCCGAGTGAACAAAGCCCACAAAGACGAATTCCTCACCGCCCCAGCGGCAAAGCCTGTCCTCGTTCTTCAGGTTGTTTCGGATGCTCGCGGCGATATTCTGGAGTACCGCATCACCTGCGTCATGACCGTAGGTATTGTTGAAGTCCCGGAAATGGTCGATGTCGCCGAAGGCCACGCAGAGCTTCTGCTTGAACTTCGAGCTCTCGAGAATCTTATAGTTCAGGAAGTCCTCCAGATAGCGGCGGTTCGGCAGGTTCGTCAGCTGGTCGTGCATGGCGGCGCCGGACAGCGTCTCGATGAGGTCGTCATCGTAGACCTTCTGGGAGGCGGGGCGGAAGATTTCCACGGCAGCTATGACCTTTCCCTTTTCGCTGATGGGGAAGAACTGGGTCTTGATGGGGAGGCGGTAGCCATTCTTGTGGAGGACGAAGACCTTGCCGTCGTGGCGCATCTCCTCATGAATCGTAGCGAGCAGTGGGCAGCCGGAGTGGCACAGGTGATTGCCATCCATATCCACATGGTTGAGGCCCGAGTGCTGGCAGTTGCAGCCCATCATTTCCGCTGCGGTGTAGCCGGTGATATCCTCCGCCGCCTTATTCCAATAGAGGATTTTGCGATCGGGATCGACAATGTAGACGCCATCCGAGACGTGATTGATAATCCAGGTAAAGATTTTTTCGAGTTCCACAGGGCTTCACTCCTTGGTATGGCAGAAGGAACAGGATACAAGAAAAATGATGACATGACTATATCTTCTAGTATAAGCTAGTTTTGATTAAATAGCAATGGATATTCGCTTGGTTTGCTTCCGAACGGCTTTTGTATTGACGCAGGCAGGTGAGGACGGTAAAATGAAAGGAGACAAGAGCGGAAGGCGAGCAGGAGGGAGAGCCTATGGTGTACGAGGCTGCGATATTCGATTTGGACGGGACACTGGTGGATTCCCTGGCGGATTTGGCGGACAGCGCGAACCTGCTGCTGGAGCACTACGGCTTTCCCACCCATCCAGAGGATGCCTATCGCTATTTTGTCGGCAATGGCTCCCGAAAGCTCATGGAGCGCTGCCTGCCCAAGGAAAAGGTGGAAGATGGCCCCTTTGTGGAGGAGGCCCTCGAGCGGTACAAGGCGATATACGCAAAGAGGATCCTCAACAAGACTCGTCCCTACGAGGGCATCCTCCCCATGCTGGAAAGGCTCCGGTCGGAGGACCTCCCTTTAGGCATCTGCACGAACAAGCACCAGTCGGCGGCGGAGGCTATTGTAGACGCACTTTTCCCAAAGGGGATGTTCCAAAGGGTCGTGGGGGACAAGCCCGGCCTTCCGAGGAAGCCGAATCCCACGAAGGTGCTCGCCATGGCGAAGGAGTTCGGCGTACAGCCGGAAAGGGTGGCCTACTTCGGCGACACCAGCGTCGATATGGACACGGCAAAAAATGCCGGCTTTCTCCCCGTAGGCGTCCTCTGGGGTTTCCGCCCAAAGGAGGAGCTGGTAGAGCACGGCGCAAAGGTGCTGCTGGGAACTCCTTTGGAGCTTTTCGCACACATCACGTTTTCAGCACGTGGATAAAGGGGCGATTCGCACCTTTTGAAATACATAATTTCTTGTGGAGAATGGAAAGGAGAGCCCTATGAAGACGGATGTGGAGATTGCGCAGGAGGCGCAGATGGAACGGATTGATGCCATTGCCGCGAAGCTTGGCATCACGGAGGAGGAGCTGGAGCTCTACGGCAAGTACAAAGCGAAGGTGACCTTGGGTGCCTGGAACCGGGTCAAGGGGAATGCAAATGGCAAGCTCGTCCTGGTAACGGCCATCAACCCGACGCCGGCGGGGGAGGGGAAGACCACGACGAGCGTGGGTCTCGCCGATGCCATCTCGGCCCTGGGGAAGAAGACGGCGGTGGCCCTTCGGGAGCCCTCCCTTGGCCCCTGCTTCGGCATGAAGGGCGGCGCAGCCGGCGGCGGCTATGCACAGGTGGTGCCCATGGAGGATATCAACCTCCACTTCACGGGGGACTTCCACGCCATCACCACGGCCCACAACCTCCTGGCGGCGTGCCTCGACAACCATATCCAGCAGGGCAATGCCCTCGATATCGATGTGCGGCGTGTCCTGTGGAAGCGGGTGCTGGACCTCAATGATCGGGCACTTCGCAATGTGGTCATCGGCCTGGGCGGCAAGGCCCACGGCGTGCCTCGGGAGACGGGCTTTGACATTACCGTGGCCTCGGAGATGATGGCCATCCTCTGCCTGGCGGACGGGCTCACGGATATGAAGAAGCGCCTCGGCGAGATCGTCATCGCCTACAGTCGAGACGGCCGGGCCATCCGGGCGAAGGAGCTGGGTGTCACAGGTGCCCTGACCCTCCTCTTCAAGGATGCCATCAAGCCGAACCTCGTCCAGACCCTGGAGGGTACGCCGGCCTTCATCCACGGCGGTCCCTTCGCCAACATCGCCCATGGCTGCAACAGCGTCATGGCCACGAAGTTCGCCCTGAAGTTCGCTGATGTGGTGGTGACGGAGGCAGGCTTCGGTGCCGACCTCGGTGCGGAGAAGTTCCTGGACATCAAGTGTCGGTTCGCCGGCTTCCATCCCGATGCCGTCGTCATCGTCGCCACGGTCCGGGCCCTCAAGATGCATGGAGGCCTGCCGAAGACGGAGCTGGACAGAGTGGATATGGCCGCCCTCGAGAAGGGCCTCGCAAACCTCACGAAGCACATCGAGAACGTGCAGAAGTTCGGCCTGCCGGCGGTGGTCGCCATCAATGCCTTCCCCACGGATACGAAGGAGGAGCTCGATTTCGTGGAGAAGAAGTGCCGGGAGCTCGGTGCCGAGGTGGCCCTCTCCGAGGTCTGGGCAAAGGGCGGAGAGGGTGGCAAGGCCCTCGCCGAGAAGGTCCTTTCTGCCATGGAAAAGCCCAGTGACTTCCACTTCATCTACGACGAGAAGGCCTCTGTTCCCGAGAAAATCGGTGCCATCGTCCGGGAAATCTACGGCGGCGACGGCGTCACCTTCACGGCGGCGGCCAAGAAGCAGCTGGCGGAAATTGAGGCTCTGGGCTTTGACAAGCTGCCCGTCTGCATGGCAAAGACTCAGTACTCCCTCTCCGATGATCCGACGCTCCTCGGCCGTCCCACAGGCTTTACCGTCACCGTGCGGGAGCTTCGCGTGAGCGCCGGCGCGGGCTTTATCGTGGCCCTCACCGGTAGCATCCTCACCATGCCAGGGCTGCCGAAGCATCCGGCGGCGGAGCGCATGGATATCGACGAGCACGGGAAAATCACGGGCCTTTTCTAA
>CAMCBT010000097.1 GCA_945873115.1 uncultured Mitsuokella sp.
GGGAGGGCCTGGGCAACAAGTTCCTGGAGCACATCCGCCAGGTGGATGCGGTGGCCCATGTGGTCCGCTGCTTTGAGGATGCGAACATCACCCATGTGGAGGGGGGCGTGGATCCCCTGCGGGACATCGACATCATCCAGACGGAGCTCTGCCTCGCTGATCTGGAGGTGGTGGAAAAGCGCATCATGCGCCTGGCGAAAATCGCCAAGTCCGGCAGCAAGGAGGCCAAGGCGGAGGACGAGGTGCTCCGCCGCATCAAGGCGGCCCTGGATGAGGGGAAGCCCGCCCGCTCCGTGGAGCTCACGGCGGAGGAGCTGGCCCTCCTGAAGGACATGAATCTCCTGACGAGAAAGCCCACCCTCTACGTGGCCAACGTGGCGGAGAACGAGGTGGCCACCGCCTACGAGGAGAACCCCTACGTCCAGAAGGTGAAGGAGTTCGCCGCCCGGGAGGGGGCGAAGGTCTGCGCCATCTCCGCCAAGGTGGAGGCGGAAATCGCAGAGCTCGACCCGGAGGAGGCAAAGGCCTTCCTGGAGGATCTGGGAGAAAGTGAGAGCGGCCTCGACCGCCTCATCAAGGCGGCCTTTGACCTGCTGGGGCTCCAGACCTTCCTGACGGCAGGCCCCGACGAGTGCCGGGCCTGGACCATCGTAAAGGGCACCACCGCCCCGAAGGCCGCCGGAAAGATCCACACGGACTTCGAGAGAGGCTTCATCCGCGCCGAGATCGTAGGCTACGACGACCTCGTGGCCGCAGGCTCCGTGACAGCCGCTAGGGAGAAGGGCCAGGTCCGGGTGGAGGGCAAGGACTACGTCATGCAGGACGGCGACGTGGTAAACTTCCGCTTCAACGTGTGATTTTCTCATTTGAGCATTGAAAAAAGGCTGTCATCAAATACATGGGCATTTGATGACAGTCTTTTGTGTTGCTTGGTATTGCCGGCGTCAAGACTCCCGACCTCACGTCCGCGAGGGCGATGTTATAGGAAGGACGGGGTGATCTCTGACCTATTTTATGCAAAAAAAAGAAGACGAGCGGTGAAATCCTCCCGTCATCAGGTACCAAGTTTGACGTCGCCCATTCCATCCTGCGCCTTGCACCCTATAGGGTGCGACTGCTGAAAGCCATGGGCTTGTGCGCGAAGCACGGCAGGAGAGGAATCCGGGTCGTTTCGAACATCAGCTCCACCTGATTTTTGTCCCCAAATGAAGGGAGATTTCGTGCCGCCACCGAGGTGTGCGGTGCTCGTCTCTTTTCTTTATGGGTCTATTATAACTGCAGGCAGCCCTGTTTGTCAAGAAATAAATTGAAAATTTTATAGAGATGTGGGAGAAAAGACCCAAACACCGGAGCTCCCCTTGGGATTCCTGTGCCGGGCCAGGCCGACGGCCTGCTGTCAGTCCAGCTGGCGCTTCCAGTAGGCGGTATCCGCCTCATTGAGGGGGAGATCTATGGTCTGGCCGTTGTCATAGTAGAAGCGCAGCCGGATGGTCTCCGCCTTGCGGATGGCCGGGAGGCTGGATCTGGGCATCTCCACGAAGAGCTTGTTCTCGTTCTTCAGCCGGTGCTGGCTTTCCGTGGAGGGGGTCTGCTTCGTGGCGGCCACCATCTCCCAGGCGGCCCCGTCCGTGTAGAGCACCGCCTTCGGCAGGAGCCTTGCGTCGTCGTAGCGCCAGTCCCATATGGTGAGCACCGCTCCCTCCACATGGCCGTCCTCTGCGTGGCTGGACTGGAAGTCAATCTTGCAATAGGCCGAGAGGGACTCTGCCGTGCGGTGATCCACATGCCAGGTGTAGGAAAAGCCGAAGACCCCGAGGAAGAAGAGCAGCAGCCCGAAGAACATCAAGAGTTTTTTTGCCATAGTGACTCCTTGTACCGATTGTATTTCCTCCATTATACCATATCCCGTCCCACATGGAAAAAGCGCCCGCCTGCGCGAGCGCTTCTTTTGATGGAAGCAAGTTTTACAAATCGACGATTTTGGGGTTTTTGCCCTCTTCGATACATTCCTTTGTGATGATGACCTTTCGGGGATTGTCGGCCTTCGGGATGTCGAACATGACATCTAGCATGACGTCTTCGATGATGCCCTTCAGGGAGCGGGCACCGGTCTTGCGCTCGATGGCCTTTTTCGCCACGGCGCGGAGGGCGTCCTCTTCGAAGACGAGGGTGACGCCGTCCATGGCGAGGAGCTTTTCGTACTGGCGGACGGGGGCGTTCTTCGGCTCTGTGAGAATCCGGAGGAGCGCGTCCTCATCGAGGCTCTCCAGGGTGCAGATGACGGGCAGGCGCCCGATGACCTCTGGGATGATGCCGTACTGCATGAGGTCCTCCGGGCGCACCTGGTGGATGAGCTCGTCAAACTTCGGCTTCTCGTCCTTCCCCTGGGTCTTGGCGCCGAAGCCGATGGCGGTCTTTCCCTTGGAGAGGCGCTTTTCGATGACGTCCTCGATGCCCACGAAGGCGCCGCCCACGATGAAGAGGATGTTCTTCGTGTCCACCTTGATGGTGGGGGCCTCCGGGTGCTTGCGCTGGCCCCGGGCGGTGAACTCAACGACGCTTCCCTCCAGCATCTTCAGGAGTGCCTGCTGGACGCCTTCGTGGCCGGGATCTGCGGTGATGGAGTTGTTGGCACCGGACTTTCTGGCGATCTTGTCGAACTCGTCCAGATAGATGATGCCGTGCTCGGCCCGCTCGATGTCCTTTTCGGCGGCATAGTAGAGGTTCCGCACCGCCACCTCCACGTCGGCCCCCACGAAGCCCGCCTCCGTGAGGCTGGAGGCATCGGTGACGGCAAAGGGGATGTCGAGGAGCTTCGATAGGTGGGAGAGGAGGGCGGTCTTGCCGCAGCCGGAGGGGCCCAGCATGATGACGTTGGACTTCTCGATCTCCGTGCCGTCCTCGTTCTCGAAGCCGTACTTCATGCGCTTGTAGTGGTTGTAGACGGCGACGGAGAGGATTTTCTTCGCCCGGTCCTGGTTGATGATGTACTCGTCGAGATACTTCTTAATAATATGAGGCTTGTTCTTCTTGAGGATGTCCCCGAGCTCCTCGGTAAAGGCGGCATGCTCGGCACCTGCCGCCTCCTGGTCGTGCTCATCTAGGAAGCGGTTGACCTGCCGGATGCAGTCCTTGCAGATGGCAAAGCCGGTCTGGGGGTCGTAGATGGGCATGTCGTATTGGCTCTTTATGGTGATGGTGCGCTTGCAGAAGCTGCAGGTGTGGCGCATCGGTTTATTTGTTGCTGCCATGTTCCATTCCTTTCTATGCTATATGGCCCGCGGAAGGTGCCCGTGCAGGATACACGAACATACCATCATTTGTGTAACCACCATTATCACCTATCTGCCTTTTTTTTTCAACGATTTTTTGCAGAATCGAGGGGCCCCGAATTGATTTTTAAGTGTTCAACTTAATGATACAATCCGCCCTTGCAGAAAATCGAAAAAAGGTGTTGACAAGGGCACCCCTTTCCTGTAATATAATGCAAGTCGCCGCAAGACAGCGGGCACACAAAAGAAGAGAGTAAAAAAATCCTAGCGGATAATAAAAAGCTCTTGACAAAGTGTGAGAGACAAGATATACTGATTAAGCTGTTCCGAACGAACACCGGACGAACAGCGAAAA
>CAMCBT010000098.1 GCA_945873115.1 uncultured Mitsuokella sp.
GATACAGCGCATCCACGCAAATCCGGAGCACCTCATTTAATCAGCGGTTCCTTAAATTTTTATTGGTTCGTTGTAAAATGAAGTGGAACCGTTCATCAAAAACAAAAATCCATAGCGGCTTCCTACATCATGAGATAAGCTACAGATACATGCAGTGTTTGCATGGAACGTATCGATAGGAAGTCCCGGCACTTTCCGTGCTAAGGGAGGGATTCGTTCCTGCTTTTCGGAAATGTAAGCCCTGTATTTTCTCATTGTACAATTGTCTGTTTCGTAGTATAATAGATAAATCTATCCAAGAGCATGTATCTTAAGGAGGCCTTCGATTGCGTATGAATGGTGCACAGGCTGTTTTGGAGAGCCTGAAACAGGAAGGCGTCGATGTGGTGTTCGGCTACCCCGGCGGGGCGGTGCTGACCCTCTATGACGCTGTCTATAAAATGAAATTTCCCCATATCCTGACCCGTCACGAGCAGGGGGCCGTCCATGCGGCGGACGGCTATGCCCGGGCCACGGGGAAGGTGGGCGTGGCCTTTGCCACCTCCGGCCCTGGGGCCACGAACCTCACCACGGGCATTGCGACCGCCATGATCGACTCCGTGCCCCTCGTCTGCATCACGGGCCAGGTGGCCACCCCCTACATCGGAAAGGACGCCTTCCAGGAGGCGGATGTGGTGGGCATCACCACCCCCATCACGAAGCACAACTATCTGGTGAAGCGGGTGGACGACCTCCCCCGGGTGCTGAAGGAGGCCTTCTTCATCGCCCGCACAGGCCGGCCGGGGCCCGTCGTCATCGACGTGGCAAAGGACGTCTTCGAGGCGAAAATCGACTACGAATACCCCGAGAGCGTCGCCCTCAAGGGTTACAGCGGTGACTATACCGGCGACCCGAAGGAGCTGGATGACGTCATGGCGGCCCTAGCCGAGGCGAAAAAGCCCCTGCTCTTCGCGGGCGGCGGCATCATGACTGCGGGGACTGCGGAGCTCGTGCGCGATATCGTCCGCAGGCTCGGCATCCCCTCCACCTCGACGCTCCTCGGCCTCGGTGCCATTCCCGCAGATGAGCCTGGCTATACCTCCTTTGCGGGCATGCACGGCTCCTACGCCTCGAACATGGCCATCCAGGAGTGCGACCTGCTCCTCTGCGTGGGCATGCGATTCAGCGACCGGGTGACGGGCAAGGTCAGCGCCTTTGCCCCCCATGCGAAGATTGTCCACTTCGAAATCGACTCCGCCGAGGTGGGCAAGAATGTCCGGGCCGATATCCCGGTCCTGGGCGATCTTCGCTGGTCCTTGCCTCTCTTCAAGGCGCGGGTGGAGGCCCTGCCGGAAAATACGGCGGAGCACTTCGCCGAGTGGCGGGGTCACGTGGCGAAGATGCACCGGGAAGTGCCCTTCGGCTGGAAAGAGGAGGGGGACGCCATCAAGCCCGGCGCCCTCATCCGCAAGGTCTCCGAGACCATGAAGGATGCCATTGCCGTCACGGACGTGGGCCAGCACCAGATGTGGGCGGCCCAGTTCTTCGACGTCTATGAGCCGCGCCACTTCCTGACCTCCGGCGGACAGGGCACCATGGGCTATGGCCTCCCCGCCGCCATGGGGGCAAAGGTGGCCTGCCCGGAGAAAGAGGTCGTCCTCTTTTCCGGCGACGGCAGCATCATGATGAACTGCCAAGAGCTTTCCACCATCGCTGACAACGACATCGACGTGAAAGTCCTGGTGCTCCACAACCACATCCTGGGCATGGTGGGCCAGTGGCAGCGTCTCTTCTACAACCACCACTACTCCGCCTCGGAGCTGAAGGGAAAGACCGATCTTGTGAAGCTGGCGGAGGCCATGGGAGTGAAGGGCTATCGCCTGACGAAGAAAGAGGAGCTCACCACACGCCTGCCGGAGCTTCTCCGGGAGAAGGGCCCCCTGCTCATCGATGTGCTCATCCCGGAGGAGGAGGACGTGCTCCCCATGGTGCCGGGAGGCAAGCGTCTTGATCAGATGGTCTTGGGAGGGCTGAAGAAATGATACAGAAATATCTCCTCGCCGTGCTGGTGGACAACAAGCCCGGCGTCCTCACCCACGTGTCGGGCCTCATCAGCCGCCGGGCCTTCAACATCGAGAGCATCTCGGCGGGCTACACGGAGGATCCGGACATCACCCGCATCAACATCGTGGTCTCCGTGGAGTCGGAGGCGGAGCTGGGCCAGGTGCTGAGCCAGCTCCAAAAGCTCATCGATGTCATAAAAATCGTGAACCTCAGCAAGGTCCCCTCCATCGAGCGGGAGCTGGTGCTCATCAAGGTGGCCGCCTCCAAGGAGACCCGGGCGGACATCGCCACGGTGGTGGACATCTTCCGGGCAAATATCGTGGACGTGCACCCGGAGGATGTGGTCATCGAGCTCACGGGCACCCAGGGGAAAATCGACAGCTTCTGCCAGGTGCTGGAGGAATACGGCATCATCGAAATCGCCCGCACCGGCGCCATCGCCCTCTCCCGGGGTCCCATCCCCGTGAAGAAAATGTAAAGGGCTTCCTCGGGCTGGTTGGATTTGTCCGGGGAGCGTAGGAAAAGCAAGGATTTTCTCATTGACAAAGACTCTCGATTTCGCTATAATACAGGCAAATCCAATCATAAGAGGAGGAGAATTCAATGTTCCAGAAGACTGATTTTTGGATCGGCCTCGCTGTCGGCGCGGTCGCAGGTATTTTCGGCTATCGCTTCATGCAGGAGCGGGAGCAGCAGATGGCGGCCCTCCAGCCGGCACCCGCAGGCGAGATTCCTCTCGCTGAGCTTCAGCGCCAGAAGGAAGAGCTCGAAGACCTCATCGCTGCGCAGGAAGCAAAGAAGAACTGAGGAAAGGGGGACTGCTTCACGGCGGTCCCTTTTTTAAGGAGAACTATTGAGAATGAGTTTATTTGACAAGCTGCAAGTCCCGACGACTACACTGGATTTCTTCATCCGCACGGTAAAGGTGCATTCGTACCTTCCGGGCCGGGTGCGCCTCTACAGCAAGAAGATGGTGGGGGACACGAGGCTCGAGGAGACGGTGCGTCAGAAGCTCCTGGCCTTCGAGGAAATAAGCGAAGTCACTACAAGCACCGTCACCGGCTCCATTCTCATAAAGTACGACCCAGGAGTCCTGCGGCAAAATGCAGAGCTCCGCAAGGTCGAGGAATACATCATCGCCCACGCGAAAAACAGGTGAGTGCGCAAGGCAGGGTATGTGCAATCAATGAAAGACTACAGGGCACCTCTAAAAACTGTGGTGTCTTAGCTGTAAGCAGATGTGCTGTCCATGTCTGGTGGACAAAACGTAGGCATAGCGGCGCTATACCGAGGCTTTGTACGCCGGGCAGGGATAGTGCAGATGCTTGCAGATGAGGTGCTATAGGTTTTTAGAGGTGCCCTAGTCTCTAAATCGTGGCGAAAGCCTCGAGCAATCGTATCTGGGGGAGTATCATGTCAGTACGTAGAATTTTCGTGGAAAAGCGCCAGGGCTTCTTCGATATCCCGGCCCAGCAACTAGCGGAGGACCTCATTGAGACCT
>CAMCBT010000099.1 GCA_945873115.1 uncultured Mitsuokella sp.
CCTACGACGTGCTGTTTCTCAGCATCTTCCTGTTCGTCGTCATCCCGCTGATTGGCGGCATTCTCACGCGGCTCTCCGTCATCCGCCGCAAGGGGCAGGCGTACTTCGACCAGATCTTCGTTCACCGCTTCGATGGCGTGACGACCTGGGGCCTGCTCCTGACACTCGTCATCATCTTCAGTTCACAGGCACAGGTCATCCTCGAGAATCCCCTGCACATCGTGCTGATAGCCGTACCGCTGATCCTGCAGACGTTCCTGATCTTCGGCCTGACCTACGGTGCCTGCTGGCTATTGCATCTGCCCTTCGACATCGCTGCCCCGGCCGGTTTCATCGGCGCCTCGAATTTCTTTGAGCTCGCCGTCGCCGTGGCCATCGCCTTGTTCGGCGTGACAAGCCCCGCTGCTCTCGCGACGACCGTCGGCGTGCTGACCGAAGTCCCCGTCATGCTGACGCTCGTGCGCCTTGCCAATGCGAGCAGGCAGCATTTTCGCAACTGAACACAGCAAAAAATAAACCATCCGTACGGAGGCCCCTGAAAAAGCTGCGATTCTCTGAGGAAGAGTTATCCACAGTCAGAAAAAGCGCATCAGTTGATGAATATTCTCATCTTCTGATGCGCTTTTTGTTTTGGTGTGCGAAAAGGGGCGAAATAGGGGGACGGGGGTGCGGACAAAAACCTGGACACATATAGAGCTCAGAAAGGAGTCAATGATGTATTCAGAAGAACAGAGAACAAAGGCACTGCATGTTTTCCATCAGACAGGGTCTGTTACATTATAAGAACCACTTTCAAAACGGCTGATATTTGACTTCTTGGTCCCCATACGCTCCGCCATTCTTCACAATTCCACACCCTTGTTCTTCTGCTCCAGCTCCAGTAGGGCCTTCTTCATGGCAAGGCCGTAGGCGTAGCCCACGAGATTGCCGTTTGTGCCGACGACCCGATGGCAGGGAACGACGATGGGGATGGGATTTCTGTTGTTGGCCATGCCCACGGCCCTGGTGGCCTTTTCATTGCCTATAGCCTGTGCGATATCCTTGTAGGTGCGGGTCTCGCCATAGGGAATGGCCTCGAGGGCCGCCCAGACCTTCCTCTGGAAGGGTGTCCCCGTGAGGCGATAGGGAAAGTCGAAAGCCTTCCGCTTGCCAGCGAAATATTCCGAAAGCTGCTTATTCGCCCGCTCCGTCAGCTCCGTGGGGGTGCCACCCTCCCGCCGCTTCTCCGTGCGCTCCATACAGACGATGCTTCCCCCCTCGTAGCCGATTTCCAGATAGCCAAAGGGAGAGGGATATACAGCAAAGCCCTTCATGGTCCCCTCCTGTCATTTCTTCCTTTTCGGTGCCGGGTCCCTCAGGCCCTCGAGAGCGCCGCCGGCGATGGCCCAGAGATAGAGGCTCGCCACGGTTCCGTAGGGAGAATAGCGGCGTCGGTAGCGATTGAACTTCTCCCGGTCGATTTTCCGATGGCGGTAGAGCATCCGCATGCCCCGCTGGATGGCCAGATCCCCGTAGCTCACCACATCCTTCCGTTTCAGACAGAAGGTCAGGATCATCTCCGCCGTCCAGACGCCGATGCCCTTCAGGGCGGAGAGTGCCTCGATGGCCTCCTCATCTGTCATGGCCTCCACGGCATCGATGTCAAAGTTCCCTTTCTGTACCCTCTCGCAGAAGTCCAGGATATACTCTGCCTTCTTGAAGGTCATGCCCAGGGCCTGCAGCCGCTCCCGGCCGAGATCGAGGAGCTTTTCCGCTGTGGGGCGGCCCACCGCCTCCTGGAGCCTCCCCCAGACTGTCGCCAGGGCCGTGGAGGAAATCTGCTGGGCGATGATGTGATGGACGACGGCGGAGAAAAGATCCTCATCTGTCTCCCGGTCAATATGGCCGATGGCGTCGATGGCCGCCCCCAGCATTTTGTCCCGGGACTTCAGATAGGCCACCTCCGTCTCGCCGTAGGGAAAATACATGGTCCCGCCTCCTTTGTATTCTCTTTTCAGTATACACCAAGATGCCCGGAATGTCCTGCCACTTTTGTGTACAAGCCACAGAAAATGAGTAATCCACCTGCATCAGCTTGACAAAATACGTCTCTTCCTGATACACTGGGTGCTAACAATTCCATACAGGGGAGCTTGTAGACAGGCTGAGAGGAAGTTTCGCACTTCGACCCTTATACCTGATTTGGATAATGCCAACGTAGGGAAAGAGCCAATTTCGCGCAGAGCTTGTCCTCTGCGCGTTTTCTTTTGAGGTGATTTTATGGAAAAAAATATCTTGCGTGCCCTCCGGACGCAAAAGCCCATCGTCCACTGCATCACGAACAGCGTGACCATCAACGACTGCGCCAACATCCTCCTGGCGGCGGGGGCGTCGCCCATCATGGCAGACGAGGCGGCGGAACTGGAGGAAATCGAAGGGATTGCCAATGCCCTTCTGCTCAATATCGGGACGCTGAATCGTCGCACGGTGGAGTCCATGCATATCGCAGGAAAGGCGGCCAATGACCGCGGCATCCCCGTGGTGCTGGACCCGGTGGGGGTGGGGGCCTCCACGCTTCGTCTCGAGGTGGCGAAGAGCCTCCTCACGAACATCCGGTTTGCTGCCATCCGGGGCAACAGCTCCGAGATCCGGACGCTTTCGGCCAATACCCGCTCCAGCCACGGGGTGGACGCGGCGGCAGAGGATGCCCTCGCCTCGGAGGCAGAGGGCATCGCCCTGGCCCGGGAGCTTGCGAAGCGTCTCGATACCGTCGTCGTCATTTCCGGGGCTATCGATATCCTCGCCAATCCCTCCGGATCCGCCTACGCAGTGCGAAATGGCGATGCCATGATGGCGCACGTCACAGGCACTGGCTGCATGAGCACGGCGCTCCTCGCCGCCTGTACCGCTGTCTCAGAGGATACACTTGCGGCCGCCCTCGCCGCCACCTGCGCCATGGGCGTGGTCGGCGAGCAGGCAAAGAAGCGCCTCCGCGCCCTCGATGGCAACGCCAGCTACCGCACCTACCTCATCGATGCTGTTTTCCATCTGTCAGATGAAATCCTCGAACGGGAGGCGCGCTATGATGCTCAAGGCTGAAGACCTCCGGCTCTACGCCGTCACCCCCAGCGAGTTCTCCACCGACCGGAAGCTCTTGGAGCGCATCGAACAGACGGCAAAGGGCGGCATCACCTGCCTGCAGCTGCGGGAAAAGACCCTGAAGGGTGCGCCTCTCCTCCAGGCCGCCCGGGCCGTAAAGGCCATCTGCGACCGCTGCCACATCCCCCTTATCATCAATGACGACGCGCCCCTCGCGAAGAAAGTCGGCGCGGCGGGCGTCCACTTGGGCCAG
>CAMCBT010000100.1 GCA_945873115.1 uncultured Mitsuokella sp.
ACGCCAGTGCGCCCGCGAAGCGGCTATGGTTCATCTGAGCTCCACTGCAGAGGCCAATCTCTCGGGGAGCACGTCTACCGAAAAGGCAAAGAGCCGCTTCCATGCACTTGTCCCGCTTTGGAATGACTACGGAGCCCGCATGACGGCCAGCGAAACCCAGAAGAAGAAGTATACCCTTCTGACGCTGACCCAGATCGAGCCTCACTACAACGAGCCCACGGACGCGAATGGAGTCCCCTCCATGACCGTGTACGTCAAGCTGAGCGGAGCGGAGGCACTTCCGGAGATTATCCAGAAATCCTTCTCTGCGCTGGATAAGAAACACCTGAATATCACCGTCAGTGCCACTATGCCCATCGAGCAGGAAGTCACATCGAAGTAACCCATGTAAAAGGAGTGTAGCCTATGTCACTCATGGAGCGTCTCGGCGGAGCAAAGGAAGGCGCCGAGGAACAAGCATCCGTCATATTCAATGGCCGGGGCGAGACGGTGGACCAGACCGTCATCGAGGAGGAGCCGGATGATCCACAGTTCGTATCCTTCAAGGCCCAGATGCAGCGGGAAATCACCGGCGAGCTGGGCTCCGTCCAGCAGATTTTCGGCGGCGAGGACCAGAAGGAGCAGCAGGACAGGGTAAAGAAATTCATCCGGGACTACTGCGAGTCCGCCCTGGAGAAGAACCCCATGGCACTCCCCAGGAGCGACCGGGAGCGTCTCATCCTCGCCGTCACGGACGATATCCTGGGCCTCGGGCCCATCGACCCGCTGCTTCGCGATGAGTCTGTCACCGAGGTCATGATCAATGGCCCAAAGCGTATCTTCGTGGAGCGCACGGGCAAGCTTCGCCTCTCCCGCGCCCACTTCACGGACAACGCCCATCTCATGCGCATCATCGAGCGCATCCTGACGCCGCTGGGCCGACGCGTGGATGAGTCGAGCCCCATGGTGGACGCCCGTCTCGCCGACGGATCCCGCGTCAATATCATCATCCCGCCGCTGTCCCTCATCGGCCCCGTGGTCACCATCCGTAAGTTCCCGAAGGAGACCATGACCGTCGAGAAGCTGGTGGCCTACGGCACGCTCAGCGAGGATATGGCCGTCTTCCTGCGGGCCTGCATCAAGGCGCGTCTCAACGTCCTCGTCTCCGGCGGTACCGGCTCCGGAAAGACGACGACGCTGAACGTGCTCTCCTCCTTCATCCCCGACGGCGACCGTATCGTCACCATCGAGGACGCGGCGGAGCTCCGCCTCCAGCAGCGCCACGTGGTGACCCTGGAGACCCGCCCGGCGAACATCGAGGGCAAGGGTCAGGTCACCATCCGCGACCTGGTCCGCAACGCCCTTCGTATGCGCCCTGACCGCATCGTGGTTGGCGAGGTGCGTGCCGGTGAGGCCCTCGACATGCTCCAGGCCATGAACACCGGTCATGATGGATCGCTGACCACGGCCCACGCCAATACGCCGCGCGATGTCCTGTCACGTCTGGAGACCATGGTGCTCATGAGCGGCATGGAGCTCCCGGTCCGGGCTATCCGCGACCAGGTCTCCTCCGCCATCGACATCATCGTCCACCAGTCCCGCATCCGGGACGGCAGCCGCAAAATTACCTACGTCACGGAGGTCATGGGACTCGAGGGCAACATCATCGTCACCCAGGATCTTTTCCGCTATATCCAGACGGGTGTGGACGAGAATGGCAAGTCCGTGGGACGCCACGTCTCCACGGGCATGCAGCCCACCTTTATGGATAAGTTCAAGGTGCAGGGCATAGAGCTCCCGGCAAACCTCTTTGACCGAAATGTCATGCGCTCAGATGAGAAGGAGGAGCAATACTGATGAGTACCTTTGCCTGGCTTGCAATCATTGTCCTGCTTCTTATCATCGTCGTTGCCTACCTGATGGTGGTCATGGTCTACGCTCCGAAGGCGAGGACCTCCCAGCGCGTGCGCCAGCTGCGTTTCGACGCCACGGCCACCCCGGAGGAGCGCAAGGCGGCCATGAGCGAGAGCAATATCCCGTTCTCTGAGCGCGTTCTCGTGCCTTTTTTCCTCTGGATTGAAAATATCTTCGGCGGCTTCGCCCCCCATAGCATCCGCCAGTTCCTGGACCGCCAGATTATGTTGGCAGGCCTCGGGGCCACCTGGACACCGAATGCCCTGGCCGGCCTCTGGTTCCTGCTGATGATCGTCTTTGCCGGCCTCTTCTTCATGATGACGGTGGGCAAGCCGAATATGGGCTTCCTCCAGAAGTTCCTCATGGTGCTGCTCGGTGCCGTCATGGGCTCCGTCATGCCCCTGCTCTCCCTCCGCATGAAGATCAAGAAGCGGCAGGACTCCATCCTCCGGCAGCTGCCGGAGGTGCTGGATCTCCTATCTGTCAGCGTGTCCGCCGGTCTTTCCTTCGATGCGGCCCTCCGGAACATCGTCGGCCGCATGAATGGCCCCTTCATCCTGGAGTGCCAGCGCATGCTCCAGGACATCCGCCTGGGCAAGACCCGGCGAAATGCCCTCCGGGACCTGGCAGACCGCTGCGATGTCCAGGATGTATCCCTCTTTGCCACTTCCATCATCCAGGCGGAGCAGCTGGGCGCCAGCATGAGCCACACCCTGGAGGTCCAGGCGGACAATATCCGGGAGCGTCGTCGGCAGTTCGTCAAGGCCCAGGCCATGAAGACGCCGGTCAAGATTCTCTTCCCGCTCATTCTTTTCGTTTTCCCTGCTATCTTCATCATCCTATTCTTCCCAATCGGCTACAAGATTCTGGAAATCGCCCAGTCCATCGGCCAGAGCGGGATGTAAGGGAGGAGAAAGGAGGATTTCTATGCAGAAATGGATCTCCGGCATCCATGCCCTTTGGAAGGATACCCGAGGAATCTATACGGCGACCATCTGCCTCTATATGATGATCTTCGTGATCCTCCTGGTGGTCTTCGTGTCCGCCGGACAGATCTACGCGGCTCATGCCAAGCTCCAGACCGCAGCCGATGCCTCCGCCATGGGCGGGGCTGTGAAGCTGGCGGAGCTCGTCGGGACGGATGCCATCGACAAGGATGGCAAGCCTACCGACGTGGCCAAGAAAAAGGTCAAGATCGCCACAAATGAGGTTTTCCGCCAAAACATCGGCGGCGAGGTGGGGGAGCTTAACACAGACGCTACAGAGGACAAGCCCTCCCTTCATAAGTACCGGGTGGGCGGCAGTGGCCTCACGGACAAGACGAAGGCCGCCTATGTGGAGGTGGAGGCCCAGC
>CAMCBT010000101.1 GCA_945873115.1 uncultured Mitsuokella sp.
GGAGACGCCGTAGGCCTTCAGCATGTTGCCGATGGACTGGACCGTCTCCTTGACCTTGTTGGAATCGCCTGTCTTCTGGAGGCCCACCACGAGGCCGTAGCCCTGGAGCTGGTTACTGCGGACACCCTGCACATGTGCGATGTCCTTGATGCGGGTCACGGCAGAGGTCGCCTCTGCGCTCTGGGCCGGAAGGAGCACGGCTCCTGCCGCGGAAAGGGCCAGTGTGCCGGCGAGAAGGACGGAGCAAAGCTTTTTCATAAAATCCTGCTTTCTCTCTTAGAAGAGGATGTTGAAGATCTGGGTGAGGATGCCCTGGCGCTGCTTGGCGTTCAGAGGGCCCTTGCCGTCGAAACGCACGGTGGCGTCCGCAATCTTCGTGGAGGCGATGGTATTGTCCGCCGTCACATCATCCATGCGGCAGACCCCCCGGAAGGTAATCTTGTGCTCATCCCGGTTCTGCCAGATGGATTGTGTCCCCTCGATGGTCATGTTGCCATTGGGCTGCACATCCGTGACGGTGACCGTCACCCGGCCGGAGACCGTATTCGTGTCGCTGGCAGAGCCCGAGGCCTTGAAGCTGTCGGTACCGGATGCGGAGGCCGCCTTCAGGAAGTCGAAGATCCCGACGCCCGCCGAGAGGCTCGTGGAGCCACTCTTGCCATTCTGCATGGACTTCGAGGCACTCGTCGTCGTGGACTCGCTGATGACGATGGTGAGGATGTCTCCCACCTGCGTCGCCTTGCGGTCGGCGAATATGCTGCGGCCCATGCTGTTCGTAGACCAAAGGGACTGGGCACTGGCTACAGGAGCATAGAGGGCCAGCCCCGCTGTCAGAGCCAGCGCGATACCCATTGCCTTTGCACGTTTCATTCGACCACTCCTTTTATATTTTTCCTGTGATTTCTACAGTCTGCCCATCCACGACCTTCGCCGTGAGGATTTTGCCGGAGGCGGCGTTTCGCACCCGGATTGTCTCACCAAGCCTGCCCCGCTGCATGGCGATGCCTGCGGCATTTACCGATATCGTGCCATATTTTGCCACGATGGTGACGGAAGCCCCTGCCTCGACAGCGACGGGCTGCTGGAAAAAGTTCTCCGTCAGCGGCGTATCCGCCTTGATATTGCGCACGGGAACACGCCCTGCGATGTCTGCGGCCGTCTTCAGGTACTTTGCCGAGTCGCTCGTCACCAGGACTTCCTGGGCCCTGACATCGGAGGCCGTGACGGCCGCATCGACCCGCAGGTCATGAACCGCCACGAGCACCGTATCGTAAAGACGGATTTGATAGTAGATGGAGATGCTCCGATAGAGCTTGCCATTGATAAAGACCTGGAGACGGACAGGCGTCGCACCAGTATAGCGGATGCCTGCCGTGAGGCTTGCCTTTGTCGTAATCTCCCCTGGGGGAAGCCGCAGGGGCGTTGCCCGAAGGAAGGCCACATCGCGCCGGCGCGTCTCTCCTGCGCCTGCGAAATACGCGTCGATGCAGGCCTCCCCCAGAGCGCGAAGCTCTGCCTCGGAAAGGGTCTGGGGAAATCGCTCCGACTGGGTGCCGCCGCCGTAGAGGGCCTCTGCCGTTGGCGCCCCCATATAGAAGAAGCCACTCCATACGATGCATAAAGTGGCAAGTATTCTTCCAAGCATATTTTTACCGCTTGAGGCCGTTGGCAATCTCCAGCATGGAGTCGGAGGTGGTGACGGCCTTGGAGTTGGACTCATAGGCCCTCTGGCTAATGATCATGTTGACCATTTCCTCCACAATCTGGACATTGCTCATCTCGAGCGTCCCCTGGGTCAGGGTGCCTGCGCCGTCCTCTCCAGGATTGCCCTCGATGGCATTGCCCGAGGCCTCGGAAACGATGAAGAGGTTCTTTCCGATGGCGGTGAGGCCCGAAGGGTTGACGAAGCGGGCCAGCTGGATCTGGCCGACCTCCTGCTGGGTACCGCCGGCCGGTGTGCAGGAGACCCGGCCATCGCCGGAGATGGTGATGGAGTCGTTCGGCGCATTCTCATCGATGGTGATGCCATCGGCGAGGGGATAGCCGTCCGTCGTCACAAGGCGCTTCTGGGAATCCAGCTTGAAGGAGCCGTCCCGCGTGTAGGCCGTCGTGCCATCCGGCATGGTGATGCGGAAGAAGCCCTCTCCCTGGATGCCGATATCCGTCGGGTTCTCCGTGGACTGGAGGGCGCCCTGGGTGAAGAGGCGGTTCGTGGCCGCGACCCGGGTGCCGAGGCCGATCTGCATGCCCGTCGGGTACTGGGAGTCGGCGCCGGAGGCCGCACCTGCATCGCGGATGTTCTGGTAGATGAGATCCTGGAACTCTGCCCGGACCTTCTTGCCGCCGTAGGTGTTCACGTTGGCGATATTGTGTGCAATGACATCCATATTCGTCTGCTGGCCTTTCATGCCGGAAGCAGCAGACCAAAGTGCTCGCATCATAGTGCATTTCCTCCTGTGTCGTTCCGCCCCACCCGGGCGAAGCCTGCGGGTTGTCCCCGCGAATACATTCTCTTATTTTTATCGTAGTTTTTGCGATTTTCTTAAATCATGGATCAGGTCAGACGGCCCACCTGGTTGACGGAGGTGTCCAGCATGGAATCCTGGGTGGTGACGGCCTTGGATCCGGCCTCGTAGACCCGGTAGTTGGCGATGAGGTTCACCATCTCGGAGACCACGTTCGTATTGGATCGCTCCAGCATCCCCTGATTGATGTCGCCGGTGGCCGGCGCGGGCTGGGCACCCTGCTGGGCGTAGAAGAGGTTGCCGCCCTGCTTCAGGAGGGCCCGGCGGTCGTTAAACTCTACAAACTGGAGCTGGCCCACGACCTGGTCATCGGCCCGAACCTCCCCCTTTGCTCCAAAGGAGATGCGGGTGGCGTTTGCGGGGATGGTGATGGGGCCGTTCGTGCCGAGGACGGGATGGCCCTCGACGGTCTGGAGCTGGCCATTCGCGCCGCGGTAGAAGTTGCCGTCGCGGGTGTAGCGAGCCCCTTGGGGTGTCTGGATGACGAAGTAGCCTTGGCCGGAGATGGCGAGATCCAAGGGGTTGCCCGTGGTCTCGAACATGCCCTGGGAGTTGTCGGTGGCGATTTCGGCGATTTTGGAGCCAAGGCCCAGGGTGCCGACGACGGGGGCATTGCCGTCCCCTACGCTGAAGTTCTTGAAGCGGGTGACGTCGATGCCGCCCTTGTAGTCGTTCACGCGTCGGATGAGCATGGGCTCGAATTCCTCGTTGATGGCTTCGTC
>CAMCBT010000102.1 GCA_945873115.1 uncultured Mitsuokella sp.
CGCCAGATGCATCTCGGCGAGCACCGTCTCCATATCCGCGTCGGCGATGGCATCCAGGAGCGAGAACATGCCCACCAGGAAGGCCGCATCCTTGCTGGCGACAGGGTCCCCCACCGCCGCCGCGATGCGCTCGCAGAACTTCGCCCGGATGAGGGAGAGGGTGAGGAGCTCCGCCGGCTTGTCCGCCGCGATGGCCCGAAGGGCGATGAGGCCGATCCAGCGGCGAATGCCCTCCACTCCCAGGAGCACCAGGGCCTGGTGAAGATTCGTTATCTCTGTGCCGATGCCGATGCCCGGCGAATTGATATAGATGAGGAGCTTCTGGATGAGCTGGGGATCCGACTCCACGATTTTCTTGATGTGGAGGAAGTCGAATTCCTCCCGGTTCAGCTCCCGGAGCAACATGAGCTGGGCCATGACGCTGGTGGGGATGGCCTTCTTGCGGAGCACGGAGGGCTTGCAGAAGAACCAGCCCTGGAAGAGCACGTAGACGAACTCCACCGCCTGGTCGAACTCCTCCTGGGTCTCCACCTTCTCCGCCAGAAGCTTCACATGGGCGGGGATGATTTCGCGCATCTTCTTGCGCTCCTCCGGCGTATCCGTGATGCGGAAGTCCACCTTGATGATGTCCGCCATCTGGATAAGGGGCTCGTAGCCCGGGCGGAAGACGAAGTCGTCGAGGACGAGCTTGTAGCCCCGCTCCTTCAGCTTCTTGCAGGCGGCGATGATCTCCGGCTTCGCCTCCACCGTCTCCAGCACCTCCACGTAGATGACCTCCGGTGGCAGAAGGAAGATGGAGCCATCCGTCAGATTCTGCTCCGTGAAGTTGATAAAGGCCTTCTTGCCTCCGGTGAGCGCCTTGAGGCCGAAGTCCAGCATGGAACTCACCATGACATTCGTCGTGGCCGTATAGCCATCGACCGAGGTATCCACGGCATTCTTCATGCCCGTCCGAAACAGGATCTCATAGGCAAAGACCTTCTTCGCCTTATTGAGGATCGCCTGCCTCGCAATAAAGATATCCATCGCGTTCGTCTCCATAATCCATGGCAGCATTCCTCTGCCAAAACCAATCCCTTCGCCCGTCTCGGGCCTCATCGCTTGCTTCTCATTGTGCGGCTCTCCCGTTTCCTGAAAAGTCACTCTCTCGTATACTAATATACCATAAAATACATGAATCCGACAACCGCAAGAATCGGAAAGCGACCCCCCCTCTTTCAACGCAAAAAACGGAAAGGGATGAATTATTTTTTGAAAAGAACTCCAGCTGCGAATTTTATTTTGAGAATATGGTAAGATAAAACGGTACTCCAGATAAAGGAGGCATACGCCTTTGGACGCATCTTTGCCGCAGACATTTTGTCTGCGGTCTTTTTTTGTTAGCCTACGTCCCCTACATATGTACAAAGCTCTTTATTTTTTATCTATTTCATGGTATGCTAGTATCATTCTATCCGATTTTCGAGACTTTCATCGCAAAGGAAGAACAGGAGGATTTCCCTATGAAGGAACTCTTAGAGCTGCTGGAGCACGATGCCCGCCGGCCCATACCGGAGCTGGCCGCCATGCTGGGGCGCAGCGAGTACGAGGTGGAGCAGGAGGTGAAGCGGCTGGAGAAGGACAAGATCATCCTCTCCTACAACACCCTCATCGACTGGGAGAAGTTCGGCTCCGACACGGTGACGGCTATTATTGAAATCAACCTGACCCCCCAGCGGGAGGTGGGCTTCGATGCCATCGCCGAGCGCATCTATCGCTTTGACGAGGTGCGCACCGTCTACCTCATGAGCGGCAGCTTCGACCTCATGGTCATCATCGAGGGCAAGTCCCTGAAGGACGTGGCGAACTTCGTGGCCACACGTCTGTCCACCATCGACGGTGTCACCCAGACCCGCAGCCACTTCATGCTGAAGCCCTACAAGAAGGACGGGGTCATCATCGGCGACCAGGAAAAAGACCGCAGGCTGGTGGTCTCCCCATGAAGACGACGATGGATATGGAAAGCCGCCTCGCGCCGGCTGTGAAGGCTGTGCCGCCCTCTGGCATCCGGAAGTTCTTCGACATCGCCGCCCAGATGGAGGACGTGATATCTTTAGGCGTTGGCGAGCCGGACTTCGTGACCCCCTGGACCATCCGGGAGAGCTGCGTCTACGGCCTGGAGCAGGGCTATACCTCCTACACGGCAAATCGCGGCATGCCAGAGCTCCGGGAGGAGATTGCGCGGCTCTACCGGGAAAAGTACGAGGTGGACTACGATGCCAAGACGGATATCCTCGTGACTGTCGGCGTCAGCGAGGCCCTCGATCTAGCTCTCCGGGCGCTCCTCTCCCCCGGAGACGAGGTGCTCATTCCGGAGCCCTGCTACGTCTCCTACAAGGCATGCACGACGCTCGCCGGTGGCGTGGCGGTGCCGGTGCCCGCCCGGGCGGAAAACGAGTTTCGCATCACGCCGGCGGAGCTCGCGGCCCATCTGACGGAGAAGACGCGCGTGCTTCTCATCGGCTATCCGAACAATCCCACGGGGGCCATCATGGAGCGGGAGGATCTCCTGGCCGTGGCGAAGTTCGCCGAGGCGCACGACCTCATCGTCATTTCCGATGAAATCTACGGCGACCTCACCTATCAGGGGGAGCACATCGCCTTTTCGTCGCTACCCGGCATGCAGGAGCGGACGCTGCTGCTCAATGGCTTTTCAAAGGCCTACGCCATGACAGGCTGGCGCATCGGCTACGCCATGGGCGCCCCGGCCCTTATCGCCGCCATGACGAAGATTCACCAGTACGCCATGCTCTGCGCCCCCATCACGGCCCAGATGGCCGCCATCGAGGCCCTGCGCCGCGGCGAGAAGTACATGAAGAAGATGGTGGCGGAGTATGATCGGCGCCGCCATCTCATCTACGACGGCTTCACGAAGCTTGGCCTCCCCTGCTTCGAGCCGAAGGGAGCCTTCTACATCTTCCCGGACATCAGCGGCACCGGCTACACGGACGAGGAGTTCGCCGAAGAGCTATTAAAGACGGAGCACGTGGCCCTGGTGCCGGGCTCCGCCTTTGGCGAATGCGGCCGCGGCCACGTGCGCTGCTCCTACGCCACGGCTCTCGACAAGATTGCCGAGGCCCTGGCCCGCATCGAGAACTTCCTGAAGAACCATCGGAAGTGAGCCTTTCGAAAAAATTTAACACCATGATAAA
>CAMCBT010000103.1 GCA_945873115.1 uncultured Mitsuokella sp.
CCATGCCCTGGCCCTTCTCGCTCTTCATTGCTGCCTGCATCATGGAGTAGAGGTTAATCATCTTCTCTTTCATTTTGGTTTCCTCCCAATAGATAGGTATGATAGAAATAAGGGCTGCGCGGCGATTATTTGCCAGCACCGATGGACGTGTTGAGCTTGCCGACAACGTTCGTGATTGCGTTGTTCAGGCCGCCCTGAAGGCCCTGGCCGTTGCTGAAGCTGTAGACAGCCGTCACGACGATCGCGACGAACACGAGCATGAGTGCGTACTCGACCATGCCCTGGCCCTTCTCGCTCTTCATTGCTGCCTGCATCATGGAGTAGAGGTTGATCATCTTCTCTTTCATTTGTAGTTCCTCCTAGTAAATGAATGATAGATATAAAAGAAATAAGAACTTGTGGAGCACTGCTCCCCCGTTCATCTCACCAGCGCCGCGGTGACGACGGAGACGAGGGCGGTGAGAGCGGTCTCGATTGGCTGGCGCATGGTGAAATAGGTCGAGGTGACGATGATGGTGACAAAGACCAGCAGAAAAGCATACTCTACGGTCCCCTGCCCCCGCCTGTCACGCAAGCATCTACGGCACCGGGCTGTTAGCAAATGCATTCGCTCCCTCCTCCCTGAACGGATTTATATGAAGCCAAATGGCTGCATATCGAAGAAAAATGAATTAAAGCTTTATATCAACAATCCACTGCATCACGAAGTAGCCGACGAGGACGAGAACCACGGCGATGCCGATGGCGACATGACCCCAGAAGGTGGTGAGGATAGGATTGAAAATATCGGGTGCATTGTGCCACAGGGCAATGCCTATCGCTGCCGGCAGGCAGGAGAGGACGTAGCCGGAGTAGCGGCCCTGGGCTGTGAGCGTCATGACCTCCCGGCGGAGGCGGATGCGGTCGGATATGGTGCCGGATATGCTGTCTAGGATATCGGCAAGGGATCCGCCCACCTGGCGCTGGATGAGGACGGCTGTGACCAGCAGGTCAAAGTCGCGGCTATCGACGCGCTTCGCCATGCCCTCCAGAGCATTCTCCAGGGAGATGCCGATCTGGAGATCCTTTATGACGCGGCCGAACTCCGTGCCCATGGGATCGTCCATCTCGCGGGAGATGAGCTCGATGGCCTGGGTGAAGGAGAAGCCGGCGCGCATGGCGTTTGCTGTCATGGAAAGCGTATCACTCAACTGGTTGAGGAATCTCTTCTTGCGAGTGGCTACGCGGATATTCACGTAGAGGATTGCTGAAAGCACGATGGCTGCAGCTGCGATAAGTGCAGGAAGGATTTCCAGGGTCAGAAGTGCTGCATAGCCAAAGGTGATGGCGGAACTGATTGCAATAAGTGCCAGGAACTCGGAGCCGAGAATCGGGAGATTGGCCCGCTGGAGCTTCAAGTCCAGCTCCTCCATACGGGAGGCGCTTTGGGTCTTTTCGATTTTCGGGGCGAGCTTCTTGACGAGGTTGAGCATGCCACCGACCAGCTTGCTTTCCTTTTGGGGCTGCCGGGCCGGTGCTGCTTCCTCGCCGGAAAGAGTCCGCATACGGGAGGTGACGCTACCGCGTCCCTTTCGCATGTAGGCGATGACCAGGAGTATCAGGAAGAATATCATGACACCCGCCAGGATGGATATTATGATAATCATGATTTCTCCCACCTTATCTGATGCTTTCCGTGGAGGTCACGGAGAAGCTGGTTGATTGCTGTCGAAAGCTTCGACTCGGGACGGATATCCGAGGCCATGCGGCCCTCATCTGCTGCCCTGGATACGAGATCGTACTCATTGGGCAGAAAGGCGGTAATCGGATAGCCGATGCTTTCCTCCAGCTGCTGCTTGTAGGCATTGGAGGTGTTCTGCACACGGTTGTAGACGAGCTTTAGCTTGTCCTGGAGGGTATCCCCCCACCCCTCGAAGACGTAGAGGGCCTTTTTCAGGTGGCGGTTCTCGAAGACGCTGTCCTCAGAGGCAACCAGGAAGGTCAGGTCACTGGCCTCCATGGCACTCACGGTGAACTCGCTGAAGCCCACGGACAGGTCGATGAGCACATAGGGGAAGCGGGAGCGAACCATGCCGATGAGCTCGACGAAGTTCTTCGGGATGATTTTCTCCGCATCCTCCGGCTTTCGGGTGCCGCAGAGGACGCTGACCTGGGCCGTCGCCGGGACGAAGTAGCTGGTAAGCGACACCGGCGAAAGGTTCTTCACATCCCGACAGGCCTCCACGATGGTGGTGGTGGGTGCCAGGTTGAAGAAGATTGCCATGTCGCCGAACTGGAGATTCGCGTCGATGATGGCCACGTTCTTCTGCTCCTTCGCCGCCAGGCGGAGGGCCGTATTGGCCACGAAGGTGGTCTGGCCGCTCTTGCCCTTCGGGCTGAAGAAGGTGATGACCTCGCTGGTGACGTTCTGCCCCGAGCTCTCGAGAGCCTTGACGGCGTCCACCAGCTCCGGTGCAGAGAAGGGCTTCACAAGACAGCCTGCCGCTCCGGCCCGCATGACGCGGGCGGTCAGCTCCGCATCCCACTGGGTGCAGAGGCAGAGGATGGTGGCGTGGGGATATTCCCGGACCAGCTTCGGTATCACCTGGATATTTTCTTCCGAATCGATATCCAGGAGTATGAGGTTCGGACGGAAGACCTTCCCCTGCCCCAGAGCCCCGGCACTATCCTTGTACTTTGCTGCAAGGGTAAAGCCAGGTGCCTTGTTGATGGCATTGACCGACTGGTCTAAGATAATCGAGTTGTTTTCCACAAGAAGTACGCGAAAATCCACAGCCTCACCCCTTTCATGGTCTCAATACATTTATTTTCCGAAAAGCCGGGCGAAAAAGCCCTTCTTTTCCTTCTTTGGCTCCTGCTTCGGCTGTTCACCGAACTCCTCTCCGGTGAACA
>CAMCBT010000104.1 GCA_945873115.1 uncultured Mitsuokella sp.
GGACATGGCTACGGCACCACGCGATGGTAATGCAAAGGATGATAAGCAATTCTACAGTCTGCTTAATTCTGATAAATCAATCATTATACGAGAGCTTTTATTAAAGGCCATGGATGATCGCCTTTATCGTGCAGAGCAAGGAGAAGTCCAAAAAACAGCTGATGGAAAAACAAAACGCCCAGATGTCATCTATATGCTTGTCGTTTCTCCCCCATCAGGAATCACTCATGCAGATGAGATGTATAAAATGGCTCGTGAAGGACGGCCTTTCAGCTTTAAGGGAATGAGCCTTTACAATCCTAAGCTTTCATCGATGGCGGACTCCAATCGTGTTGGTACGGCTAAATTTTATAGTACATCAACTGTCATTGCTCTCCAGATACAATCATGGGATGTGGGGAATTATCAATATGATTCATCACCCTGGACCCAGTTCTCAGGAGGTCGGTATGACGGTATTTTCCGCAATGTAGTACCGAAAACGACTTCTCACTTCTATCAATTCGAAGGCAAGGTGCCTGCAAAAGGAGATACGATTGGTAAGGATCCCCTGGCATTTGATCAGGTCATAATGGGTGGCTATGTTATGAATTCTCCATTTCCAGCAGAATATTATAATGGAGAGGTTTGGTCACCAGTATCTGCACCTTGGTCATTTGCTTCAGGTCATACTTTGGGATTTGAGCTTCATGGAAAGGTTGTCGATGTGAAATCGAACTACAATTCCCTTGAGACACCTCCTCTAGATGGCTCCACAAATGATGGAAAGTCTGTTGCAGGAGATACAGGTGGTGCCAGCTTTGTCCATCTCGGCGACTACGGCGATACATCGGTCGGTACAGATAACTCGGATTGGCTTTGATTCTACGTTCTGAGGTGTTTTCTTTGGAAAAGCTATGCACGGTGGAGGGCTTCTCGCCGCTCCGCGTCCGCATTGCAGATACCTTCTTTTCACGGTTCCTTGGCCTCATGGGTCGAAAGAGACTTGCGGATAACGCAGGTCTCTTTATCGCACCCTGCTCCAGTATCCACATGATGTTCATGCGGTTCTCCATCGACGCGGTGTATCTGTCGAAGGAGGGGGAAGTGCTAAAGGTGGCGGAGCATGTACTGCCCTGGATCGGCTTCTCCTGGTGCATGGGGGCCTACGGTGTGCTGGAGCTCCCTGCAGGAAGCGCGAGAGCCCATGGCCTTGAGAAGGGGAAGCGGATAGAGTGGAAGGAGGCATCCGATGCTGGGAAATGAAAAGGGCCAGGTGGCCGTGCTCGCTGTGGCGGCACTCCCCCTCCTCACGGTCTTTGGGACACTGGCCACCTCCCTCGGGGTCATATCCTATGAGCAGTACCGCCTGCAGATGGCGGCGGATGCAGCGGCCCTGGGGGGCGCCACCCTATGGCGTCAGAAGACAATGCTGGGGGCCACGGATGCCCCGCCTCTGGAGGGGGTCTGCCGCAGCCTCGCCGATACGAATATGAATGGGGTCGGGTATACCATGGCGGCCCCGGAGCTCAATACCTTCGAGGATGAGGCCGGGGAGCTTCGCCAGGTGGATGTCCACCTGACAAGCACTTCGCCCTTTTTCGCCGGCTCCATATTCGAGGCATTGACGGGGCTCTCTGTCATGAATACGGTGCCCATCGAGGCGAAGTCCCGGGCAGGCTTCCGGGCGGAGCTTGTCCGGGACTGGAATGGACAGGCCCCCCTTGCCGTCGTCGTGCCCCGGGGGAGGGCCGGAGAGCTCCCCACCGGGGAGGCATTCCTCTCCATGCGCCCCGGTGACTTTGGCTCGGCCCATGGGGGGGGGCCCGTCTATGGCCTCGTGCCCTTCTATACTCAGCAGGCTCCCGAGGGGGAGGCGGGGGTCTATTCCGCCTACCGCAAGAATCTTCTCGATGCCCTGACGCCAAAGGAGGAGCCCCCGGCTGTGGAGGAGAGGGGCGCTGCGGCAAAAACCGCCGACCTCTTCTCTCTGTCCTCGCCCTCGAACCGGGAGGACGGCGACATTTGGAAGAAGTCTCTGGAGGGAAAGCCTGCGGAGGAGACGGAGGCCCGGAACGGAGACAGGCAAGAGGACAAGAAGGCGGCCGCTGCGGCAAAGCCTGAGAAGGCTGCGCCCACCGGAGAGAATCCTGCTCCCGTGAGGCGCATCGCGCTGGGAGATATCCTCTATCTTTCTCCTGTCGCGCCCCTGCCGCAGCCTGCGAATCCCGGCGAGCAGGGCGCAGGGCAGCCTGCCGCCGCTGCTGATACGGCAGCCGCACCAGAGGCAGCAGAAGGGGAGAAGCAGGAGCCGAAAGATGTGGAGGCAAAGGGCGAGGAAAAGCCTGCAGCAGAGGCACCGGCCGCACCCGCTGCCCAAGAGCCGGAAAAGAGCGCCATCACGGACGAGGAGCTCACCTCCTTCGGCCGGAAGGCCATGGAGGGCTTCCTGCCCACCATCCGCGACGCGGTGGAGGCGGCCCTCTCCGCTCGCCTTGCCGCCCAGGAGGCCCTTTCCGATGAGGAAAAGGGCAAGCTTCACCCGGCGCTCCTCTATCTCCACGTCTACGAGCCGAAGACGGACGCAGACCAGGAGGCCATCAAGAAGGGACGTCCCTTCGTATTCCCCGGCGAGTCCCTCGATGGGGAGGATACGGAGCTTTCCGAAGCTCTTGAAAAGGCGGGGCAGGGCACAGGCACCCTCGTGGACACGGGGAAGGTCATCGCCTTCTCTCTCGCCACTGTCTCCCACGGGGAACTGACGCCGGAGGAAAAGGCCGATACGCCCCTCCGGGCCCTGTGGAATCTCCTGCCGGACCCGGTGAAGGGCCTCTATGCCACCTCGCCGATTGCGCCGCCAAAGGAGATGCCGGA
>CAMCBT010000105.1 GCA_945873115.1 uncultured Mitsuokella sp.
TAAAATAAGCGAATCATAGGGGCCACGTCGTACAATTGGAGGTGGACTTCATGAAAGCGTTGTACGAACGTTGTTGTGGGATTGATGTGCACAAACAAATCGTGGTTGCCTGCTTGAAATGTGGCAAGAAGCAGGAAATCCGTGAGTTTGGCACTACGACAGAGGAACTTCGTTCCCTCACTGAATGGCTCTCGGACAGCAAATGCCAGATGATTGCCATGGAAAGCACGGGATCTTACTGGAAGCCTCTCTATAACATTTTCGAGCTTTCCTCCTTGGCGGCCATTGTTGTCAATGCCCGCGACATGAGGAACGTTCCTGGTCGCAAAACGGATATCAAGGATGCCGAATGGATTGCTGATCTCTTGCAGCATGGCCTTCTCCGCGCCAGTTATATCCCAAACAGGGAACAGCGCGAGCTTCGTGAATTATCCCGTTATAGGAAAAGTCTCATCGAAGAACGTGCCCGTGAGCTGAACCGTCTCCAGAAGATGCTGGAAGGAGGCAACATCAAACTGGCCAGCGTAGTGTCTGACATCAATGGCAGAAGCGCTCGGAACCTGCTGACACACATGCTCAAGCGCGATACATCCTTGACCAAGGAAGAAGTTTCTTCCTTGGTACGTGGCCGTTTGCGTCACAAGGTAGAGGCCATCATGAAGGCGCTGGATGGATTCCTCACACCGCTGCAAAAGCAGCTGATGCTCAAGGTTGTCGATCACATTGATGACATGACCAAGCGAATAGGGGAAATGGATGACCTGATGAATCAATACCTTACGGAATATCATGAGGCAATCCAGAAACTGGATGAAATCCCCGGCATCGGTCGCCAGAGCGCCGAGACCATCTTGGCGGAGACTGGGCTTGACATGAGCCGTTTTCCTACAGCGAAACATTTCTCCAGCTGGGCGGGCCTGGCTCCTGGCAACAATGAAAGCGCAGGGAAGCGACGGTATGGAAGAACAACAAAAGGGAACATTACCTTGAAAACCACCTTGATTCAATGTGCTAAAGCCGCTGTCAAGAAAACAGATTCCTTCCTTTCAGCACAATATCAGCGTCTTGTTGCTCGGCGGGGTGCAAACCGTGCCACGGTCGCTGTTGCCCACACGATGCTCATATCGATTTACCATATGCTCAAGAACAATGTTCCGTTTACTGATCTTGGTGCAGACTATTACAATCGATTCAACACCAAAAGCAAGATCCAGCATTATTTGAAAAAACTCAAACAACTTGGCTGGGAGTTAGATTCCGCCACAATTCCGACCGCAGCCGTATAGCGAAAAAAGCTCCATTTCCAGCTATAGGGACTTTTTGCGCTCTTTTAGGACTACGTACTATGGTTTCATAATAAAAGGCAGATAGCAAGCACAACAGTGCAGGCTATCTGCCTTTTTTGCAGCTTCAAGGCTTTCAGTCCCTTCACCCCGGCGCTTCCTCCAGCTTTGCTTCGGCCTTTTCTTCTGCTGCGCAGCTCTTCCTTTGATATTTCAGGCAATAAAAAAAATTGCTCCAAAAGGCATTTGCCTTTCGGAGCAGGCGTTTTTATTCCGCTGTGAACGGCAGGAGCGCGATGTTGCGCGCACGCTTGATTGCGAGCGTCACCTGGCGCTGGTGCTTTGCGCAGTTGCCGGAAATGCGACGGGGCAGGATCTTGCCACGCTCCGTAATGAAGCGGCGGAGCTTTGCCACGTCCTTATAGTCGATATGCTCGACCTTGTCCACACAGAAGGAGCAGACTTTCCTGCGGGGCCTTCTGCTTCTGTCACGTCTCATCAAGATAATTCCCTCCCTTAAAATGGAATTTCTTCTTCCGGGATGGATTGGCCGAAGCCGCCCTGGGGCGCACTCTGGGCCGGAGCCTGCTGGGCTGCGTGGGGCGCTGCGCTGTAGGAAGCGCCGCCCTCAGAGGAGCCCTTCGAGTCGAGGAACTCCACCTCGTCGGCGATGACCTCGGTCACGTAGCGCTTCGATCCGTCCTGGGCGTCGTAGGTGCGGACCTGCATACGGCCCTCGACACCCACCCGGCGTCCCTTGACGAGATTGTTCCCGCAAATCTCTGCCAGCTTGCGCCAGCAGACGATGGGGATGAAATCCGCTGTGGGCTGTCCGTCATTTGCATCGCGCTTTGCATAGCGACGATCGACGGCCAGCGTGAAGGTGGCGACTGCCACACCCGAGTTGGTATAACGTACCTCCGGGTCGCGCGTAAGGCGACCGATGAGTATCACCTTGTTCATGGCTGTCCTCCCGAAAAGAGTCTCTTATTCCTCGTCCTCGCGAACGATCATGTGCTTCAAGAGCTCGTCCGTGATCTTCATCACGCGGTCGCACTCGGCGACGCAGGCAGGCTCTGCCGTAATGTTCAGCAGGCAGTAGTAGCCCTCCATGCAGTCCTTGATCTCATAGGCAAGGCGCTTCTTGCCCCAACGGTCTTCCTTGTCGACCGTTCCGCCGTTGTTCGCGATGAGCTTTGTGAACTTCTCGATGACAGCGTTCGTGGCCTCCTCTTCCAGGGGCTTCACGATGAATATGACTTCGTACTTTCTCACGAAATCACCTCCCTCTTTGGTCTATGGCCCAATCCGAAGAAAGGGCAGAGTTACGATTCGCAACAATGCGACTAGAAAAGTATAGCACAACCGTCAACCGAACGCAAGATGTTTTTGAAGTACCCAAGCCTCCCTCCGGGAGAGGGGTGCTCGAAGGAGCGAGGCACAATCCTGCAGGAAAAGCGCAACAGAAAAAGTCCCTCGCTTTGATCAGCCCCTGTCAAGGCATACACAGCAAATACCTAAAAATTCATAGCCGTA
>CAMCBT010000106.1 GCA_945873115.1 uncultured Mitsuokella sp.
AGGTCGCCGAGCACACGAGAAAGCTCGTGGCACAGGAATAAACGCGAATAGCAAAGAAAGCCTCGGATTGATTGACGTATCGATTCGAGGCTTTTCGTCGTTCGGACTTTCCGCATGAAAATAAGAATGCTCCCCCTATGCAGACAGTTTTGCTCTTTACTGTCTCTCATAAGGGGAGCATATCAAAATCCTCGAAACAGTCCCTATTTCTATGGTTTTACGACTCCAGCAGGAGGCCGACGCGTTTTTTTACCTTTGTCAGGGTGCGACTTGCTATGGCGGTGGCCCGCTCGGCGCCCTTTTTCATCTCGCTGTCGAGATAGGCCCGGTCATCGAGGATCCGCTTGTATTCCTCCCGGACGGGGCGGAGTTCGTCGGCGACGGCGGTGCCCACGGCCTCCTTGAAGTCGCCGTAGCCACATCCCGCAAACTCCTTCGTGACAGCCTCCATCGTTTTTCCCGTGATGGCGGAGTAGATGGTCATGAGGTTCGTGACGCCGGGCTTGTCCTCGCTTGCGTGGACGGAGGCCTCGCTGTCGGTGACGGCGGCCTTGAACTTCTTCATGATGACGTTTTCCTCGTCCAGGATGGATATGGTGGCCTTCGGATTCTCGTCCGACTTGCTCATCTTGCTGGTGGGGTCCTGGAGGCTCATGACTCTCGCGCCGGCCTTTGGGAAGTAGCCCTCCGGCAGCTTGAAGGTCTCCCCGTAGTTGTGGTTGAAGCGGGTGGCCACATCTCTCGTAAACTCCAGGTGCTGGGTCTGGTCGGCTCCCACGGGCACGTAGTCCGCCTGGTAGAGGAGGATGTCGCCGGCCATGAGGGCCGGGTAGGTGAAGAGGCCCGCGTTGATGTTGTCCGGGTGCTTTGCGCTCTTGTCCTTGAACTGGGTCATGCGGCTGAGCTCGCCGAACTGGGAGCAGCAGTCCATGATCCAGCCCATTTCCGCGTGGAACTTGTTGTGGCTCTGGACGAAGACGAGGCTTTTCTCCGGGTCGATGCCGCAGGCGAGAAGCAGAGCGAAGGCCTCCCGGGTCTGGGCCCTGCGCTTTGCCGCCTCCATGTGGATGGTGAGGCTGTGGAGATCTGCGATGAAGTAGTAGCAGAGGTACTCCTCCTGCATCTCGTGCCAGTTCTTCACGGCCCCCAGGTAATTGCCCAGGGTAAAGACGCCGGTGGGCTGGATGCCGGAGAGGATGATTTTCTTCTTTTCGGTCGTTTCCGTATGATCCATTTGCTTTCCTACTTTCCGATTGGGTGAAGGTCAGGCCTTGGCGCTCCCCTTGCGCTCCTCCTGATCCATGACGATGGTGACGGCCGCATCGCCCGTGATATTGAGGCAGGTGCGGAACATGTCGAGGATGCGGTCGATGCCGGCCACGAGGGCCAGGCCCTCCATGGGGAGCCCCACGGACTGGAGCACCATGGCCAGCATGATGATGCCGGCACCGGGGACGCCTGCCGTGCCGATGGAGGCGAGGGTGCCCGTCAGAACGATTATGGCCATCTGGCCGAGGGTCAGGTCGACGCCGAAGACATTGGCGATGAAGAGGGAGCAGACGCCCATGTAGAGGGCGGTGCCATCCATGTTGATGGTGGCCCCGAGCGGCAGGACGAAGGAGGACACATCCCGTCGGACGCCGAGCTTCTCCTGGCAGTTCTTCATGTTGATGGGGAGTGCCGCCGCCGAGGAACAGGTGGTGAAGGCGATGAGCATGGCCTCGCTCATGCCCCGGAAGAACTCGAGGGGCGTGTGGCCGCCCCAGAGCCTCGCCAGTGTCGAGTAGACGAGGACCGCGTGGATGACGCAGCCCACGGCGACGCAGGCGATGACGGAAAGGAGCGGCAGGAGGACGGCGGGGCCGTTCTTTGCCACTACGGGGAGCAGCAGGGCGAAGACACCGAAGGGGGCGAACTTCATGACGATGCCGATGATCTTGTAGGAGACCTCGGCACCTGCGTCAAAGAGGTCGATGAGGGTCTTGGCCCGCTCTCCTCCCACCTGCAGGATGCCTACGCCCACGAAGAGGGAGAAGACGATGAGGGGCAGGATTTCCGCCTTTGCCATGGAGGCGACGGGGTTCGTGGGCACCATGGCCACGAAGACCTGCATGATGGAGGGGGACTCCTTCACCGTGACAGCCTCTGCGCTGGTCATGGTGAGGCCGAGACCGGGGTGGACGAGGCCCGCCACGCCGAAGCCGATGACGATGGCGATGGCGGTGGTCACGAGATAGAGAAGGATGGTCTTGACACCGATGCGCCCGAGCTTCGAGATATCCCCGAGGCTTGTCATGCCAACGACGAGGGAGAAGAAGACGATGGGGACGATGACCATCTTGATGAGGTTCAGGAAGATGGTGCCGATGGGCGCAATCCACCAGTTGATGAAGGGAAGTGCGTCCGGCCCTGCCACAAGCCCGCAGATGACGGACAGGACGAGGGAAATGAGTATCTTAATGGAAAGATTCATATATGCCTCCTATGGAAAAAACAATAGGGGAACGCTCCCCTATACACATACAAATATTATTGTAGCGAATTCACGGCGAACTGTCTACCTTGCATACAGTGTACATCGGCACTTTCCTCAAAAAATGCGAAAAAAGAGAGGGTTTTTCATTTATTTGTAGAAAAAAATTCTTATTTAGAAGGATTTTTCGTGACGAATCTTGACATTTCACAGAGAAGCAATATATAATA
>CAMCBT010000107.1 GCA_945873115.1 uncultured Mitsuokella sp.
TCGGGCCTGCGCCGTCGCGGCTTCACCCCGGCGGCCCTTCGGAGCTTCTGCGAGGAAATCGGCGTGGCAAAGGCCAACAGCCTGGTGGATGCCCAGATGCTGGAGCACGAGATCCGCGCCGACCTCAATGAAAATGCCGATCGGGTCATGGCGGTGCTGCGCCCCCTGAAGGTGGTCATCACCAACTACCCGGAGGGAGAGGAGGAGTGGCTCTTGGCGGAGAACAACCCCATGCACGGTGGCCAGCGGTTCGTGCCCTTCTCCCGGGAGCTTTTCATCGAGCAGGAGGACTTTATGGAGGAGCCGCCGAAGAAGTTCTTCCGCTTGCGTCCCGGCGGAGAGGTGCGGCTGAAGCACGCCTATATCATCAAGTGCGAGGAGGTGGTAAAGGACGAGGCCGGCAACGTGGTGGAGCTTCGCTGCACGGCAGACCTCACCTCCAAGACGGGCGGCGCCACGGCGAACCGGAAGATAAAGGGCACCATCCACTGGGTGTCGGAAAAGCACGCCCTTCCCGCCGAGGTGCGCCTCTACGACTTCCTCATCGAGACGGATGAGAACGGAAATGTGCCGGAGGACTTCCTGGGGGCGCTCAATAAGAAATCCCTCGAGGTACGGAAGGACGCGAAAATCGAGCCCTCGGTGAAGCTCGCGGCGGCAGGAACCCACTACCAATTCCTTCGGGAGGGCTACTTCGTAGTAGATCCGGACACGACGCCGGACAATCTCGTCTTCAACCGGGTCGTGGGACTCCGGGACAGCTGGACAAAGGCACAGAAGTGAGGGGGATTATGTCAAAGATACCAAAGAACCGCAGCGATAAGGAAATGCTGGCGGGGTTCATGGAGGAGGAGACCCTCGAAGAGGCCCTCCAGAAGAAAGCCAGGGCAGAAGAGGCCCGGGAGGCTGTTCAAAAGGCGAAGGAGGCCCAGGAGGCCGTTCCGCCAAACCTCTTGCGCGCTGGCTTTACGAAGGATCTGACGGATGCCCTCGGCAAGGCTCTCATGGAGCTGAAGCTGGAGCTGGCGCAGGAGGGCATCACAAGGTACACCTTCAAGGTGAAGCGGGAGGGGGAGAGCATCATCCTCACGCCGAAGAAGCAGTAGGGAGGGGATTCAGGCTGTATTTATAGGGGCGGTGCTAGGCAGATAGCTAGAGTGCCGCGTAGGGATTCTGTGTATTTGTGCTTGGAAAGAAGTGAATGGAATGCCAGTGACAACAACGATTGCCATCGTCATTTTCGTGGCAGCGTACGCACTCATCATCTCCGAGAAGGTCCACCGCACCATCGTTGGCATCTTCGGGGCCATGCTCATGATTCTCACCGGGGTGCTGACCCAGGAGATGGCGATACACCACATCGACTTCAATACACTGGGACTGCTCATGGGCATGATGATCATCGTGAACATCACCAGCGAGACGGGGCTCTTCCACTTCCTCGCCATCTGGGCGGCGAAGAAGGTCAATGCCCGGCCCATCGCACTGCTCCTCGCCCTCTCGGCCTTGACGGCGGTTTGCTCCGGGCTCCTCGATAACGTCACCACAGTGCTTCTCACGGTGCCCGTCACTTTCAGCATTACGAAGCAGCTTCATGTGGATGTGAAGCCCTACCTGGTCTCCCAGATTCTCGCCTCCAACATCGGTGGCACGGCCACCCTCATCGGCGATCCGCCGAATATCATGATCGGCAGCGCCGTGGGGCTGAACTTCATGGACTTCGTTTGGAACCTCACAGGTGTCTGCATCCTAATCTTCCTGGTGGTGGAGGGAATCCTCATTCTCCTCTACGGCAGCCACCTACACACAAAGCCGGAGCTGCAGGCAGAGGTCATGAAGATGGATGCCAGCAAGGAAATCACGGATCACGTGCTCCTGAAGAAATGCCTCTTCGTCATCTTCTGCACCATCGCTCTCTTCGTACTCCACAGCAGCCTCGGGCTGGAATCCGCCACGGTGGCCCTCTCCGGCGCAGGCCTTCTCCTGCTCCTCGCCTGCCATCGCAATGAGGAAATGATCGCAAAGGCCCTGTCAAAAATCGAATGGCTCGCCATCTTCTTCTTCGCCGGCCTCTTCATCCTCGTCGGCGGCCTCGTGGAGACGGGCGTCATCAAGATGCTGGCCCAGGAAGCCATCGCCATCACGAACGGCAATGTGCCGGAGACGGCCATGCTCATTCTGTGGATGAGCGCTTTCGCCTCCGCCTTCATCGACAACATCCCCTTCGTCGCGACCCTCATCCCCCTCATCCAGGACATGGGCCAGATGGGTCTGACGAATCTCGATCCCATGTGGTGGAGCTTGGCCCTCGGTGCCTGCCTCGGCGGCAACGGCACCCTCATCGGCGCCAGCGCCAACGTGGTCGTAGCCTCCATGGCAGCAAAGCGCGGCACTATCATCACCTTCGTAGGCTTCATGAAGGTAGCCTTCCCCATCATGGTGCTGACCATCCTCATGGCAAACATCTACGTCTGGATTCGTTATCTCTGAGAATATAAAGAAGTGGTTCTCCCCGTATTTCTATCGGGGAGAACCATTTTGCAGTATTTTCATTAAACAAGGAAGGGAAGAATGATTTGGGTATTGACAGGGAGATGCAGATAAAGGATAATCTCGAAGCAAGCAAGCAAGCAAGCAAGCAAGCAAGCAAGCAAGCAAGCAAGCAAGCAAG
>CAMCBT010000108.1 GCA_945873115.1 uncultured Mitsuokella sp.
CATGCGGGGGATGGAGAGGGCCACGTCCTTGATGCCATACTCGCCATTCAGCACAGCCGAGCAGGGGAGGATGGTGTGCTCATCGTAGAGCACCGCCTTGATGTAGCGGCAGGCTGCCATGGCCACGCCCGTATTCGTGTAGCCCTTGCGGTTGATGACATCGTAGGCCACCTGTACCAGCTCCTGCTCCACGGCCTTTTTGTCCAGGCGCTCCGTGTGGTGGAAATACTCGTCCAGGTGCTCCAGGGGGAAGCCGGCGCAGCCCGTGGTGGACCAGGCCACAAAGGCATTGTTGCCGTGCTCGCCCAGCACATAGCCCGAGATGTTCTTCGGATCCACCTGATACTTGTCCGCAAGAATCCGGCGGAAGCGATACGTCTCCAGAAGCGTGCCCGTGCCGAGGATGAGGTTCCGGGGATAGTCGAACTGGGTCGATACCACATAGGTGGCCACATCGAGAGGGTTCGTGATCATGATGATCATGGCTTCCTTCGTGCGCTTCCTGATTTCCGAGAACACGCTCTGCATGATCTTCGCATTCGTCCCCGCCAGCTTCAGCCGATCCGGCGTCTCTCCCGGACGGATGGAGGGGCCGGCCGTGATGACGATGATATTGGCATCCTTGCAGTCGTCGTAGTCCCCCAGGTGGAACTTGATGTTGGTGGAGTAGACGCAGGCCGTGGCATGGCTCGCGTCCTTCGCCTCGCCCCAGGCCTTGTCCACGTTCAGGTCGATGAGGGCCACCTCCGTCGCCAGCTGGAAGTCGGCGATCTTGTTGGCCACAGCCGAGCCCACGTTCGAGGCGCCAATGATGACGATTTTTCTGCGATTGTTCATGGTTTCCTCCATATCTATATCAGTATGTGAAAAAAATCCCGAATGCACGTATAGACTACCATCCCTTAGAATGGTTGTCAACAAGAGGAGGGGAAAGAATTGGGGGTAGAGGGCTGACATTTCCTGCGAAATTTTCCCCATAGGTTCTATTGTATTTCCATTTATTTTATTATATGATGGAATGGCTAGGGTGTTTTCATCCTATAAATCAGCGTGGAATGAAAATCGGGGAACGTAGGCCTTTTTATGAATAACTTCGCGGAAGGGGATATTGCCAGTCTATGTTTGGAATGTCAATGGATATCGGGATTGATCTGGGGACGGCGAATGTGCTCGTCTATGTGCGCGGGAAGGGCATCGTCCTGCGGGAGCCCTCCGTCGTTGCCGTGAATAAGGATAAGAATACCGTGCTGGCCATCGGCGAGGAGGCCCGCCAGATGATTGGCCGCACGCCGGGAAATATCGTGGCCATCCGGCCCCTCCGAGACGGCGTCATCGCCGACTATGATATTACGGAGCATATGCTGCGCCACTTCATTGAGAAGGTCACGGGCAAGAGCTTCGTCTTCCGCCCCCGCATCATGATCTGCATCCCCTCCGGCTGCACCATGGTGGAGCAGCGGGCCGTGCAGGAGGCCGCCGAGCAGGCAGGCGCCCGTCACGTGCAGCTCATCGAGGAGCCGTTGGCAGCCGCCCTCGGTGCCGGCCTTGACATCGTGGTGCCCCAGGGCTCCATGGTCGTCGATATCGGCGGCGGCACGACGGATATCGCCGTCATCAGCCTCGGCGGCATCGTCAACAGCGCCTCGCTTCGCATCGCCGGCGACAAGTTCGACTCGGACATCATCGCCTACGTCCGCAAGGAACTCAACCTCATGATTGGCGAGCGCACGGCAGAGGAAATCAAATTCAACGTGGCAGCCGCTTTCCCGGGGGCAAGGAACACAAGCATGGAAGTCCGGGGCCGGGATATGCTCACGGGCCTGCCGAAGACCGTGGAGGTTACCACAGATCAGATGGCCTCCGCCCTCGAGCCCTCCGTCCGCCGCATCGTGGAGGGCGTCAAGAAGGTCTTGGAGGAGACGCCTCCGGAGCTCTCCGCTGACATCATGGACGCCGGCATCATCATGACCGGCGGCGGCGCCATGCTCTACGGCCTCGACGAACTCATCCGCCGGGAGACCGACATCGCCACCGCCCTCGCAGAAGACCCCCTCTCCTGCGTAGCCCTAGGCTGCGGCAAGGCCCTCGACAGCCTCTCAAAATTTGATGGGAAAGCGAATAATCTCGCGCTAGGAAGATAAATAGCATAGCTACGAAGTGACCGAATGGTCGACAGCTACGTGTGTTCCTAAGCGAACCTTTGGTGGAACAGGCGAGGAAAGTGTGCGTTCCGCCCCGGCCGGAATCTTTCGTCCAAACGAAGTGCGTTTAAGATGGAGGCCGGTAATTAAGCGGATAAGCGCACGGTCGCCTGTGGAACCCTTGGTGAGCGTGGGACATACGTAGCGGTTGCAACACTATCGAAGAACATAATGAAAGGAATGATACTATGTGGCGTGGTCTTTACACGGCGGCCTCCGGCATGGTCACTGAGACGAAGCGGACGGATACCATCGCGAACAACCTGGCGAATGCCAACACCTCCGGCTACAAGCGGGACGAAGCCATCAACGAGGAATTCGAGCCCATGCTCATCCGACGCGTGAACGACT
>CAMCBT010000109.1 GCA_945873115.1 uncultured Mitsuokella sp.
GTTGGGGTTCCAGCTGCTGGCACCCATGGGCTCTATGGGGTGGGACTCCAGGATGGAGGCGCCGCAGTTCGGGCAGCCCTTGCCCTCGCCGCAGGTATCGCAGTAGAGGGTGCCGCAGTTGCTGCACTCGTAGAGGATTTCCGACTGCTCCTCGGCCTCCTTTGCGCCACAGTAGGCGCAGGCCTGATCCTGATTTTTCTTTTCGTCTGCCATGATGAGCACGTCCTTTCTAGGTTCTTTGTTTTATATTCAAGCGAATGCGCTTATTCCTGCTCGGCGTATTCGGGGAAGGCAATGGAGTTTTCCTTGAAGATGTGGATGAAGATGTCGTCGAAGAGCTCCTCCAGCACCTTGTAGGTGTGCTGGAAGGTGGGGCAGGCATCGGCGGGCGGGGTAAAATTCCCCGTGAGGTCCTGGATTTCCTTGATGATGTCGCCGGCATTCGTGTGCTCGTTGATGAGGGTGTCCACGTAGTCAATGGTAGCCTTGTCCGGGTGGACGTGCTCCCGCATGAGGGGGAAGACGAGTCGCTCCTCCTTTGCAAAGTGCTCCTCCAGCTCCGCCTTGAGGCCCGCGTAGAGGTGATGGAGCTTCGTGAGCATCTCCCCATGATGGGGGTAGTGGACGACGAGGATTTTATTCAGAAGCTGCTCCGCCTCGGCCATGAGCTTCCGGTCGGTCACGTGATGGGTGGCCTCCAGGTCATCGAGCATCTCATTGACGGAAAGCTCCTTGAAGGACTCGATATCCGCATGGGCGTCCCGCTGAGCTGACGGGCGGGCCGCCACCCGGTTGAGGTCCGCTAGGAACCGGTCCACGTCCATGCCCTTCTCTGCGATGGCCCGGGCGATGGGGTCGTGGCCGCCGCAGCAGTAGTCGAGATGCAGGCCGTTCAAAAAGCCGATGGTATTGGGATGCTCCTTCACCACATCCGCCAGTGTCATTTCTTTCGTAATCATAGCGCCTCACTCCTTTTCCGTGTTCGCTGCTCATTTCTCTCTACATGCTTCAGTATAGGGAATTCGGGCCGCCATTTCCGTGATAGTCGCAACAGTTTTTCAATTATGAATGGGATTCAAGAATGGAAGGGAGCCGGACGACGGGCTACAGCATCACAAGCTGCGTCCTGCGAGCGTGACGGAAGGGCAGGGAGAGCCGCCCGCAGGAAGCATCGGGAAAAGCACGTAGAGACGGCCGTCTTCCGCATGGATGGTTCCTTCTACAAAAATAGGGACTGCATTGCAGTCCCTAGGATTCCTATAAACTTAGCGCACGATGACGGAGACGCCGTCGGGGATGAGGGCTACGGTGGCATCCTCTCCCTTCAGCTGGAAGGCCCTTGCGAGGGCCTCGTCGAAGGATGCCGCGTGCTCCATGTGCATGTCCTTTATCATCTGGGGGTCGCACAGATCCGTCATGAGGATGACGGTGTACTTGTCGAGGATGCGGGCGAGAATCTGCATCTCCCACTGGTCGGGGATGGTCTCGTTCCGCGGGATCTTCGCGATGCGCTCGAGGAGTGCATGGGCCGAGGGGGCCTCCTTGACCGTCCGGTAGAAGGACTCACCCCCGTGGCCGTCGTCGCAGGCGGCGCACATGATGATGACGCCCCCTTCCTTGCAGGTGGCCTCGGCCGCCGTCATGCCCTTCACCGCCTGGTAGATGTTCTGGTCGAGAGGATAGCCGCCATTCGTCACCACCACGATATCGGCGGGCTTCTTTTTCACCTCCGCCAGCTTCAGGACGAACTGGCAGCCCGTCTCATGGGCCTTTTCCCGATGGCCGGCAAAGGCTCCGATGACCTTTTTCCGGGCATCGATGACCACGTTGAGGATGAAGGCAAGCTTTGCCTGCTCCGCCGCGTAGAGCATGTCCCTGTGGATGGGATTGTTCTCGAGGTTCCCGGTGCGGGCATAGGGGCTGGCGATGAATTCGCTGCAGTGGTTCGCCATGACGGTGGTGGCCGACGCGATGCCCGGGAGGATGGACTTCCGGCCGCCGGAGAAGCCGGCGAAAAAGTGGGACTCGATGAAGCCCTCGGCGATAAGCAGATCCGTGTCCACGGCCACCTTGTTGATGAGGAGCTTGCCGCCGGAGGGAAGATGCCCCAGGTCCGCCATCTCGTCCTCCTGGGAGCGATGGACGACGATGTGCTCATGGGTGGCGATATCCTCCCCGTAGCGGGCCACCAGCTCCTCCCGGGTGGTGGGGCGATGGAAGCCCGTGGCGATGAGGATGGTGATGGCGATATCAGGGTTCGCGCTGCGGATACGGCGCAGGAGAATGGGCATGGTCACGTGGCTGGGCACGGGGCGGGTGTGGTCGCTAGAGATGATGACGACGCTCTTCTTGCCCTTCACCAGCTCCTCCAGCCGGTCGCTCCCGATGGGGTTATCCAGGGCCCGCTCGACGATCTCCGCCTCGGTGCCCTCCATACGGCAGCCGGCGGGATCCGAGGCCAGGGTTCCCACATAGTTCTTATCGGGAATCTCGATGGGGATATGTCCCTTGTGGTAGGGTATGCTTGTCTTCATAG